>NZ_BAAAOA010000015.1:125701-253070 GCF_039530085.1 Kocuria aegyptia
CCTCTCCGCAGTAAAGGCCCTGCCCCCGGGGTGTCCCGGCGGCAGGAGCCCGCAGGATCAGGCCATGCGGGCGTAGTACTCCACCACGAGCTGCTCCTCGCAGGTCACGGGGACCTCGGCGCGCTTGGGCTTGCGCACCAGCTTGGCCTGCAGCTTCTCGATCTGCACGTCGAGGTAGCCGGGGGTGTCCGGCAGCACGGCCTGGTGCGCGCCGGCGGCGGCGACCTGGAAGGGCACCATCTTCTCCGACTTGGCGTGCACGTGGATCAGCTGGCCCTCCTTGACCTGGTAGGAGGGGCGGTCCACCCGCTGGCCGTCCACCAGGATGTGGCGGTGCACGACCATCTGGCGGGCCTGGGCCATGGTCCGGGCGAAGCCGGAGCGCAGGACCAGGGCGTCCAGGCGGGACTCCAGCAGGGCGACCAGGTTCTCACCGGTCTGGCCCTCCTGGCGCTTGGCCTCGACGTAGGCGATGTGCATCTGCTTCTCGCGGATGTTGTACTGCGCCCGGAGACGCTGCTTCTCGCGCAGACGGACGGCGTAGTCCGAGTCGGCCTTCCGGCGGGCACGGCCGTGCTCACCGGGGCCGTAGGGACGGCGCTCGAAGTACTTCTCGGCCTTCGGGGTCAGGGCGATCCCGAGGGCGCGGGACTTGCGCACCTGGCGGCGCGCACGCGTGTTGTTAGCCACGTTTACCTTTCACAATGCGGTGCTCTCCCCCGGCCGGCGTCCGGTTCGGGCGGAGCGTGTTCTGTTCGGTCCGGCCTCCGTGGACGGGATCGGTCCCGCCGGAGAGGTGAGGATCAGCCGCAATCCTCCTGTCCTGCAAGCGCCGTGGCCGCGCGCCGTGCACCGTGGTTGAGGCGGTGCGCCGGGCGTGCGGGAGCACGGGCCTTGCCGGCCGACGTTCCACTATAGCGTGTGCGGGGCCGTTGCGCGCCCCGCCCCCGCACGGGCCCCCCGCACGCCGGAGCGCCGCCCGTGTACCACGGGCGGCGCTCCGGTCCGGCGGAGCGGGCCGGTGTCAGTCGACGTCCTCGTCGACCCAGCCGAAGGACTTGGTCACGGCCTTCTGCCAGTTGCGGTAGAGCCTGCCGCGCCGGTCCTCGTCCATCGCCGGCTCCCACCGGGTGTCCTCGGCCCAGTTCGCGGTCACCTCGTCGGTGCCGGACCAGAAGCCCACCGCGATGCCGGCCGCGTAGGCCGCGCCGAGGGCCGTGGTCTCGGTGACCGCCGGGCGCACGACCGGCACGCCGAGCTGATCGGCCTGGAACTGCATCAGGAGCTCGTTGGCGGTCATGCCGCCGTCCACCTTGAGCTCCGTGATGTCCACCCCGGCGTCGGCGTTCATCGCCTCGACCACCTCGCGGGACTGGTAGGCCGTCGCCTCCAGGGCCGCCCGGGCGATGTGGCCCTTGTTGACGTAGCGGGTCAGGCCCACGAGGGCGCCGCGGGCGTCCGGGCGCCAGTACGGGGCGAACAGGCCGCTGAAGGCCGGCACGAAGTAAGCCCCGCCGTTGTCCTCCACCGAGGCGGCCAGCGGCTCGACCTCCGGGGCGGAGGCGATGATCCCGAGATTGTCCCGCAGCCACTGCACCAGGGACCCGGTCACGGCGATGGAGCCCTCCAGGGCGTAGACGGCGTCCTGGTCGCCGATCTTGTAGCACACGGTGCTCAGCAGACCGTTCTCCGAGTGCACCACCTCGGTCCCGACGTTCATCAGCACGAAGCTGCCGGTGCCGTAGGTGTTCTTGCCCATGCCCTTCTCGAAGCACGCCTGCCCGAACATCGCGGCCTGCTGGTCGCCCAGGATGCCCGCGATCGGCACGTCCTTGAGGAAGCCGCGGGTGCGGCCCTTGCCGTAGACCTCGGAGGAGGAGCGGATCTCCGGGAGCATCGACAGGGGGATGCGCATGTCGGCGCAGATCTCCGGGTTCCAGTCCAGTGTCTCGAGGTTCATCAGCATCGTGCGGGAGGCATTGGTGACGTCGGTGACGTGCACGCCCCCGTCCACGCCGCCGGTCATGTTCCACACCAGCCAGGAGTCGGTGTTGCCCATGAGCAGGTCCCCGCGCTCGGCCCGTTCCCGGGCGCCGTCGACGTTGTCCAGGATCCACGTGACCTTCGGGCCCGAGAAGTAGCTGGCCAGGGGAAGGCCCACCCGGTCCTTGTACCGGTCCGGGCCGGCGTCCCCGCCGAGCTCCTCCACGATCTTCTGCGTCCGGGTGTCCTGCCAGACGATGGCGTTGTAGACGGGCTCTCCGGTGGTGCGGTCCCAGACCACGGTGGTCTCGCGCTGGTTGGTGATGCCCACGGCGGCCAGGTCCCGGGCGCCGATCTCGGCGGAGGCCTCGGCGTCCGCGACGACCTTGCGGACGTTGCGCCAGATCTCCATCGCATCGTGCTCCACCCAGCCGGCGCGCGGGAAGATCTGCTCGTGCTCGAGCTGGCCGGTGCTGACGATCGAGCCCCCGTGGTCGAAGATGATCGCCCGGGTGCTGGTGGTGCCCTGGTCGATGGCCATGACGTACTTCTGGTCCGTGCTCATGGGTGGTACCTCATTTCGTGGTGGTGTCGTGTGGGTCGGACGGTTGTGGTCGGCCGGGCTCAGGCCGGCGTGTTGGCGTACAGCTGGTAGAAGCCGCCGGCGAGCACGGCGCCGATGATCGGGCCCACGACCGGGACCCAGGCGTAGGCCCAGTCGCTGGAGCCCTTCCCGCGGATGGGCAGGACGGCGTGGGCGATGCGCGGACCGAGGTCACGGGCGGGGTTGATGGCGTAGCCCGTGGGCCCGCCGAGGCTCGCGCCGATGCCGACCACGAGCAGCGCCACGGCCAGCGGCCCGATCTCCGAGGGCGTGTTGCCGAAGAGCAGGATCACGATCACGAGGACGAACGTGCCGATCACCTCGGTGAGCACGTTCCAGCCGTAGGAGCGCACGGCGGGGCCGGTGGAGAAAACGGCGAGCTTGACCTCCGCGTCGATGTCCTCGTCGAAGTGCTTCTTGTAGGCGAGGAAGGCCAGGACGGCGCCCAGGAACGCGCCGGTCAGCTCACCGGCGAAGTAGACGAGCGTGCTGACGAGGCCGACGGCCACGCCGGGGGCGTACTCCCCGGCGCCGCTGGCCCACAGGCCCACGGTCACGGCGGGGTTGATGTGCGCCCCGGACTGCCAGGCGACGTAGACACCGGCGAACACCGCCAGGCCCCACCCGAAGTTGATCATCAGGAACCCGCCGCCGAGGCCCTTCGTCCTGGGCAGCACGGCGTTGGCGACCACGCCGGCGCCGAGCAGGATCAGCATCGCGGTGCCCGCGACCTCGGACCAGAAGACGGTGGACAGGGAGATGGGCACGGCAGGCGCTACGGCCTGGACCACAACGTTCGACATCGACAGCACTGCGACTCCTCGGGTGGTGCGGACTGGACGGACCGGCCGCCCGTCGGGGACGGCCGGGGGGGCTTGGTGAAACGGGGAACAGCGCGGCGGCGGCCGGCGGACGCCCGGCCGGCGAACGCTCGGCCGGCGAACGCTCGGCCGGCGAACGCTCAGGCGCCGGAGGGGCGCACGAGCTCCAGGACGTCGGGGGCGGCGGCCCGTGCGGCGGCCGCCGCGGTGTCGTCGGGAGCCCCGGCGGCCGCGTCCTCCGCGGCGCAGCGCAGCCGGTAGGCCTCGACCTCGGCCCCGCGCCGCCGCCCGTCCCAGCCGAGGGCCTCGGCGGCGAGGTCCGCGACCTCCTCGACCGCGTCGAGGCCGTGGCGGGGCTGCTCCCACGTGAGCCGGGTACGCGTGTCGAAGAGGTCCTCGAGGTGCAGCGCGCCCTCGTGCGTGCAGGCGTGCACGATCTCCGCCCGCAGGTAGGCCGGGGCGCCCTCGAGGGGACGGCCGAGGTCGGGACGGTCCTCGACGAGCTCGGTGATCTCGGTGATCGCCGAGCCGTAGCGGCCGAGCAGGTGCTGCACCCGTTCCTCGTCCCAGTCGTGCCGGGCGCCCAGGGTGCCGGCCTGGCGGCTCAGCGCGAGGTAGCCCTCGGCACCCAGCAGCGGCGTGCGGTCGGTCACCGACGGCACGGCCTCGGCCCGTTCCTCGCCGAGGGCGAGGTCCACGGCGTCCTCCGCCATCACCCGGTAGGTGGTGAGCTTGCCGCCGGCGATCGTGATGAGACCGGGGGCGACCTCGGTCACGGTGTGCTCGCGGGAGATCTTCGTGGACTGCGCCTCCTCGTCGCCCTTCTTCGTGCCGGGCTGCAGCAGCGGTCGCAGCCCGGCGTAGGTGCCGATGACGTCCTCGCGGGTGAGCGGCCGGTCGAGGACCACGTTGGCGTGGTCGATGACGTAGTCGATGTCCTCCGCGGTGGCCACCGGGTTCACGAGGTCCTGGTGGTAGGGGGTGTCGGTGGTGCCGATGAGCCAGTACCGCGCCCACGGGATGATGAACAGCACGGACTTCTCGGTCTGCAGGATGAGCCCCTTCTCGCCGCGGATCCGCTCGCGGGGCACGATGATGTGGATGCCCTTGGAGGCGAGCACCTTCAGCCCGCCCTCGGCGTGGGCGAGGTCCTGGGTCTGCTCGGTCCACACCCCGGTGGCGGCGATCACCGTCTTGGCCCGCACCGTGTGTTCCCGGCCCGTCTCGAGGTCGCGGACGGTGGCCCCCACGACGCGGCCGCTGTCGTCCTTCGGGAAGGCGACCGCCTGCGTGCGGTTGGCGGCGAGCGCGCCGTAGCGCACGGCGGTGCGCACGATCGTCAGGACGAGGCGGGCGTCGTCGACCTGACCGTCCCAGTACTGGACGGCGCCGACCATGGACCCGGGCTTCACGTCGGGGAAGACCCGCTGCACGCCCTTGAGGCCGTAGTGGCGCTGGTAGGGCAGGGTCGCGACCTTGGCCCCGAGGTGGGCCAGGGCGTCGTAGAGGCCGATCCCGGCGGTGACGTAGGGGCGTTCCCAGAGGCGGTGGGTCAGCGGGTAGAGGAACGGCACGGGCTTGACGAGGTGCGGGGCGAGGAAGTCGAGGAGCAGCTCGCGCTCCCGCAGGGCCTCGGAGACGAGCTTGAAGTCGAGCTGCTGGAGGTAGCGCAGGCCGCCGTGGACCAGCTTGGAGGACCACTGCGAGGTGCCGCCGGCCCAGTCCTGGGCCTCGACGATGCCGGTGCGCAGACCCCGGGTCACGGCGTCCAGGGCGATGCCGGCGCCGGTGATCCCGCCTCCGACCACGAGGACGTCGAGCTCCGGGCCGTCGGAGAACTCGGCGAGCGCGCGGTCGCGTTCGCTGCTGGAGAGTGTGGGGTGGGCCATGGTGGGGAACTCCTCGAGGCGGTCGGTTGCGGATGGAAAGGTGCTCTGCATCACACTCTGTCGCGGGTTGCACCTATGCTCAAACCAAATGAACGGACGTGCAGGAGAGGGAGGGCCGCATGCACGGTGATGCCGAGCTCCACCACGCGGCGGAGCTGTACTACGTGCAGGGCATGACGATGGAGGCGGTGGCGGACCGGTTCGGCGTCTCCCGGCCCACGGTCTCGCGGATGCTGCAGGCCGCCCGGGAGCGGGGCATCGTGCGGATCAGCCTCGCCGCTCCCCCGGACGCGGGACACGACCTGTCCCACCGGCTGCGGGAGGCCTTCGGCGTCACGGTGCACGTGGCGGGCACGCCGCGCACGGCCACGGAGCCGCAGCGGCTGGAGTCGGTGGCCCGGGCCGCGGCGGGGATGCTCGGCGACTGGTTCGGGGACGGGATGACCCTGGCGGTCGCCTGGGGAATCACGACCTCGGCGATCGGGAACCATCTGCAGCCGAAGACCACGCGGGACGCGGTCGTGGTGCAGATGAACGGCGCGGTCAGTGCCCGCTCCACGGGCGCGGCGCAGTCCTCGGCACTGCTCGGGCAGATGTCGGCGGCCTTCGGGGCCGCCCTGCTGCCCTTCCCCGCCCCGGCGTTCTTCGACCAGGAGGAGACGCGGCGGCTGATGTGGCAGGAGTCCTCGGTGCGCCGGGTGCTGGCGGTGCGCAACGCGGCGGACCTGGCGGTGTTCAGCGTGGGGGCCTTCCGCGGGCCGATGATCTCCCAGGTGTACAGCAGCGGCTACCTCCCGGAGGACGCACTGCGGGAGCTGTCCGCGCACCGCGTGGTCGGCGACGTCTGCACGGTCTTCCTGCGGGAGGACGGCACCTACGCCGACATCGACTACAACCGGCGGGCGAGCGGGCCGACGCCCATGGAGCTGCGGCGGATTCCCCGCCGGCTGTGCGTGGTGGCGGGGGACCACAAGGTGCCGGGCGTGGTGGGCGCGCTGCGGGCGGGCGTGGTCACGGACCTGCTCATCGACGAGC
Organism: Kocuria aegyptia; assembly: GCF_039530085.1. Lineage (NCBI taxonomy): Bacteria > Bacillati > Actinomycetota > Actinomycetes > Micrococcales > Micrococcaceae > Kocuria > Kocuria aegyptia. The sequence continues at coordinate 132,034 of NZ_BAAAOA010000015.1, forward strand.
GCACGGCCGCGTCGGTGGTGCGCCACCTGTTCGGCCGCTGAGCACGGGGGTCACCGGCCCCGGACGATGCCCCGCAGGATCTCGAGGCGGTGGGCGATCTCGCGCTCGCGGCCGTGCTCGGTGGGCCGGTAGTAGTCGGTGCCGACGAGCTCGTCGGGCGGGTACTGCTGGGCGGCCACGCCGTTGGGCTGGTCGTGGGAGTAGACGTAGCCGCGGCCGTGGCCGAGCTGGCCCGCGCCGGGGTAGTGGGCGTCGCGCAGGTGGAGCGGGACGGGTCCGGCCCGGCCGGCGCGGACGTCGGCGATCGCCTCGTTGATCGCGGTGTAGGCGGCGTTGGACTTCGGTGCGGTCGCCAGGTGGGCCACGGCCTGGGCCAGCGGGATCCGCCCCTCGGGCATGCCGATGAGCTGGACGGCGTCGGCGGCGGCGACCGCGGTCTGCAGGGCGGTCGGGTCGGCGGTGCCGATGTCCTCGGAGGCGGAGATGATGAGCCGGCGGGCGATGAACCGCGGGTCCTCCCCGGCCTCGATCATCCGGGCCAGGTAGTGCATCGCGGCGTCGACGTCCGAGCCGCGGATCGACTTGATGAATGCGCTGACCACGTCGTAGTGCTGGTCGCCGTTCTTGTCGTAGCGCACCGCCGCCCGGTCGAGGGCCTCCTCGGCGTGCTCCCGGGTGATCACCGGGACGGCCGGTGCGCGGACCCCGTCGTCCTGGTTCTCGTCCTGGTCCTCGTCCTGGTCCTCGCCGTGGCCGCCGGGCTCCGGCTGCTCCGAGAACGCGACCCCGGCGGCGGCCTCGAGGGAGGTCAGGGCCTTGCGCGCGTCTCCGCCGCACAGGTCCAGGAGGTGCTCGCGGGCCTCCGCGGAGAGCTCCACCTCCCCGCCCAGGCCACGGGGGTCGACGACGGCGCGGTCCAGCAGCGCCGCGATGTCGGCGCGCTCCAGCGGCTGCAGGGTGAGCAGCAGCGAGCGCGAGAGCAGGGGGGAGATCACGGAGAAGGACGGGTTCTCCGTCGTGGCCGCCACCAGCACCACCCACTGGTTCTCCACCCCCGGCAGCAGCGCGTCCTGCTGGGCCTTGGTGAAGCGGTGGATCTCGTCGAGGAACAGCACCGTGGTGCGCCCGTGCAGGTCCCGGTCCGTGAGCGCCTCGTCCATCACCTTCCGCACGTCCTTGACGCCTGCGGTGATGGCGGAGAGCTCCACGAACTTCCGGGACACTCCCCGGGCGATCACGTGGGCCAGGGTGGTCTTGCCCGTGCCCGGAGGCCCCCACAGGATGATCGACGACGGTCCCGCCGGTCCGCGGTCCTCCCCTGCCAGCACCTGCAGCGGGGAACCGGGCTTGAGCAGGTGCTGCTGGCCCACGATCTCGTCGAGGCGGCGGGGGCGCATCCGCACCGCCAGCGGCGCCCGGGAGCGGGTCCGCCGCGACCGGGCGGCGGGGCGGGCGGCACCGTCCCGCTCGTCCCCGGGAGCGCGGGATCCGGGATCGGAGGCGTCGAGGTCGTCGAAGAGGGAGCCGGTCACCCCCTCAGGCTAGCGGCTGGGTCCCCCGCAGCCTGTCCCAGGAGGCGTCGATGGGCGTATGATCAGCGTGCTGATCACGTCGGCGCCACCGGCGGGCGCCCCCGCGCGGCGACGGCCACGGCCGCCACGGCGCGGGAACCACGGCGCGGGATCCCGCCCGGCCGTTCCAGGAACGAGGTACTGGTGTTCGAGGCCCCCAGTGTGCTCTTCACCGCCGCAGGGCTGGCCGTGTTCGCGGCCGCCCTGCTGCCCCGCCTGCTCGTGCGGGCCCCCGTCTCGATGCCCATGGTGTTCCTGGGCGCCGGGGCGGTGGCCTTCTCACTGGCCGACACCCTGCCCGATCCGGACCCGGTGGCCCACAGCGGCGTCACCGTGCACCTGAGCGAGATCTGCGTGATCGTCTCGCTGATGGGCGCCGGGCTGGCGCTGGACCGCCCGCTGGGACTCCGGCGGTGGGCCACGACCTGGCGGCTGCTGGGGATCGCCATGCCCCTGAGCCTGCTCGGAGCCGCTCTGCTGGGGTGGTCGGTGCTGGGGCTGAGCGCGGCCGGCGCCGTGCTCGTGGCCGCGGCGCTGGCCCCCACCGACCCGGTCCTGGCCTCCGAGGTCCAGGTCGGCGAGCCCTCGGAGTCCCAGGAGGACCTCGACGGCGAGGACGAGGTGCGCTTCGGGCTCACCTCCGAGGCGGGGCTCAACGACGGCCTCGCCTTCCCCTTCGTCTACCTGGCGATCGCCCTGAGCGTCGTGGGCACCGCTCCGGGCGCGTGGCTGCCGCACTTCGTCTCCGTGGACGTGGCCTGGCGGATCGCCGTCGGCTGCCTGTTCGGCGTCCTGGTGGGGCTGCTCCTGCGACGGCTCTTCTTCCGCTCCCGGCTCGGCACCGTCCGCGGGGCTGCGCAGACCGAGGGGTTCGTGGCCCTGGCGGCCACGTTCCTCACCTACGGTGTGGCCGAGATGGTCGAGGGCTACGGCTTTGTGGCCGTGTTCGTGTGCGCGGTGACCATCCGGGCGGGCGAACGGGTGCACGGCGCGCACCGCGTGCTGCACAGCTACATCGAGCAGCTCGAGCGGCTGCTCACCGTGGTGGTGCTCGTGCTCCTGGGCGGCGCGGTGGCACGGGGGCTGCTCGCCGGGCTCACCTGGCGCGAGGTCCTCGTCGCGGCGGCCTTCCTGCTGCTGGTGCGCCCCCTCGCCGGGTGGATCAGCCTGCTCGGCGGCCGGACGGGCCCGTGGGAGCGCAGCGTGCTCGCCTTCTTCGGCGTGCGCGGCATCGGCTCGGTCTACTACCTCGCCTACGCCCTGTCCGAGGGCGAGTTCGCCGCGGAGGACCAGGCCCTGTGGCGCATCGTGGGGCTGGTGATCGTCGCCTCGGTCGTGCTGCACGGGGTCACCGCGGGGCCCGTCATCGCGGCCCTCGACCGCGCCCGGCGGCGCCGGGCGCGGAAGGAGACGGGCACGGAGGCGGCCGCCCCCCGCACGGCGATCTGACCGGCCCGCACCCGGGCCCGGGCTCAGGCCCGGCGGGGCCGTTCCAGCTCGGCGCTGTCCAGGACCAGGGTGAACGGGCCGTCGTTGACGAGCTCCACCTGCATCGCCGCCCCGAAGCGGCCGGTCTGCACCCGCGCGCCGAGATCCCGCAGCGCCTGGACGTAGGCCTCGAACACCGGCTCCGAGACGGGGCCCGGAGCGGCGGCCGACCACGAGGGGCGCCGGCCCCGGCGGGCGTCGCCGTAGAGCGTGAACTGGCTGACGGCGAGCACCGGGGCCCCGAGGTCGGCGCAGGAGCGGTCGCCCGCCAGCAGCCGCAGCGTCCAGGTCTTCTCGGCGAGCTTCGCGGCCGTTCCGGCGTCGTCGTCGTGGGTCACGCCCACCAGGGCCACGAGGCCCGGCTCCTCGATCGACCCCACGACGTCTCCCCCGACGGTCACGGCGGCCCGGGCCGCCCTCTGCAGAACGATGCGCATGCCCCCCAGTCCACCACAGTCCGGGACGGGTCCGGACCCCCCGGTAGCCTCGTGCCATGGCCACCGCGCGCAGCACGTCCCCAGGCAGCACCCTGGTGGCCGAGGTGTTCGCCCCCGCCCCGCTGGTGCTGTCCCTGCTGGTGCTCGCCGGCTGGTCGGGGGCCGGGTGGCCCGGGGCCCTCTGGGGCCTGGGGACCGCCGTGGTCGTGGCGTCGCTGCCCATGCTCGTGCTGCGGGCGCTCGCCCGCCGCGGGCGGGTGGACGGGCACTTCGTCCGGGTCCGGGCCCAGCGGCTGGCGGTCTACGCCGCCACCGGGGTGCTCACGGGCCTCGTGGTGGCCGCCGAGCTGGCGCTGGGCGCCCCGGCGGTCGTGCCGGTGACCACCGCCTTCGTGCTGCTGGGCCTGCTGGTGCTGCTGGTCGTGACCCTGTGGTGGAAGATCTCCGCCCACGTGGCGATGGCGTCGTGCTGGGCCGTGGGGCTCGGTGTCCTCCTCGTCCCCTGGGCAGCGGCGGCTGCCGCGGCGGTGCCGGTCGCGGTCGCCGTCTCGCGGGTGCGCACCGGCGACCACACCCCGGCGCAGACGGTCGTCGGGTCGCTCGTGGGAGTGCTCATCGGGCTGGGCTACGGGGCCGCCGTCGGCACGGTGCTCTGAGCCGGGGCCCGGTTCCGCAGGCTCCGGCAGGTCAGGGACCGGAAGCCCGCGGGGATCCGGTCCGCGGGCCCCGGTGCTCCCGGATCTCCGGATCCCCGTCCCCCGGACCCCGGGGGACGGGCCGGCTCAGTCCAGGACGGAGAAGCCCGGCGGCAGCGGTCGCCGGCCCGTGAGCGACAGCAGGACCCCGGGCAGGTGCCCGCCGCGGGCGGCGATCTCCAGCACCGTCTGCCCGGCGTCGGCCAGGACGTGCTCCGGAGGTCTCCGGTCGAGTCCGCAGGCCTGGGCGACGTCCAGGCCGTGGACGGCCAGCTCGAAGGTGCGGGTGGGGACGTAGGCGCGCAGCCGGGTGCCGCCCACCACGGTGCGGATCAGGGGGTCCTCGCCGAGCGGCACCCGGGCCAGGGCGTCCCGGGCCCGGCCCAGCGACGCCCGGACGGTGACGGCCGGGTGCCGGCCGAGCTCGCGGCCGGCGGCCACGCCCCGGGCCGCGACCTCCGCGGGGTCCGTGGCCGCGGCGGAGAGCGCGTAGTACTGGGCCACGTCGGTGCAGGTCTCGTCCTCGGCGGGGACGGTGAGATAGGTCCCGAGCGTGACGAGCGCGCGGTGGGCGTGGCCCACCAGCGCCCGCACGTCCCAGGTGCCCAGCCCCGGACGCGTCCAGTGGTGCGGGCGGAGCTCCTCGACGAGGTCGGCGAACCAGGCCCCGGCGTCGAGCAGGGCGGTGCGGGCGGCGGCGGGATCACGGCTCATGGTCTCCCCTGGGTGCTGCGGGCGGGGACGGGTCCGACCGGTCGGGCGGGACACGGCCCCGGAGGTGACCGAAGCATACTGCGGGGCGCCGGCGGCGCGGCCGATGTTGCTCCCGGTTGCGCCCGCACATCCCCCGGTCGGCGTGGGACGGGCCGACGGACCGGGACACGGGCCGGGCCCGGGGGACCCCGTGGCGGCCCGGACGCCGTACGCTCGGAGGAGACGGCACGGGCTCGCCGCCGCGTCCGCGCCGACTCGTCCCGCCCCGTTGCGTGCGGCTCTGTCCCGGGCAGCCTCTGTCCCGCGCAGGCCCCGTCCCGCTCCCGTCCCGGAAGGCCCAGCATGCCGCCCCGCCCCTCCTCACGGACCATGGCCGCCGCCTCGATCGGCGCCCTGACGATCGCCCTGACCGGTTGCGGCCAGGACGCCCAGGACGTGCAGGAGGTGGACTCCGACTACGCCCAGATCTGCGTCCAGGACCCGGACGGGGAGGGCGGCGCCGAGCCCGTGCGGGTCGACGACGACGAGTGCGACGACGACCGCGGGCCGCGGGTGGGCGGCTTCTTCCCCATGTGGGTGCTCATGAGCTCCGCCCGCGCCGCGGCCGTCCCCGCCGTGGGCTCGCCCGTGCGGGCCTCGGCGGGCTGGACCACCGGCCGCCCGCCGGCCTCGGCCACCGTGGCCCGCGGTCTGCCCCGGGACGGGACCGCCGTGGGCAAGAGCGGCGTCTCCCGCGGCTTCGGCGGGTCGAAGAGCGGCTGGGGCTCCTGATGCGGCGGATCGACGGCCTGGCGCCGCGCCCCGGCTGGGAGCGCACCATCCGCGACGAGGGGCTCACCTATGCCCTCACCGAGCGGCCCGACGGCAGGCGCTTCTCGTACTGGAACGAGACCGCCGCCTACGTCTTCTCACCCGACGAGGTGGACGAGCTGGAGTCCGTCACGGACGAGCTGCACCGGATGTGCGCCGAGGCCGCCCGGTACCTGGCCACCGGCGCGCTGGGCACCCTGGGGCTGTCGGAGGCGGCCTTCGAGCTGGCCCAGCACTCCCTGCGGCTGCGCGAGCCCTCGATCTACGGCCGCTTCGACCTCGCCTGGGACGGGACGGGCCCGCCGAAGATGCTCGAGCTCAACGGTGACACCCCCACCGGCCTGGTCGAGGGGGCGATCTGCCAGTGGAGCCGCATGGAGGCGCTGTTCCCGGGCCTGGGCGAGGACCACCCGGAGTTCGACCAGCTCAACGGCCTGTGGCCCATGCTCGTGGAGCGGTGGCGGCAGCGGCTGCCGTACTCGGCCACGAAGACCCTGCACGTGGCGTACACCCGCGAGGAGGAGTCCGGGGAGGACGCGGCCAACGCCGCCGTGCTGGCGAACACCGCGGTCGAGGCGGGCTACCGGGCCGTCCTGCTGCCCGTCGAGGACGTCCGCTTCGACACCCGGTCCCGCGGCTGGGTGCACGCGACCGGGGACGTGGACGAGCCCGTGGTGGTGGGCCCGATCGAGGAGGTCTTCGCCCTGCACCCGTGGGAGCACATGGTCGGCGACGGACCCGGCGCGTTCGTGCTCGACGACCCCACCCTGATGCACCACTGGTACGAGCCGGCGTGGAAGATGTTCCAGTCGAACAAGCTGCTGCTCGTGGCCCTGTGGCGGTGCTTCCCCGGGCACGAGAACCTGCTGGCCGCCCACCCGGACGGGCCCGGTGAGCTGCGGGAGTGGGTGCGCAAGCCGGTGTTCGGCCGCGAGGGCGACGGCATCGAGATGCACGCCCGTGACGTGCGGATCCGCTCCGAGCACCCCCATGACTCCCCGCTGGACGTGTGGCAGGCCTACACGCCCATCCGGAACTTCCCCGGCTCCGACGGGGCCCCCAACCACCCGGTCATCGGCTCCTGGGTGGTGGGCGAGGCCGGCGCGGCCGGCATCGGCATCCGCGAGTCCGACGGCCCGCTGACCGACTACTACTGCCGGTTCGTGCCCAACGTCATCGACAAGAAGGGTCTGCTGTGACCGCCCACCTGCTCCCCCGGTCGATCTCCACCACCACCTCGGCGGTCATCGGGTCCACCTCGATCGCCCCGTTGTACTCGGCGGTGGTCACCGTGGGGCTGATCCACGCCCTGGTCGGTGCCTGGACCCCAGTGGTGCTGGTCGGCGCCGTGCTCCCCATGGTGGTCGTCTCGATCTGCTTCGCCCGCCTGGACGCGCTCTACGAGGACCAGGGCACCGTCTACCGGTGGGCCCGTGAGGCCTACGGGGCGTTCACCGGGTTCCTGGGCGGCTGGGGGCTGTGGCTCTCGGCGACGCTCGTGCTCGCGTCCCTGGCGTGGGTCACGGCCGACTCCGCCCTGTTCGCCCTCGGGATCGGCGCGGGGCCCTGGGCCACCACCGCCGTGGCCGCCCTGCTCATGGCGGCCTTCGCGGCGGTGTCCTCGACCGGCATCAGGATCTCGGCCGCCGTGCAGTGGGTCCTGGCCGTCCTGCAGCTCATCGGGGTGGGCGTACTGGTGTGGGCAGTGCGCACCGCACCGGCCCTCCCGCCCGGCACAGGTCCCGAGGACGGGGAGTGGACCGGCTTCTACGGCGCCGCGGAGCTCGCCACCGGCACCGGCGTCTCGGCGGGGGACGTGGCAGCGGCCCTGCTGCTGGCCCTGTTCCTGTACTGGGGATGGGACTCCACGTTCTCGCTCACCGAGGAGTCCACCACCCAGCGGGCCCCGCGGGTCTCGGCGTGGATCGCGCTGGGCGTGGTCGCGGCCGCCTACGCCGCCATCGGCTGGGCCTACGCCCCGGGGTCCTCGGTGGCCTCCCCGCTGCTGGCCGCGCTCGTGGCGATCTCCGCGGGGGCGTCCATCGGCACCACCATGATCCCCACCTCCCGCGGCCTGATGTCCATGGCCCGCGGCGGGCACCTGCCGCGCCGCTTCCTGTCCCTGTCCTTCGCCACGTGGTCCACCGCCGCCGTCGCCGCTGCCTGGATGGCGTTCTCCGGTCCGCTGTTCGACGACTCGATCGGGATCATCTCGGTGCTCGTCGCCCTGTACTACGGCCTGGCCTGCGCGGCGGTCGCGAAGCTCGGACGGACGGCCGGGGCACGGGCCCTCGGCGCGGTGGGCGCCGCGCTCATGGCGGTCGCCCTCGTGCTGACGGGCGCGGAGTACACGCTGACCGCCTCGTGGGTGTGGGTGGGCCTGGGGCTGGCGCTGCTCGTGGTCCCGCTGTGGTTCCTGCTGGGCCGCGGCCGCGAGCCGCTGCCGGGCGCCCACGAGCGCACCCCGCACCTGGAGAGCCTGCTCGACTGATCCGCTCCGGTCGCACCCGACCGGCCGCACCGCCCCGGCGCGCCTGCGCGGCTGCGCCTGCCCGGGCGGAGCTCGTCCGGCGGGGCCTGCCCGCCTCGATCAGCCCAGTGGGACCTGCCCATCGGCCCGGCCGGATCGGCCCCACCGGCCCGGCCCACCCGGCCCTACCAGCTCGGCCTGCCGGACGGCGCCGGTACGCGCAGGGGCCGGTCCCCGTCGTCGTCGTGCACGACAGGGACCGGCCCCTGCGGGGAGAAGCGCTGACGGATCAGGCGTCGACCGGCTTCTTCGCCCGGTCCCCGGACGGCGCCTGGGACGCGGCGCCGGCCTTGGCCTCGGGCTTGGCGTCCACCCCGGCCTCCTTGCGCTGCTGCGGGGTGATCGGCGCCGGGGCGGCGGTCAGCGGGTCGAAGCCGTTGCCGGTCTTCGGGAACGCGATGACCTCGCGGATGGAGTCCGTGCCCGCCAGGAGGGCGACCACGCGGTCCCAGCCGAAGGCGATGCCGCCGTGCGGGGGCGCGCCGTACTTGAAGCCCTCGAGCAGGAAGCCGAACTTCTCGTCGGCCTCCTCCCGGCCGATGCCCATGACCTCGAAGACGCGGCGCTGCACGTCCTGCTGGTGGATGCGGATGGAGCCGCCGCCGATCTCGTTGCCGTTGCACACGATGTCGTAGGCGTAGGCCAGCGCGTGCTCGGGGTCCTGGTCGAAGCTGTCCAGGAACTCGGGCTTGGGCGCGGTGAACGCGTGGTGCACGGCGGTCCACTGGCCGGCGCCCACGGCGACGTCCCCGGACTCGACGGCCTCGGCCGCGGACTCGAACAGGGGCGCGTCCACGATCCACACGAACGCCCAGGCGTCCTCGTCGATCAGCCCGGTGCGGTGGCCGATCTCCACGCGGGCGGCGCCCAGCAGGGCGCGGGAGGACTTCTTCTCGCCGGCGGCGAAGAAGATGCAGTCCCCGGGCTGCGCGCCGGTCGCGGCGGCGAGGCCCTCGCGCTCGGCCTCGGTGATGTTCTTGGCCACCGGCCCGCTCAGGGTGCCGTCCTCGCCGACGAGCACGTAGGCCAGGCCCTTGGCCCCGCGCTGCTTGGCCCACTCCTGCCAGGCGTCCAGGGTGCGGCGCGGCTGGGACGCCCCACCCGGCATGACCACGGCGCCCACGTAGGGGGCCTTGAACACGCGGAAGGTGGTGTCCTGAAAGTACTCGGTCAGCTCGGTGAGCTCCAGGCCGAAGCGCAGGTCCGGCTTGTCGGAGCCGTACTTGGCCATCGCCTCGGCGTAGGTCATCCGGCGGATGGGGGTGGGGATCTCCACGTCGATGAGCTGCCACAGGGCGGCCACGATGCGCTCGCCGAGGGCGATGACGTCGTCCTGCTCGACGAAGGAGGCCTCGATGTCGAGCTGGGTGAACTCTGGCTGCCGGTCGGCGCGGAAGTCCTCGTCCCGGTAGCAGCGTGCGATCTGGTAGTACTTCTCGATCCCGCCGACCTGCAGCAGCTGCTTGAACAGCTGCGGGGACTGGGGCAGGGCGTACCAGGAGCCCGGGGCCAGGCGGGCCGGGACCAGGAAGTCGCGGGCGCCCTCGGGGGTGGAGCGGGTCAGCGTGGGGGTCTCGACCTCGGTGAACCCGTCCTCGTGGAGCATCTCGCGGGCCACCCGGTTGGCGTCCGAGCGCAGCCGCATGATCCGGGCCGGCTCGGGCCGGCGCAGGTCCAGATAGCGGTGCCGCAGCCGGGCGTCCTCCCCGACCTCCACGTGCTCGTCGATCTGGAAGGGCAGCGCGGCGGCGGTGTTGAGCACGGTCACGGTCTCGGCCATGACCTCGACCTCGCCGGTGGCCAGAGCCGGGTTCTCGTTGCCCTCGGGGCGGCGCTCCACGGTGCCGGTGATCTGCAGGACGAATTCGTTGCGCAGGTGGTGGAAGTCCGCCTCGTCGCGCACCACGATCTGGGCGACCCCGGAGGCGTCGCGCAGGTCCAGGAAGGCCACCCCTCCGTGGTCGCGGCGCCGGCCAACCCAGCCGGCCAGCGTGACGGTCTCTCCGATGTGCTCGGCGCGCAGGGCGCCGAGGTTGTGGGTGCGCAGCACTGAAAAACCCTTCGTTGTTCGGGAGGTGCGGACGGGGCCGCGCTCATCGCGCGTTGGCCCGGTGTTTCCCCGGTGCCCCTACTCTCGTTCCGAAAGACGAGTTTACAGCCCGGCACTCCGGGACCAGGACGACGACAGGACGACCATGAGCACCTCCCCCGGCCACCCGGCCCTGGCCCGCCGCCTGGGCGCGCTCGACGCGACCGTCATCGGGGTGGGCTCGATGGTCGGGGCCGGGGTGTTCGTGGCCTTCGCCCCCGCCGCCGCGTTCGCCGGGCCGTGGCTGCCCGCGGCCCTGCTGCTGGCCGCGGTGGTCGCGTGGTGCAACGCCACCTCCACCGCCCAGCTGGCCGCCGTCCACCCCGCCTCCGGCGGCACGTACCTCTATGCGAACCGGCAGCTGGGCCCGTGGCCGGGGTTCGTGGCCGGCTGGGGCTTCGTGACCGGCAAGACCGCGTCCGCGGCGGCGATGGCACTGACCTTCGGCCTCTACGCCGCGGAGCTCGCGGGGACCGACGACGCCGGGGCGCGGCTGCTCGCCGTGGCCGCCGTCCTCGGTCTCACCGCGGTGAACCTCGGGGGGGTCACGCGCACCGCCCGGCTGACGAAGCTGCTGGTGGCCCCGGTGGTGGTGGTCCTGCTGGCGGTGGCCGTCCTGCTGCTCTCGGGTACGGGTCCCGCCGCGGGCGGGTCCGGTCCGGGAGATGACCCCGGGACCGGAGCCGCCGCGTGGGACGGGTCCGGGTGGGGTGTACTCCCCGCGGCGGGCATCCTCTTCTTCGCCTTCGCCGGCTACGCCCGGGTGGCCACGCTGGGCGAGGAGGTCCGGGACCCGGCCCGCACCATCCCCCGGGCCGTGCTGGGGGCGCTGGCGTTCACGCTGCTGCTCTACGGACTGCTCGGTCTCGGGCTGCTGCGCTTCCTCGGCGTCGACCGGCTGGCGGCGTCGACCGCCCCGCTGCTGACCGCGGTGCGGGAGTCCGGCTGGGCGGCCGGGCCGGCGGCCGCGGGCGCCGTCGTCGTCACCGCGGCCGCCGCCCTGGCCACGCTGGGGGCGCTGCTGGCCCTCGTCGCCGGGATCTCGCGCACGGCCCTGGCCATGGCCCGCGAGCGCGACCTCCCCGGCCCGCTGGGCGCGGTGTCGCAGCGGCACCGGGTGCCGTGGGCGGCGGAGCTGGCCGTGGCCGGGATCGTGGTGGTGCTCGTGCTGGCCGGCGACGTGCGCACGGTCATCGGGTTCTCGAGCTTCGGGGTGCTCGTCTACTACGCGCTGGCCAACCTCTCGGCGCTCACGCTCGAGCAGCGCCCGGGATGGGCGCCGCGGGCGGTCAACGCGCTCGGGCTGGCCGGCTGCCTGGTGCTGGCCGTCACGCTCCCGTGGCAGTCGGTGCTCACCATGCTCGGGGTCTTCGCCGTGGGCCTGGCCGGACGAGCCCTGGCACTGGCGCGGCGGCGCTGAGTCCCCGCACGGGGTCCCGTCACCACGGGCCGAGTCCCGCCCTCCGGCCACTGCCCGCGCCGAGCCCCCACATGCTTGACGCCACCGGGGCCCAGTCCCCACCCTCCGGCCACTGCCCGCGCCGAGCCCCCACATGCTTGACGCCACCGGCGCCCACAGTCCCCACCCCCCGGTCACCATCTCGCGCCCAGTCCCCAACCTCTCGACGCCATCGGCGCCGAGTCCCCACTTCAGCCGCAATTCCCCAGAAAAAACCTGGGGAAACGGAACGGAACTGGGGGCTCGGAGCGGGACCGGGGACTCGGCGGAACGGGCGGGCAGAGGGTGCGGACGCGGCGCAGCCGGCGGGGCGGCGGAGCGGGAGGGCGGGCGGTCAGCACCGGGTCAGGACCCCGCGGCGCGCACGACCGGGCGCAGGTCCGCGGCCGGCGGGGCCCAGGAGGCCGGGTCGGCGGAGACCTGCTCGCCCGAGCGGATGTCCTTGACCTCGTGGGCGAGCATGCCGTCCTCGCCGCGGACCGTGAACCACACGTAGGGGATGTCTCGGCGCTCGGCGTAGCGGATCTGCTTGCCGAACTTGGCCGCGCTCGCGGAGACCTCGCACGCGATGCCGCGCTCGCGCAGCTGCTGGGCCACGTCCTGGGCCGGGGACCAGGACTCCTCGTCCGCCAGCGAGACCAGCACGGCGGTGGGGACCTTGCGGGAGGGCGCGGCCATCCCCTGGGACAGGATGCGGGAAACGAGCCGGGTGACGCCCACGGACAGGCCCACGCCAGGGTAGGTCTTCTTGCCGGTGGACGCGAGGGACTCGTACCGGCCGCCGGAGCACACGGAGCCCAGCTGCTCGTGGCCCACGAGCACGGTCTCGTAGACGGTGCCGGTGTAGTAGTCGAGCCCGCGGGCGATCGAGAGGTCGGCGACCACCGTGCCGGGGGCGCGGCGGGAGGCCTCCCCCACCACCTCGGCGAGCTCGCGCAGCCCCTCCTCGAGCAGCTGGGTGTTGACCCCGAGCGCACGGACCTGGTCCACGAAGGAGGTGTCCTCGGTGCGGATCGCCGCCAGCTGCAGCGCGGCCTGCGCCTGCTCGGGGGTGGCACCGACCTCGTCGCACAGGGCCTGGGCGACCCGCTCGGGGCCGATCTTCTCGAGCTTGTCGATGTTGCGCAGCACCCCTGCGGTGTCCTGCAGGCCGATGCCCTGGTAGAACCCCTCGGCCAGCTTGCGGTTGTTGACGCGCAGCACGAACGGCGGGATGGGCAGCCTCGACAGCGCGTCGATCATCACGAGCGCGAGCTCGACGTCGTAGCGGAACGGCAGCGTGCCGTCGCCCACCACGTCGATGTCCGCCTGGGTGAACTCGCGGGCCCGTCCCTCCTGGGGGCGCTCGCCGCGCCACACCTTCTGGATCTGGTAGCGGCGGAACGGGAAGGCGAGGTGCCCGCCGTTCTCCACCACGTACCGGGCGAAGGGCACGGTGAGATCGAAGTGCAGCGCGAGCTGGTCGTCACCGCGCTCGGCGGGGGCGGCGTCCTCGTCCTCCTGCAAGCGGGAGACGACGTAGACCTCCTTGTCGATCTCGCCCTTGCGCAGCAGCTGCCCGACCGTCTCGACGGCGCGGGTCTCGATCGAGGAGAACCCGTGCAGCTCGAAGCTCTCCCGCAGGACGTCGAGGACGTGCAGCTCGACCAGACGCTCCTCCGGAAGCCATTCGGGGAAACCGGACAGGGAGGTCTTGCGGGCCATGGGGACGTGCTCCTCGGGTGGGCGGCGGCGGGACGGGTGGACAGCCGGCCCGGACGGGCCCGACGGTTCCGCACTCATCCTAGGGACCCCCCGGGGCCCGGCCCAAAGCCCCGGCCGGACCCGGCCCCGCGCCGTGGCCTCCGGCCCCGGGCCGACGGCGGCGCGCGGGGCTGCACCTGGGGCGGCCCCGGTGGGCACCCGACAGCCGGAGGTGGTCGCCTCGGTAGTATGGGTCTGACGACAGTCCGAAGCCGGACGACGACGCCGGGCACGCTCCCGGGGCCGCCGCCGGCGAGAGCGAAAGAGTTTCAGCGGTGACAGAACGTCTCGAATCCGACGACCGGCCCACGCCCCGCCCCGCCCCCGCCCCGGGACCCGTGCCGAAGCCGGGGGCCCCCCGGCCCGGCGCCCCCGCGGCACCGGCGCAGGCCTCCCCCGGCCCGGCCCCCACGCCCGCGGAGGTCCCGCCGGCCGCGGCCCCGGCGTCGGCCCCGGCCTCGGCGGCGACCTCGTCGGCGGCGCCGGCACTCGCCTCACCCGAGTCCGTCGCCCGTGCCCGGGCCTTCGGCCGGGTCACGGAGGACGGCCACGTCTACGTGGTCGTCGACGGCGAGGAGGTCCTCTGCGGGCAGTTCCCGGACGCCACCGAGGACGAGGCGCTGGGCTACTTCGCCCGGAAGTTCGACGACGTCGAGGCGCAGGTCGCGCTGCTCGAGCAGCGGGTGGCCGCGGGCGCGCCCTCGGCCGACATGCAGAGCACGGTGGAGCACCTCGCCGAGCAGGTCGGTCAGCGCACGATGCTCGGGGACGTCAAGGCCCTCGAGTCCCGCCTGGAGGCCCTGCGCCCGGCGATCCGGGAGCTGGAGGCCGCCGAGCGGGCCGCCCACGAGGCGCAGCGCGCCCAGAACGTCGCGGCGCGGGAGGCGATCGTCGCGGAGGCGGAGCAGATCGCCGCCCAGGACCCGCAGCGCACGCAGTGGAAGCAGTCGTCGGCGCGGATGGCCGAGCTCTTCGACCAGTGGAAGACCCACCAGAAGTCGGGCATCCGCCTGGGCCGGGCCGCGGAGGACGCCCTGTGGAAGCGGTTCCGCACCGCGCGCACCACGTTCGACCGGAACCGCCGTGCGTTCTTCTCGCAGCTGGACGCCGACAACGCCGAGGCCAAGAAGGCCAAGGAGGCCCTCATCGCCGAGGCCGAGGCCCTGTCCAGCTCCACCGACTGGGGTGCCACGGCCGCGGAGTACCGCCGTCTGATGGACCGGTGGAAGGAGTCCAAGCGCGCGTCCAAGAAGGACGACGACGCCCTCTGGGCGCGGTTCCGCGCCGCCCAGGACACCTTCTTCGCGGCGCGCAAGGCCGACAACGACCGGATCGACGAGGAGTTCGAGGGCAACCTCGCCGTGAAGGAGCAGTTGCTCGCCGAGGCGAAGGCGCTGCTGCCGGTCACGGACCTCAAGGCCGCCAGGCGGGCCCTGGGCGACATCCTGGACCGGTGGGAGCAGGCGGGGAAGGTCCCGCGGGCCCACATGCGCCGGGTCGAGGCCGAGCTGCGCGCCGTGGAGGACGCCGTGCGCCAGGTCGAGGACGAGAAGTGGCAGCGCTCCAACCCGGAGACCAAGGCGCGGTCCAACTCGATGCTCACCCAGCTCGAGTCGAAGATCGAGGACCAGGAGGATGCGCTGGCCCGGGCGCAGGCCACGGGGGACACCAAGCGCGCGGCCAAGCTGGAGGGCGAGCTCGCCACGAGCCGCGAGTGGCTCGAGACGCTGCGCCGTTCGGCGGCGGACCTGCGCTGACCGAGGACGCGCCGGAGGGCCCCGGGGCGCGCTGTCCACAGCGCGCCCCGGGGCCTTTCCCGTGCCGCGGCGGTGGGCGAGAGTGGGCCCATGGACGCCCCGCCCTGGCACCCCGACACCCTGTTCCTGCCCGCGCGGCCCTTCTCGCGCGCCGAGCTCTCGGCCCTCGTCACGGACGGGGTGCTCGTGCCCGTGGTGCTGGAGGCGCACGTGCTGCGCGGCCGCCCGGTGACCCGGGCGGTGAAGGTCGCGGCGCTGGAGGCGCAGCTGCCCCCGCACCTGCTCCGGCGCGGGGTGCTCGGGCGGCTGTCCGCCGCGTGGTTCTACGACTGCGCCGGGCGCCCCAGCGTCCTGCCGGTGCTGCTGGACAAGCTGCGCCGCACCACCATGTCCCCGGTCCCCGAGGGGCTGGCGCTGCACCAGGTCACACTGGGGGACTACGACGTCCACGACGCCGGGCCCGTGCACGTCACCACGCCGCTGCGCACCGCGGTGGACCTGGCCCTGCACGTGCCGGGGCGGGAGGGGGCCGCTGCCCTGGAGAAGCTCATGCACGCCCCGCACCTGCACTGCCCACCCCCGCTGGTGCAGGCCGCCCTCGATAGCTTCGAGCGGATGCCCGGCCGGCAGGCGGCGCTGCTCCGGGTCCGCCGCGCCGCTCGGGCCGTCGGCCGCCCGCTCCGTTGACGAGGGCGGCCCAGAGGACCGGGCATGGACCGGACTGTCCGTGGTCCGGTCCGCGGGAGGACGGTACGGGCACGATGCGGGGACGGCGCGGCACGGGCACCGGTGGGCTCAGCGGCGGTTCCGCGCTCAGCCCGGTCACCCCGGCGACCGATGGGCTCAGCGGCGGTTCCGCGCTCAGCCCGGCCGCCCGGCGGCCGGCGGGCTCAGCGGCCGGTCGGCTCCGAGATGGGCCGGTTGCCCGAGGTGCGGTAGACGTCGTACACCCCGTCGATGCGGCGGACCTGGTTGAGCACGTGGTCCAGGTAGCGCGGGTCCCCCATCTCGAACGCGAAGCGGGAGATCGCCAGCCGCGCCTTCGAGGTGTGCACCGAGGCGGAGAGGATGTTGACGTGGTTCTCGGAGAGCACCCGGGTGACGTCCGAGAGCAGGGACTTGCGGTCGAGGGCCTCCACCTGGATCTCGACCAGGAACACGCTGGACTGCGTGGGCGCCCACTCGACCTCCACCACCCGCTCGGTGGACGTCAGGGCGAGCATGTTGGCGCAGTCCTTCCGGTGCACGGAGATGCCGGCACCACGGGTCACGAAGCCCGTGATCTGGTCCGGCGGCACCGGGGTGCAGCAGCGGGCGAGCTTGACGTAGACGTCCGAGGCGCCCTGGACCGTCACCCCGGAGTCGGACACCCGCGGACGCACCGGCTGGGTGGCGATGGTCGTCTCTGCGAAGTCCTCCTCGGCGCCGTCGGCCCCGCCGAGGTCGCCCACGATCTTCGCGACCACGTCGTGGGCGCTGACCACGTCGGAGCCGATCGCCTCGTAGAGGGAGCTGATGTCGGTGCGGTGGAAGTCCTGGGCCACCGCGAGCAGGGACTCCTGGGTCAGCGTGCGCTGCAGGGGCAGGTGGTGCTTGCGCAGGGCACGGGTGAGCGCGTCCTTGCCCTTCTCGATGGCCTCCTCGCGGCGCTCCTTGGAGAACCACTGGCGGATCTTGTTGCGGGCCCGCGGGGACTGCACGAACTTCAGCCAGTCCTGCGAGGGCCCGGCGTGCTCGGACTTGGAGGTCAGCACCTCCACCCAGTCCCCGTGCTGGAGCTCCGAGGACAGGGGCACGAGCTTGCCGTTGACCCGGGCTCCGATGGTCTTGTGCCCCACCTCGGTGTGCACGGCGTAGGCGAAGTCCACGGGCGTGGAGCCGGCGGGCAGGGCCATGACCTCGCCCTTGGGGGTGAACACGTACACCTCGGACGTGTTGATCTGGTAGCGCAGGGAGTCGAGGAACTCGGAGGAGTCCTGGGTCTCCTCCTGCCAGGACACGAGCGAGCTGAGCCAGGCGAGGTCGCCCTCCATGGCCTTCGGGGTCGCGGAGTTGGCCTGGTTGGCCTGGTCCTTGTACTTCCAGTGCGCGGCCACGCCGTACTCGGCGCGGCGGTGCATCTCGTGGGTGCGGATCTGGATCTCCACGGGCCGGCCGTCCGGGCCGATCACCGTGGTGTGCAAGGACTGGTACATGTTGAACTTGGGCATGGCGATGTAGTCCTTGAACCGCCCCGGCAGCGGCCGCCACCGCGCGTGCAGGGCGCCCAGCGCCGCGTAGCACTCGCGCACCGTGTTCACCAGGACCCGCACCGCCTGCAGGTCCTGGATCTCGTCGAAGTCCTTCCCGCGCACGATCATCTTCTGGTAGATCGAGTAGTAGTGCTTGGGCCGGCCGGTGATGGTCGCCTCGATGCCGGCCTCGGACAGGTCCAGGGCGATCCGCTCCCGGATCTTGGCGAGCGAGCGTTCGCGCTGGGGCTGGCGCTCCCCCACCATCCGCACGATCTCCTCGTAGACCTTGGGATAGAGCGCCGCGAAGGCGAGGTCCTCGAGCTCCCACTTGATCGTGTTCATGCCGAGCCGGTGGGCCAGCGGGGCGAAGATCTCGAGCGTCTCGCGGGCCTTCTTCGAGGAGGAGGTCTGGGAGACGAACCGCCAGGTGCGGGCGTTGTGCAGGCGGTCGGCGAGCTTGATGACGAGCACCCGGATGTCCTTGGCCATCGCCACGATCATCTTGCGGACGGTCTCGGCCTGCGCGGCGTCCCCGTACTGCACCTTGTCCAGCTTCGTCACGCCGTCCACGAGCGAGGCGACCTCTTCGCCGAACTCGGCGCGGAGCTGGTCGAGGGTGTAGTCGGTGTCCTCCACGGTGTCGTGGAGGAGTGCGGCCACCAGGGTGGCGCCCGTCATGCCGAGCTCGGCGAGGATCGTGGTCACGGCCACGGGGTGGGTGATGTAGGGGTCGCCGCTCTTGCGCTTCTGCCCCTCGTGGCACTTCTCCGCGACCTTGAAGGCGCGCTGCAGGACCTCGAGGTCCTCCTCGGGGTGGGTGGCGCGCACGGTGTGCAGCAGGGGCTCCAGGATCGGCGAGTGGTCCATCGGCCGGCCGGAGAGATAGGACAGGCTCGACCGGGTGCGGTCGCTGCGGCCCGGGAACACGGCCCGGCGGAGCAGCGGCCGGGACGCGGGCACCACGTAGTGCGTGCCGGCCATGTCCGAGCGGCGCGGCGGGGTCGGTGCGGCGCCCTGGTCCGTGGGGACGGCCCCGTCGTCGGACGAGCTCATGACCGAATCTTCCTTCCCATGCTATGCACGCGGGGCGGCGGCCGTGCGGCCGCCGCCCCGGTCGTCGAGTCCGGATCGGGTTCGACAGGTGCTGCTGTGGCGGGCCGCTCCTGCACGGCCCGTCCTACGGTGGCTACAGTCTAGTGCGCCACGGGCTCCGCGGCGGCACGCTCCGCCGACGCCGTCGCACGCGCCTCCTGCTCCTGGACGGCGGGCTCCCCGCGGCGCAGCAGCGCGTAGAGCGGCGCGGCCACGAACAGGGTGGCCGCGGTGCCCACGATGATGCCGACGAACAGGGACAGGGAGAGGTCCTTGAGGGTGCCCGCACCCAGGACGAGCCAGCCGATGAACAGGATCGAGCCGACCGGCAGGATGCCGACCACGGAGGTGTTGATCGAGCGCACCAAGGTCTGGTTGACGGCGAGGTTCACCTGGTCGGAGAACGTCCGTCCGGACCGCTCCGGCGGGGCCGTGCCGTCGAGCAGGCCCTCGGTGTTCTCCCGGACCTTGTCGAAGACCACCACGGAGTCGTAGAGCGAGTAGCTGAGCACCGTGAGGAAGCCGATCACCGCGGACGGGGTGACCTCGAAGCCCACGAGCGAGTAGATCCCGGCGGTGATCGCCACCGAGGCGAGCATGCCGGCGACCGCCGAGACCGACATCTTCCAGGTGCGGAAGTACAGGGCCATCAGGGCGGTGGCCAGGACCACGAAGATCACCAGGCCGCGCAGGGCCTGGCTGGTCACGCCGGCCCCCCACGTGGGACCCACGAAGTTGGAGGTGACCTCCTCCTCGCTCACACCGTAGGCGTCGACCAGGGCGTCCTTGACCGCGAGCGTCTGG
Organism: Kocuria aegyptia; assembly: GCF_039530085.1. Classification (NCBI taxonomy): domain Bacteria; kingdom Bacillati; phylum Actinomycetota; class Actinomycetes; order Micrococcales; family Micrococcaceae; genus Kocuria; species Kocuria aegyptia. The sequence continues at coordinate 151,457 of NZ_BAAAOA010000015.1, forward strand.
TCGTCGCCGAGCTGCTCGGTGCGCACCCGGACGGTCTCCGGGGCGATGTTCGTGACCTCGACCTCCGCGGCGTCCGAGGAGCCGGCGACGGCGCCCCGGCCGGTGTCGATGTCCGGGTCGGCCACCGAGGAGACCGTGAACTCGGACCCGCCGGTGAAGTCGATGCCGAGGTTGAACCCGCCCTTGACGACGGGCACGAGCAGGGAGAGCAGCACGAGGACCCCCACGATCGCGAGCCATCGCTTGGCCCGGGCCACGAAGGGGTAGGAGGTCCGCCCGCTGTGCAGGGCGTTGCCGAAATCTGCGAACCGGGACATCAGGCGTTCTCCTCGGGGGTGCGGGCGGCGGACGACGACGCGCCGACCGGCGCTCCGTCCGGTGCCGCCGCGGACGGGGGGTCCTGCGGCACGGCCCGTTCCGCGCGCCGGCGCCGCTCGGCGATGGTCAGGCCGTCGTGCTCCGCGGCGCGGGGTTCGCGCAGCCGCCCGGCGCCCCGGTACAGGGGCACCGCGTCGAGGGCCTCGGGGCTGAGCCCGGAGTGCTTCCCGCCGCCGCCGAAGTAGCGGGTGCGGGCGAGCATGACCATCACCGGGTGCGTGAAGAGGAACACCACGAGGAGGTCGGCGATCGCGGTGAGCCCGAGGGTGAAGGCGAAGCCGCGCACGTTGCCGACGGCCACGAAGTACAGGACCGCGGCGGCCAGCAGGTTCACGGCCTTGGACGCGAGCACGGTCTGGCGGGCGCGCTGCCACCCGTGGTCGACCGCCGCGGGGATGGAGCGGCCGCTGCGGATCTCGTCGCGGATGCGCTCGAAGTAGACGATGAACGAGTCGGCGGTCTGGCCGATCGCCACGATCAGGCCCGCCACGCCGGCCAGGGACAGCCGGTAGTTCGCGGACCAGCCCAGCAGGGTGATCGCCAGCCAGGTGAGCACGCCCGCGACCACGAGCGAGCTGATGGTCACGAGGCCGAGCCACCGGTACTGGAAGAGCGAGTACACGCACACGAGCACGAGGCCGATGATCCCGGCGATGATGCCCATCCGCAGCTGGTCGGCGCCGAGGGTCGCGGAGATCTGCTGCTCCGACTGAATCTCGAAGCTCATCGGCAGCGCACCGTACTTGAGCTGCTCGGCCAGGAACTTGGCCTGCTCCTCGGTGAACCGGCCCGTGATCTGGGCCTGGCCGTCGGTGATCACGGCGTTCATCTGCGGGGCGGAGACCACCTGGCCGTCGAGCAGGATCGCGAACTGGCTGCGGGGGTCGCCGGGCGTGGCGTTGCCGATGCCGTAGAGCCGCTCGGAGAGCTGCCGGAAGGTGTCCGTGGCCTCGGGGCCGAACTGCAGGTTCACGGCGAACTGGTTCAGGGACACGCCCTGGGAGTTCTGGGCCGTGCCGTAGGAGGCGTCGTCGATCTCGGTGCCCTGGATCTCGACCGGTCCGAGCAGGTACTTGGTGGCGGTCTCGGGCTCGCAGGCGACGACGGGTGCGCCGGGGTCCTGGGCCTCCCGCTCCTCGGGGGACTGCGGCACGGTGCAGTCGGTCTCCTCGAACTCCCGGAACAGCTCGGGGGTGATCCAGTTGGGGTCGGAGGCGTCGGTGGGCTCGGCGGTGGGCTCGGGCACCTCGTCGTCGGCGACGCGCTGGTCCTCCGGCACCGGCTCCGCCGCGGCGGTGGTGAGCACGGGCCGGAAGTTCATCTGCGCCGAGGTCTGGATGAGCTCGCGGGTCTGGGCGGAGGGCACGCCGGGCATGGAGACCACGATGTTGCTGCCGGACTGGGTGGCGATCTCCGCCTCCGCCACGCCGGAGCCGTCGACGCGCTGGCGGATGATCTCCACGGCCTGGTCCAGCTGCTCGGCGGTGATCTCCTGGCCGGCGTCCTCGCCCTGCAGGGACGGGGAGAGGATCATCTGCGTCCCGCCCTCGAGGTCGAGGGCCAGCTTGGGTCCCCATCCGGTGCGGTCGGTGCCCGTGCCCCAGGCCAGCAGCCCGGCCAGCAGGGCGAGCAGCACGACCAGCCCGATCAGGGACCGCCGGGCGGTCGAGAGGGCCGCCCGCACCCCCGAGCGCGCCGGCGCGGTGGAGCCGTCGCGCCCGGACGGCCCGTCCGGTGCCGCGGGTCCCGGGTCACCGGGGGTCTTGCGTGTGGTCAGTGCCATGGTCTTCCTTCGGAACGACGGCCCGGTGGGGCCGGGCCTGTGCATGGGAACGGGCCGACCATCGGTCGGCCCGTCGTCCCGTGGGGGGGTCAGTCGTTGCGCTGCCCGGGCTCGCGCCGGGTGTCGTCGTCCACGGGCTCGACCGGGGTCGAGCCCGCGCCGGGTGCGTCGGGTTCGACCACGGACGGCTCGGCCTGGGTCTCGGGGGCCGCGGCGGGGGCCGCCTCGTCCTCGACGACCGTGGTGACGGTCTGCAGGTGCACGGTCACGGCGGTGCCGGGGGCGATCTCCAGGACGACCTTGTTGGCGTCCCGGTCGATCGAGCGCACCGTTCCGTAGAGGCCGTAGTTCGTCATGACCTCGGTGCCGGGGCCCATGGCCGCCTGCTTCTCCTTGACCTGGGCCAAGGCCTTCTTCTGCCGGCGCATGGGCAGCCAGAGCAGGAGCACCATGGCCACGAGCATCAGGGGCAGCAACCAGGCGGTGCCGCCTCCCGTGGGCTGGGCGGCCTGGGCGGGGAGGGACTGGGCGAGGAGGAGCGGGCTCACGGACTTCCGTTCGATCGGTGGCGGTGTCCTCACCATGGTAGGGGATCCGGCCCGGAGCGTCCTGGACCGCACCCGGAGAGCCGGTCCGCAGGTTGCGGCCGCGCTCAGTCCTCGAACAGCGGCGGGGCGTCCTCGTCGGCGGCCGGAGCCCCGGCCGTCCCGCCGAAGGCGGCCCGCAGCCCGGGGTCCTGGAACGCGGCGTGCTCGGGCGGGCGCAGGCCCAGGTGGTCCCAGGCCGCCGCCATCGCGATCCGGCCCCGGGGCGTCCGGCCGAGCAGGCCCTCGCGGACCAGGTAGGGCTCGGCCACGGTCTCGACCGTCTCGGTCTCCTCCCCCACCGCGATCGCGAGGGTGGACAGGCCCACCGGGCCGCCGCCGAACTTCGTCACGAGCGCCTCGAGCACCGAGCGGTCCAGCCGGTCTAGGCCGCGGGCGTCCACCTCGTACATGTCGAGGGCCGCGGAGGAGGTGCGGGCGTCGATCCGATCGATGCCGTGCACCAGCGCCCAGTCCCGCACCCGGCGCAGCAGCCGGTTGGCGATGCGCGGGGTGCCGCGGGACCGGGAGGCGACCTCGGTGAAGCCCTCGGCGGTCATCGCGAGGTCCATGAGCCCGGCGGAGCGGCGCAGCACGAGCTCGAGCTCCTCCACGGAGTAGAACTCGAGGTGGCCGGTGAAGCCGAACCGGTCGCGCAGCGGGCCGGGCAGCAGGCCTGCGCGCGTGGTGGCGCCCACCAGGGTGAAGGGCGGCAGGTCCAGCGGGATGGACGTGGCCCCGGCGCCCTTGCCGACCACGATGTCCACCCGGAAGTCCTCCATCGCCATGTAGAGCATCTCCTCGGCGGGCCGGGACATCCGGTGGATCTCGTCGAGGAACAGCACCTCCCCCTCGGTCAGGGAGGACAGGATCGCGGCGAGGTCGCCGGCGTGCTGGATGGCCGGACCGGAGGAGATCCGCAGGGGCGCGCCCATCTCCTCGGCGATGATCATGGCCAGGGTCGTCTTGCCCAGGCCGGGCGGCCCCGAGAGCAGGACGTGGTCGGCGGAACGGCCCCGCAGCCGGGAGGCCTCCAGCACCAGAGAGAGCTGCTGGCGCACCCGCTTCTGCCCCACGAACTCGTCCAGGTTCGCGGGCCGCAGCGCCGACTCGAGCTGCTTCTCGTCCGGCTCGTCCTCGGCCGAGACCAGCCGGTCCCGTGAGTTCACGGCGGCGCCGTCCTCGCGGGCCATGCTCAGGCTCCCCGCCCGGCGGTGGCGCGGGGCCCGGACTTGGCCGCGCCGAGCCACCCGAGCACGGTCCGCAGGATCGTGGGGACGTCCCCGGAGGCGGCGAGCTCCTCGCGGCCGTCGAGGGCGTCGGCGATGCCGCGGGCGGCGTCCTTCTCGTTCCAGCCCAGGCCCACGAGGGCCTCGAGCACCTGCGCCCGCCACGGCTCCATCGGGGCGGCGGCGGGCTGGGCGGGACGGTCCGGGACGATGAGCTTGTCGGCCAGCTCCAGCACGATCCGGCGGGCGCCCTTGGGGCCGATGCCGGGGACGGTGGTGAAGGCCTTGGCGTCCCCCTGCGCGATGGCGCGGTGGACGTCGTCGGGACCGAGCACGGACAGCACCGCCAGGGCGGTGCGGGGGCCCACGCCGCTGACGCCGAGCATGATCTCGAAGACCTCGCGCTCGGCGGGGCTGCGGAAGCCGAAGAGCAGCGGAGCCTCGTCCTTGCGCGCCACGTACGCCGTGTCGAGCCGGACCTCTCCCCCGATCCGCAGCCGGGCCAGGGTCTCCGGCGTCGCCTGGACCTGGACGCCGAAGCCGCCCACGGCCACGACGGCGGTGGTGAGGCCGACGTGCTCGACCTGTCCCGTGATGGACGCGATCACCGCGCGACTCCTTCCCGTGCCCCGGCGGGGGCCGAGCACGGTTGCTCGAACAGATCTACGAATATGGGCTCGCGGGCCACTCTAGCAGTGGGCACCGACTCAGCGCCGCCCACCCCGCCTGGCCCGGTGCTCCGCCTCCGCCCAGGCCCGCTGGGCGGCGGTCATGCCCGTGCGGGCGGCCGCCAGCGGGCGGGCACCCTGGTGCGTCTCGGTCCGGGCCGTCGCGTCCATGCCCGTGCCGCCGCCGCGCCAGCCGTGGCAGATGGCGATGGCCAGGGCGTCGGCGGCGTCGGCGGGCCGGGGCGCCTCGTCGAGCCGGAGGATGCGCACGACCATGCGGGCCACCGACGCCTTGTCGGCCCGCCCCTCCCCCGTCACCGCGGCCTTCACCTCGGAGGGGGTGTGCCAGGCCACCGGCACCCCGTGGTGGGCCGCCGAGGCGATCACCGCGCCGGAGGCGTGGGCCGTGCCGATGACCGTGTTCACGTTGGTCTGGGCGAATACGCGCTCCAGGGCGAGGGCGTCGGGGCGGTACCGCTCGATCCACCGCTCGGTGGCCTCCCAGATCCGCAGCACGCGCGCGTCGAGCGGGTCGGCGGCATCCGTGCCGGCCACCCCGACGTCCACGAAGGACGCGGTGCGGTTGCCGGCCATGTCGATCAGCCCGAACCCGCACCGCGTCAGTCCGGGATCCACCCCGAGGATCCGCTGCGTGACCGTGGTCAGTCCTCGGAGTCGAGCTGGGCCATGACCTCGGCGGGGATGTCCGCGTTGGCGTACACGTTCTGCACGTCGTCGAGCTCCTCGACGGCGTCGACCAGCCGCAGGAACTTCCGCGCGCCCTCGGCGTCCAGCTCCACGAGCATGCTCGGGCGGAACTGCGGGTCGTCGTTGTTGTACTCGAGCCCGGCCTCGTCGAGGGCCGCGCGGATCGCGGGCAGGTCGGTGGCCTCGGAGACGACCTCGAAGACGTCCTCCTGTTCCACGACCTCGTCGGCGCCGGCGTCCAGGACGGCCATGAGCACGTCGTCCTCGGTCAGCCCGTCGGTGCGGGTGACCTCCACGACGCCCTTGCGCTCGAAGAGGAACGCCACGGAGCCGGAGTCGGCCATCGTGCCGCCGTTGCGGGTCACGGCCACGCGCACCTCGGAGGCCGCGCGGTTCTTGTTGTCGGTGAGGCACTCGATGTACAGCGCCGTGCCCTGGGGGCCGCGGGCCTCGTAGAGGATCTCGGTGTAGTCGACGACCTCACCGGTCAGGCCCGCTCCGCGCTTGATCGCGCGGTCGATGTTCGCGACCGGCACCGAGTTCTTCTTGGCCTTGGACACGGCCAGGTCCAGCGCCGGGTTGCCGGCGGTGTCGGGCCCGCCCATCCGCGCGGCCACCTCGATGCCCTTGATGTACTTGGCGAAGGCCTTCGCGCGCTTGGCGTCGATGGCCGCCTTCTTGTGCTTGGTCGTGGCCCATTTGGAGTGCCCTGACATGCGTCCCTCCTCGGGAAGTCGTTCACGGTCGGCCGGGACGCGTCGGTCGTCGTCCCGGCACGGCCCGCCCCGGCGGTGGCCGGGACGGGCCGGAGAAGTCCTGGTCCATTCTACCGGGTGCGCCCGTCCCCGGCCGGGGGTCTAGCGGGGCCGGGCCTGCGCGACCTCCCGGGCCCGCTCGGCCAGGGTGTCGTCCAGCGGTGCGGCGTCGAAGGCCCCGAGCCGGCGTTCCACGGCGGCCCGGATGAGGTGGTCGGCCACGGCGGGGTTCTTGGGCAGCATCGAACCGTGCAGGTAGGAGCCCACCACGTGGTGCACGCGCGCGCCCTCGGTGCCGTCCTCCCCGTTGTTGCCCGCGCCCTTGAGCACCGTCCCCAGCGGCGTCTGACCGGGGCCGAGACGAGTGACCCCGGAGTGGTTCTCGTAGCCGACGACGGTCCCGAACTCCGGGGACTCCAGCACGATGTTGCCGATCAGGCGCGTCGGTCCGCCCACCGTGGTCAGGTCGAGGATGCCGATGCCGGGCAGGGTCTCGCCGGCACCGGTGCGGAACTCGTGGCCGAAGAGCTGGTAGAGCCCGCAGATCGCGAGCATCGGCACGCCGTCCGCGGCCATCGCCCGCAGCTCCGGGGCGATCCGCTGCAGGTCCTCCTGGACCCGGAACTGCCCGGAGTCCTGGCCGCCGCCGCCCACCAGCAGGTCGGCGTCCGGCGGGAACGGGTCCCCGGGATTGTGGTCGCTCAGCCGCACGGCGTAGCCGTACTTCTCGAGCCGGCGCTTGAGGGTGAGGGTGTTGCCCCAGTCCCCGTAGATGTTCATGTCCCGCGGGTAGAGCTGGACGAGGTGGACGGTGCGGTCGGTCATCGGGGCTCCGCTCAGATCTCGGCGACCTCGGCCACGCGGGACAGCTCCCGGCGCAGCTCGAGCATGGACGTGTAGGTGCAGAAGACGCGCATGGGCCGATCCCCGGCCCCTGCGACGAAGCGGTGCAGGGCGTCGCCGAGATCCGGGACCACCTCGCGCACCGCCACCTCGTCGTAGTCCAGGCGCAGGGCCATGTCCCACGCCCGGGTGCCGGCCACCACGTCCACGCCGCCCGAGCGCAGGGAGTGGAAGTCCACGTCCCACAGCCACGAGACGTCGCGGCCGTCGGCGTACTCGTCGTTGATGGCGACCATCGTGGCGTAGTCGCCCGGCCGGGCCGAGGCCAGCGAGAGCCGGAACCCGGCGGGGTTCTTCACGAGCAGCAGCTGCAGCGGGTGGCCGCCCACGGTGATGGTCTCGCCGCGCCCGAAGGCGGGGGTCACGCGGGAGAGCTCGTCCACCAGCGCGGCGCGGTCCGCGTCGGGGCCGGCCACGGCGAGCGCCACGGCCAGGGCGGCCGCCGCGTTGTACATGTTGTAGACGCCGTAGAGCTCCACGGTGGTCTCGACGGGCTCCCCGCCCACCGTCAGGCGGACCCGGTTCGCCTCGAAGGACGTCAGCTCCACGTCGGCGGCCGGGCGGGGCGCCAGCTCCGCCTCGTGGTCGGCCTCGGCGTCGGGCCCGCCGGCCGAGCGCATGTCGTCGTCGGAGGGGAACATGGGCCGCAGCGGCGCGGACAGCCCGAACCAGCGGGTCTGCGTGCCCTCGGGCACGTGCTCCGCGAGGGAGACGATCCTGGGGTCCTCGCGGTTGAGCACCACGGTGCCCGTGGTGGCCGCGGCGATCTGGGCGAGCATCCGCCGGGTCGTGTCGATCTCGCCGAAGCGGTCGAGCTGGTCGCGCATGACGTTGAGCAGCAGCGCGTGGCGGGGCTTGACCTGCTTGACGAAGTGCACGGCGTGCGCCTCGTCGAGCTCGAGCACGGCGACGTCCGCGTCGAGGCGGCCGGTGAGGCTCATCTCCCCGAGCAGGGCGGCGGCCACGCCGCGCACGAAGTTGGAGCCCGTGCGGTTGGTGAAGACCTTGTACCCCTGCGAGCGCAGCAGCTGGACGGCCATCTTGGTGGTGGTGGTCTTCCCGTTGGTGCCGCTGATGAGCACCACGCCGTGCGGCAGCTTCGCGAGCTCCTCGGCCACGAACCCGGGGTGCAGCCGCTCCATCACGAGGCCGGGGAAGGCGGAGCCTCCGCCGCGCAGGGTGGTCAGGTACCGGATGCCTTGGCCGAGCAGGCGCACATGGGGTCTGGACATGCGCTCCATCCTATGGTCTGTGACCTGACGGAGCCGGGCACCCGGGCGGGCGGACGGCCGGCGGTGTGCTCAGGCCAGGCCCAGGCCTCCGTCGGTGGTGAGCACCTGGCCGACGACCCACACGCCCTGGTCGGTGGCCAGCCAGCCGATCAGCCGCGCCGGGTCCGCAGGGCGTCCCCAGCGGCCGAACGGGGTGGTCTGCCGCCATGCCTCGAGCTCCGCCAGGGACCGGTCGGTGGTGCCCGGGTCGAGGTAGCCGGTGTCGACCGGTCCGGGGTTGATCGTGTTCAGAACGATGCCGAGCTCGAGCAGCTCCGCGGCCACCGTGGGAGTCACCCCGGCCAGGGCGGCCTTGCTCGTGGCGTAGGCGACCTCACCGCGCATCGGCCCCTCCCCCTGGCCCGAGGTCATCCAGAACACCCGGCCCGCCGTCCGCTCGTCGACCGGCCCGGTCCGCCCGATCCAGTCCCCGGGCCGGGCGGGCACGGTCCGCTCCGTCGTCGCGGCGTGCCGGTGGGCGAAGTGCCGGGTGAGCAGCAGGGTGGAGCGGGTGTTGGTGGCCCAGAACGCGTCCAGGGTCTCGGCGGTCAGGTCCAGGACGGACCCGTCGCCCCCGCTGCGGGCGTGGTTGCAGACCAGGATGTCCAGCTGCCCGGTCAGGGCCCAGGCCCGGTCCACGAGGTCCTCGACGGCGGCCGCGTCCCGCAGGTCCGCGGAGACGTCGCCGGTGACCGCCCCGTCCCGCAGCGCGGCCCGGACCCCGGCGCGAACCGCGTCCAGGTCGTCGCCGCCCCACGGCTGGTCCGCGTCGTGGGGGCTGTAGTGGTGGAGGAACACGCTTGCGCCCAGGGCGGCGAGCTCGAGCGCCACCGCGTACCCGATGCCGCAGCGGCGGGAGACCCCGGTGACGAGGGCAGTCCGGCCCTGCAGGGGGTGCCCGGCGGAGGAATGGGACACGGTGGTGCTCCTGACGTGCTGGATCGGCGGAAGGCCGCTGGGCCGGTGGGGGCGGACCGTCACCGGGGCGGGTCGAGGGGTGGGCTGAGCGGTGGGTCGAGGGGTTCGTCGACGGCGTGGAGCTCGGTGGTGAGACTGCTCCCGTCGATGCCGTCCAGCGGGGTGATGTCCACGACGATGCCCGTCTGCACGTCGAGGTGCACGCGGTACACCGTCGGGAGGTCGCCGCCGGCGAGGGTCGGGTCCTCGGGGCCGTACTCGCGGAGCCGGCTGGCGCGACTGTCCAGGAGCGGGCAGCACCCGCACCGCGGGGTGTAGCCGTTCGCCCACTCCTCGCCGACACCGGCCAGCGGCCGGCAGCTGGCCGACCAGGTCGGGCGGCCCCGCAGCGTCGTGGCCATGACGTCGCTGACGTCCACTCCCTGGCCCAGCTCGGCCGGGTCGAGCATGGCCGTCCACCGGTAGTCCTGCCACATCGGATCACCGTGGTGGTCGTGCCAGTCCTCCGGGCGCCGGCCGACCAGACCGTCCGGGCGCAGCACCACCTCCGGCTCCGGGGACGACGGTGGCCGTCCGCCGCGCACTGCGTCCTCGTGGAGCACCAGCTCCACGGCCTCGCCGCAGGACGGCCCTCCGGCGACCTCGGTCTCCCCGGCGGAGCGGACGACGAGACGGCCGCGGCGCCGGTCGAGCCAGGCCTCGACCGGCGCACCGCTCGCGGTGCTCCCGCCGTCCCGCTGCCGCCGATGCGTGAGGTGCACGGTGCTGAACCGCCACGGCGAGCTGCGCGCCAGCGCGCGGAAATCCTCGGCCGTGGGGTTCTCTGGCAGGGCGTGGCCGGTCATGGGACCGAGTAGAGCACATTCCGGGGCCGGCCCAGCACGGTGTCGTGCGCCCGGGGGTGCTGCCTCGGTACTGTCGGACCATGACCGGGCACGAGCTGTTCCCCCTCATCGACTGTGCGGATCTGCTGGACGCCCGCGCCCTCTCCGAGCGCGTCTCCCACGCCGTGCGGGTCTGCCGGTTCCCCGAGGAGGAAGAACCGGTCGGCCTCGTGCTGGGCGTGGGAGACGGTCGGCTCCGCCCGGGCGTCGGCGCCTCGGCGGCGCTGCACGGCAACGCACCGCTGCCCGAGGGCGCACCGCTGCCCGCCACCGGTCACGCGGTGGGCCCGTGCGTCGGCGTCGAGGACCTTCCCGCCGTCGTCGAAGCGGCCAGCCGGCCCGGCTCGGCGGTGCCGGTCCGTGCCCGGGCCATGCCGTGGCGCGAGACCGTGGCCTGCGCGCGCGACCCCGAGGGCGCCATGCTGCTGGTCGCCCGGTCCGGCCGGGCGTGCGAGGGCCCGGCGTCGTGATCACCGGCCGGGACCCCGGGGCCGAGGGCCGTCCGTCGCCGCCGAGGACCGCTGAAGAGGCTCTCGAGGAGCCGGAGGAGGAGTCGATGCCGGTGGATGCCGAGGTCGGCGCGGTCCCCACGGAGAGGTCGGTTCCTCCCCCGCCCGCCCGCGGCAGGACTTCTCCGGCGGAGCCGGCCGCAGGGAGGACCGCCCGGGCCGACGCCCAGCGGCGTGAGGTCCGGGCCGCCCTGGCCCGGCGGACCGCTCCACTGTGGCCGGCTCACGCGCCGGTGCGGCCGCCGGCGGCCGGGGCGACCCGCCAGGACTGGCAGCAGGTCCATCGCCGGGCCGGGCTGGAGATCCAGCACCACGCACTGGTGCTGCGCCGGATCACCACCGCCTACGTCGTCGCCGTCGCCGAGCCGCACTTCGAGGCCGGCTGGAGCGTCGCCGACGTCCTGCATGCCCTGGACTGGACGCCGCAGGGCGTTCGCTACACCCACGACTCGGTGACCGGGATCGAGAACCCCGGGGCCTGGTTCGCCGCACGCCTCCGGGCCTGGACCCACCAGGACGGCGCCCCGATGCGCTCGCGCGGCCAGCGCGCCGCTGCCGAGGCCGAGCAGCGCCGGACCGAGGCCGTCGCGGCCGCCCAGCGCCACACCGCCCGCCGGGTCCAGCAGCAGGTCCCCGGGGCGGAGAGCGGGGCGGCAGGTGCGGACGTCGGGTCGCAGGGCGCGACGGAGCAGGAGCGACAGCCGTTCCGGGTGCGCTGGGCCGCCCAGATCGCCGCCGGCCGCGCGGAGGCGAGCCGGGACCCGGGAAACCAGTGAGCCGGGGCGCGAGAAGACCTCGACACCGGAGGCGCCTGCGCGGCTTCCCGGGTACGGACCGACCGCAGGACCGGTGTGCAGCCGGCCCTCCGGTCGGGGCGGGTTGCCCGGCTCATGTGGCTCCCAGCGAGAGCACGGCGAGGATGACCGCCGACCACGGCGGCTGCGGCCGCCCGCAGGACCCACAGGAAGATGCGGAGCCGCATCACGGCTACCGGCTCGGCTCGTAGCGCAGCGCCACTGCTCCCGAGCTCAGCTCCAGCCGGCTCACGAGCTTCACGTCGACATGCTCGGAGAGTCCCGCGAACAAGGTCGGCCCGTGGCCCGCGAGCCTGGGGTGCACCACGAACTCGTACTCGTCGATCAGTCCCAGCTCCGCCAGTGCGAGCGGGAGCTGCACCCCTCCGACGAGCAGACCCCTGTCCGACTCGCGCTTGAGGTGCTGAACGGCCTGGCCCAGGTCCCCGCGGACGAGTTCCGCGTTCCAGTCGACGTGCTCGAGGGTGCTCGACACGACGTGCTTCCGTGCCGAGTCGATCGCCCGGGCGAAGGGATCCAGCCCATCGGGTCCCGCTCCCGCCGGCGGACGCCACGCCGACTCCATCAGCTCGTAGGTCACCCGGCCGAGGAGAAGGGCGTCGACCTGGCTGAGGGTCTCGGCCGCGTGCCGATGCAGCTCCTCGTCCGCGGGGATCGCACGATGATCGCAGCACCCGTCCAGGGTGACGTTGATGGAGTACCGCAGGGGTCCCATGCCGCAAGAGTACCGCCGATGAGCTGCCCTGCCGCTCCGTGGAGGTTCTCGTCAGGTCCGCCTGCTGTGCTGTTGCGGGAACCCGCACGCAGCGACACAGGAAGGTGCGCCATCGGAAACCGGATCGCCGCGATCGACGCCGGAGTCGTCGGACCAGCCCTGACCCGTGAGCCGGCCGGCACCGGCACCCCCGAGGTCCCCGCGCCCGGCGCACGTCCGTCCTCGTGATGACCGTCGACGACACGCACGAGGGCCGGCGCCGCCCTCGGCGGCCGCTCCTGAGCCTTCTCCTGCTGCTCGGGATGCTCGCCGGAGGACTGGCGCTCCTCGGGCCCGGCCTGCTCAGCGGCCTGCGCGAGGGAGACGGCCGGCTGCGATGGGGCCCGGAGTGCACGGTCGAGACGTCGGAGGGAGAGGTCGCGCTCGACCGGGAGGAGGCGAAGCTGGCCACGACGGCGGTGGCGCTCTCGGCCCGCGGGGCGGAGGCCCCGGACACCTCGGGCATCGACGACGCGGTGCTGCAGCGCCTGGCCGACGGGCCACCCGGGGACGCCGGTGCCGGCCTGGCCTGCAGGGGCTCGGCCGCCGGCGACCTGCAGGAACAGCAGCTGACCGCCACCGGTCTGACACCTCGCGCCGAACGGCTGCGCGAGGCGATGACCGAGGTGTTCGGCGAGCAGAGCCTGGGCGGGTTCGCCCCCGGTGGTGTCGACCACGGGCACGGAGCGGAGTCCACGCACTACGACGGCCGTGCCATCGACGTCTTCTTCCGCCCGGTGACCGAGGAGAACCGGCGCCAGGGGTGGTTGCTGGCCCACTGGCTGGTCGCTCACGCCGGGGACCTGGACGTCCAGTACGTCATCTTCGACGACCAGGTCTGGAGCGCGCACAGCGCACGGGGGCAGTGGCAGGACTACGACGCGCCGGAGCCCGGCAACGAGATCCTGCGTCACCTCGATCACGTGCACGTGGACGTGCTCCGCGGTGGATCCCGCTGAGCAGCAGGCCGCGGCCTCGATCAGCGGGAGCCCCGGTCCCACGACGCCGGACAGAGGGGCCGCCGAGGCGTCAGCGATCCCGTTCCGTTCACCGGGACGCCGGCCGTCTCGGCGAGCGCAACCGACAGTGGTCACGCACCAGGTCGAGGGGACGCCGGGCATAGGCTGGCGTCATCATGTCGATCATCGAGGTCCGCGACGAGCGGCCGCCCGCCGTGGTGCGAGACCGCCGGGGCGGCGCAGCCGCCGCTGCCGTGCGCCACGAGGGCGGCGTCGTGGTCACGGGCCTCGGCCGGTGGTGAACGGCTCGGTCCGGCGGGTGCCGGGGATGCCGCTGCTGCTGGCCATGACCGTCCTGGGCTTCTCGGGGTATGCCGCGCTGCTGGCGGTCGCGCCGCTGTGGGCGGTGCACGGCGGCGCGGACGCCGTCGGCGCGGGGCTGGTCAACGGCGTGCTCATGCTCTTCACCGTGCTCACGCAACTGTTCGTCCCCAGTGCGCTGCGCCGTTTCGGCTGGGGCCCGGTTCTCGTCGCGGGCATGCTCCTGCTGGGACTGCCCGCGCTGGCGCTCGGTGTCAGTGATGCCCTCGGGCCGACCTTGGCGCTCTCCGCGGTGCGCGGGCTCGGCTTCGGGGTGCTGACCGTGACCGGCAGCGCCCTGGTGGCGGAGCTGGTGGAGCCGCAGCGCCGGGGGAAGGCGATCGGGGCCTACGGCCTGGCGATCGCGGGACCGCAGATCGTGTTCCTGTCGGCGGGGCCCTGGATCGCCGAGCAGCTCGGTTTCCGGGTCGTGTTCGCCGTGGCAGCGCTGCCCGCCCTCGCCGCCGTGCCCGCGATCGGCCTGGCCCGGATGCTGGACCACGTCCCGGAGGACGTGCATGAGCGGGCACCCTATGCGCGCCTCCTCCCTCCGATGGCGCTGCTCATCGGTGCCACCCTGGCCGGTGGTGCACTGATCACCTTCATGGCCCAGATGAGCAGCGATGCCGTGCTGACCGCCCTCGCGCTGCTGCTGATGAGCGTCGCCGCCGCGCTCGCCCGGTGGCGGATCGGCGCCTGGGCAGACCGGCACGGACCGCACCGGTTCCTCGCGCCCCTGGTGCTGCTGACCACGGCAGGGATGATCGTCATCGCCTGGGCAGTGCGCGACCCCCAGGCGACCGTGGCCCCGGCCCTGATGGTCGGCGCCACGATGGTGGGCCTCAGCTACGGCGCCCTGCAGAACCTCACCCTGGTCGTGACCTTCCAGACGGTCAGCCGGCAGCACTACGGTCCCGCCAGCGCCATGTGGAACATCGGCTTCGACGCCGGGACCGGTGTCGGAGCGGTCGTGGTGGGGATGGTCGCCGCAGGAACCTCGTTCAGCACCGCGCTGCTGGTGGCCGGAGCCATCTCGCTGCTGACCCTGCCGCTCGCACTGGGGCGGCGCCTCCCCGGAGCACGGGTGAGCTGACGCCACAGGCACTGCTGCCGAGGGCACGTCGTCCCGATCGCACCTCCGAGCCGGTGGGTCATCCGCAGGCTCGGCGGATCCGAGCGGTCCGGCGCGGCGCCACCGCCGGCTTGTTGCCCCCCGGCCGGCCGACGTCGGCTCAGCGGACCCCCGGCACAGGCGTTCGCTCGGGGCACCCCGGCCACCATGCGGCACCTCGAGCAGTCGTGCACGGCGGCGTCGGTGCTCCGTGTCGGCTGCCGTCCCTGCCCCTCCGGTCGACGGCATCGCTGCCCGTGCGCCGTCGCTGAGCGATCCGTCCCGTGCAGCGCCTCACCCTGCTGGTCGACCGCCCGGAGGAGTGCTCGATCGCCATCCGTGCCCCTGCGCGAGGAGCCGCAGAGGTGTGGGGGCAGCGCCGGCGGGCGACACGCCGACACACCCTCTGTTAACGATCGCCAATACCGGTTACCGAGTCGTACGATGAGCTCACAGCAGGCCCCCAGCCGTAGCACTGGCTCCCTCAAGCCCGTGTTCGTCCGTTCGGCGGAGGGCCGGCGGTCCCTCCCTGCTCTCCCCGCCTCACCGCGTCACGGGGCAGATCCGGGCCCGCGCGCTGGTGGCCCCGGGATCGTCCCCGGGTCATCCCGGGAGAGCAGGAGAGACAGGGCATGACCACGATGAACACGACCGTCAAGGGATGGATGGCCGCAGGGTCCTCGGCCACGCTGCTGGTGGGCGGGCTGGTGCTGGGCGCCCCGGCGGCCGTGGCCGCCCCCGGGGACGCAGCCTGCCTGCAGGCCTCGGGCCAGTTCACCGCGGCTCTGGCCGCGGCCGGGATCACCCCCGCCTCGGTCACCCAGCTGGAACAGGCCGTGGAGGCCGTGGTCGTGGCCGAGGAGCAGTACTTCGTGCTGGCCGATGCCGCCGCCGGAGAGCTGGAGGTGCAGCTGGAGGCCGCCTGGGCCGAGCTGGACGCCGCCGAGGCCGCCGGGGACCCGGAGGCGATCGCCGCCGCCGAGACCCGGATCGCCGAGCTGGAGACCGCGATCGAGCTCGCCCTGGGCACCCCGGAGATCCTCACCGCCGGACAAGCCCTCGACGCCGCGATCGAGGCCCTGGACGCCCAGCTGAACATGCTGACCGTGGACGAGGCGACCGCCGAGCAGATCCTGGTCCTGTTCAAGCAGTTCCTCGCCGCCTGTGACGGGGCCGGGACCGGCACCCCGGTCACCACCCCGGTGGTGGCCCCGGCCCCTGCCGCACCGCTCGCTCCCGCCCCCGTGGTCACCGCCCCCACACCGGCCCCAGCACCGGTCGCAGCGCCGGCGCCGGTTGCTCCCGTGGTGACCGCACCGGAGCAGGCTGCGCCGGTGGGCATGAATCCGGGGATGAACATGCAGACCGCCGCGACCGGCGAGCAGGGCCGGCACCCTGGCGCCGCCCTGGTGGCGGGCCTGCTGGCCGCCGGGATCGCCGTGCCGGCCGCCGTGGCCGCACGGATGCACCGGCTCCAGCGCCAGCGTCCCTGACCGGACCCCTCGTCCTGGGGCCGCCCGCACCGGCGGCCCCGGGACAGGACCCCCGGCGACACCGGCGCCCGGGTGCGGAACACCCTCCGTGCCCCTCGTCCACGGCAGCGGCGGCCACGGACTCCGGCAGCGACGATGGGCGCCTGCCGGGCCCGGGGACGCCCTGGTGGTCATCGACGGCGGACCCGCACGGCGGTTGACGGGGACGGACTCCGTGGCAGGCCTGCCACGTGGTCGCCGAGGCCGCGTCGCCCCGTCGACGGGCGCGGCGTGCGCACTCCACGGTCACGCCGGGAGGCTAGTCTGGAGCACGCCCGTCCGCCCACCACGACAGAAGCCGGCCCTTGGACAACCCACTCCTGCGCCCCAGCGAGTTCCCCTACGAACTGCCCGACTTCGGGCGGATCAAGGAGGAGCACTTCCTGCCGGCGTTCGAGGCGGCAATGGCCCAGGACCTCGAGTGCGTGCGGGCGATCCTGGCCGACCCGGCCCCGCCCACCTTCGCCAACACCATCGAGGCCCTCGAGCGCGGAGGCCTGGCCCTGGACCGCGTCGAGTCCGTCTTCTTCACGCTGACCGCCGCCCACAACACGGAGGGCATCCAGCGGATCTACCAGGAGCTCGCCCCGCGGCTGTCGGAGCACAAGGCCGACTTCACGCTCAACAAGGACCTCTACGCCCGGGTGCGCCGGGTGGACCGCACCGACCTGGAACCGTGGCAGCTGCACGTGCTGGACGAGTACGTCTCCTGGTTCGCGAACTCGGGGGTGGAGCTGGCCCTGGACGACCAGCAACGGCTCCGGGAGATCAACGACGAGCTCTCGGAGCTGAGCATCCGCTACGGCAATGACCTGATCCAGGAGGTCAACGCCTCGGCCGTGGTCGTCGACGACCCGGCGGAGCTGGACGGGCTGTCCCCCGCGGACGTCGAGGCCGCCGCCTCCGCGGCCGCCGAGAACGGCCTGCCGGGCCGGTACCTCCTCACGCCGTGCCTGTTCACCGTCCAGCCGGTGCTGTCGGTGCTCACGGACCGGGCACTGCGCCGGCGGATCCACCTGGCCGCCGTCAACCGTGGCACCGGTGCGCACGGCGGCGAGGGCTCGCAGAGCCGCCGGGACCTGCTGCCCGTGGCCGCCCGGATCGCCCGGCTGCGTGCGGAGCAGGCCGGACTGCTCGGCTACCGCAGCCACGGCGACCACGTGATGGCGGGGGCCACGGCGCCGTCCCGGGAGGCGGTGCACGAGATGCTGGAGCGGATCACCGGCCCCGCCGTGCGCAACGCCCTCGAGGAGCGGGCGGAGCTGGAGGAACTGGCCGGCCACCCCCTCGAGGCGTGGGACTGGCCGTTCTGGGCCGAGCGGCTGCGCCGGGAGCGCTACGCCGTGGACGCCTCCGCGCTGCGGGAGTACTTCGAGCTGGACTCCGTGCTGGAGCACGGCATCTTCCGCACCGCCCGGGAGCTCTACGGGCTGGTCTTCACCGAGCGCCCCGACCTGCACGGCTACCTGCCGCAGGTGCGGGTGTGGGAGGTCAGCGACGAGGAGGGCCGCGGTGTGGGGCTGTTCCTCGGCGACTGGTTCACGCGGCCCACCAAGCAGGGCGGCGCCTGGATGGGCTCGCTGGTGCACCAGAACCGGCTGACCGGGCAGCGCCCCGTCGTCGTCAACAACGCGAACTTCACCCGGCCGCCCGCGGGCGGACCCAAGCTGCTGACCCTGGACGAGGTGGTCACGGTCTTCCACGAGTTCGGCCACGCCCTGCACGGGCTGCTCTCCGACGTGCACCTACCCTCGTTCTCCGGCACCAAGGTGCCGCGGGACTTCGTGGAGTACCCCTCCCAGGTGCACGAGACGTGGGTGCTGCACCCGGAGGTGCTGCGGCACTACGCCCGGCACCACCGCACGGGCGAGCCCGTCCCCGAGGAGACCCTGGCGGGCCTGCGGGCAGCCTCCGCGCACGGACAGGGCTTCCGCACCGTCGAGTACCTCGCCTCGACCTACCTGGATCTCGCCTGGCACGGGATCGAGGACCCGGCCGAGCTGCCGGACCCGCGGGCCGTCGAGCAGGAGGCCCTCGCCCGCGCCGGGGTGGACGTGGCCGGCATCGCCCCGCGCTACCGGAGCGGGTACTTCAAGCACATCTTCGCCGGCGGCTACTCCGCCGGCTACTACTCCTACATCTGGTCCGAGATCCTGGACGCGGACACGGCGCAGTGGTTCACGGCCCGCGGCGGACCGACCCGGGAGAACGGGCGGCGCTTCGCCGAGGAGGTGCTCTCCCGGGGCAACGAGACCGCCCCGATGGAGGCCTTCGAGGCCTTGCTGGGACGCCGTCCGCACCTCGGCGCGCTGCTGGAGCGGCGCGGGCTCCGGCCGCGGGAGGAGTTCGTCCACCGGCAGCGCGGGGCGCCCGCCCGGGACGACCGCGGCTGAGCGCCACAGCGCCGGTGCAGGACCCGCTCCCCGGCGTCCGGACGAGGGACCAGGCCGAAGGGCCGGGCCGGGAGTCCCAGGAGATCAGGCCGGAGAGACCAGGCCGGAGAGCTCAGGCCGCAGGCCAGGCGTCGGCGATGTCCTGGCGGGTGTCCCCGAGGGTCTGCATGATCGCCTTGGTCCCGGCGAGGACCGGCATGAAGTTGGCGTCCCCGTTCCAGCGGGGCACCACGTGCTGGTGCAGGTGCCCCGAGAGGGAGCCGCCGGCCGCGGCCCCCAGGTTGATGCCCACGTTGAAGGCGTGCGGGGAGGCCACGCTGCGGATCGTCGCGACCGCCGTGCGGGTCAGGTCCGTCAGCTCCCGCAGCTCGGCCGGCTCGAGCTCCGTCAGATCGGCCACGTGCCGGTACGGGCAGACCATGAGGTGGCCGGGATTGTAGGGGAACAGGTTGAGGATCACGAAGCAGTGCTCGCCGCGGTGGACGATCAGCGACTCCTCGTCCGCACGGTCCGGGCCGTGGCAGAACGGGCACCCGGGGTCCTCGCGCACGGACGGGTCCTCCCCCCGCACGTAGGCGAGCCGGTGCGGGGTCCAGAGACGCTGGAAGCTGTCGGGCACCCCGGGGATCTCGAACTCGTCCTGGCGGATCCAGTGGTGCGGGGGCCCGGCGTCGGGTGCCGTACCGGTCACTGCCCCACCCCTGCCGTCTCCGCGGCGGCGCGGGGGTCCTCCGCGGCGGCGGCCGTCGGCTCCTCGTTGATCCGGCGCTGGACGTGCGCCACGATCCGCTCGACGGCCTCACCGACCGGGACGCCGTTGTCCTGCGAGCCGTCGCGGAAGCGGAAGGACACGGCGTTCGCCTCGGCGTCCTCCCCGCCCGCGATGAGCACGAACGGGACCTTCTCCTTGGAGGCGGTGCGGATCTTCTTCGGGAACCGGTCCGAGCCCGCGTCCAGCTCCACGCGCACGCCGCGGGCCCGCAGCGTGTCCACCACGTCCTGCAGGTAGTCGTTGAACGCCTCGGCCACCGGGATCGCCACGACCTGCACGGGGGCCAGCCACGCCGGGAACGCCCCGGCGTAGTGCTCCACGAGCACCCCCATGAACCGCTCCACGGACCCGAACAGGGCACGGTGGATCATCACGGGCCGCTGCCGGGTGCCGTCGGCGGCCTGGTACTCGAGGTCGAAGCGCTCCGGCAGGTTGAAGTCCAGCTGGATGGTGGACATCTGCCAGGTCCGCCCGATCGCGTCCTTGGCCTGCACCGAGATCTTCGGGCCGTAGAACGCGGCGCCGCCGGCGTCCGGGACCAGGTCCAGTCCGGACTCGGCCGCGACCTCGGCGAGGGTGTCCGTGGCCTCCTCCCAGAGCTCGTCCGAGCCCACGAACTTCTCGGGGTCCTTGGTGGAGAGTTCCAGGTAGAAGTCGTCCAGCCCGTAGTCCTTGAGCAGCTCCAGCACGAAGCTGAGCGTGGTGGTCAGCTCCGCCTTCATCTGCTCCCGGGTGCAGTAGATGTGCGCGTCGTCCTGGGTCATGCCCCGCACCCGGGTCAGACCGTGCACCACCCCGGACTTCTCGTACCGGTAGACCTGCCCGAACTCGAACAGCCGCAGCGGCAGCTCGCGGTAGGAGCGTCCCCGGGAGCGGAAGATCAGGTTGTGCATCGGGCAGTTCATGGGCTTCAGGTAGTAGTCCTGGCCCTGCTTGGTCAGCTCCCCGGTCTGCGGGTCCCGCTCCTCGTCCACGTGCATGGCCGGGAACATGCCCTCGCGGTACCAGTCGAGGTGGCCGGAGACCTCGTAGAGGTGACCCTTGGTGATGTGCGGGGTGTAGACGAACTCGTAGCCGGCCTCGGTGTGCCGCTCCCGGGAGTAGTCCTCCATGGTCTTGCGGATGATCCCGCCCCTCGGGTGGAACACCGGCAGGCCGGAGCCGAGCTCGTCGGGGAAGGAGAACAGGTCCATCTCCGAGCCCAGCCGGCGGTGGTCGCGCCGCTCCGCCTCGGCGAGGCGGGTCTTGTACGCGGTGAGGTCCTCCTTGGACGGCCACGCGGTGCCGTAGATGCGCTGGAGCTGCTTGTTCTTCTCGGAGCCGCGCCAGTAGGCGGCGGCCGAGCGCAGGAGGGCGTAGCCGTTGCCGATCAGCTTGGTGTCCGGCAGGTGCGGGCCGCGGCACAGGTCCTTCCAGACCGTCTCCCCGGTCTTGCGGTCCACGTTGTCGTAGATCGTCAGCTCGCCGGCCGCGACCTCCACGGAGGCGCCCTCCGCGGCGGTCTCCACGTCCGCCCCGGAGCCGGGGCCCTGGGACAGGCCGATGAGCTCGAGCTTGTACGGTTCGTCCGCCATCTCGGCCCGGGCCTCCTCCTCGCTCACCGCACGCCGGCGGAAGGACTGGGTGGAGTTCACGATCCGCTGCATCCGCTTCTCGATGGCCTTGAGGTCCTCGGGGGTGAAGGGATGCTCGACGTCGAAGTCGAAGTAGAAGCCGTCGGTGATGTAGGGGCCGATGCCGAGCTTCGCGTCCTCGTGCAGCTGCTGCACGGCCTGGGCCATGACGTGGGCGGCGGAGTGGCGCAGCACCTCGAGGCCCTCGGGCTCGGAGACCAGCACCCGCTCCACGGCGTCCCCGTCGGCCAGCTCGGTGGCGAGGTCCTTGAGCACGCCGTTGACCCGGGCCACCACCACGGCGCGGTCCTCGCGGTACAGGTCCGCGGCGGACGTCCCGGTCCCCACCGTGCGCTGCTCGCCGTCGACGGTGATCGTGAGGGGGGCGGACTCGGACTGGTGCTCGGGCACGGTGGTCATGGGGAAGGTGCTCCTCGGGTCGGCAACGGCACGCACCGGTACGGGGGGCGCGTGGCAGCGGCACCGTCGGGCGGCGCGCACTGCATCGATGGTACCTGTCGGCCGGTGCGGGCGAGGGCGGTGGGATGATGACCGGCGGAGGTGAGGCCACCCGATGCCCGCAGACGTCCCCGGACCGCCCGACCCGCCGGCACCGGGAGGGGAGGTGCCCTCCTCGTCCCCGCCGCCCCCGCACCGGCTGTGGACCACCGGCTTCGTGCTGATGTGGGCGGGCCAGTTCCTCATCTCGATGAACTTCTACCTGCTGATGACCGTCATGGCGCTCTACGCCATGGAGCGCTTCGGCACGGACGAGGCGCTGGCCGGGGTGGCCACGAGCGCTTTCATCGTCGGGGCGGTCCTGGCGCGGCTGCTCACCGGCAAGTACATGGAGCTGCTCGGGCGCCGGCGCGTGCTGCACGCCGCGCTCGTCCTGCTGGCGCTGTGCGCCGCCGCCTATCTGCTCGACACCGGCTTCCGGGGCCTGCTGGTGGTGCGGGTGCTCAACGGCGTGGGCTTCGGCATGGCCACCACCGTGCTGCCCGCCGCCGTGCAGGCCCTCATCCCGGCACACCGGCGGGGCGAGGGCACCGGTTACTTCATGCTCTCCACCACCTTGGCCGCGGCACTGGGCCCCCTGGCGGGGCTGAGCCTGTCCACGGCGGTGGGCTACGGCCCGCTCTTCGTGGTGTGCACGGCGATCGCGCTGCTGGGTCTCGCCGTGGGAGCCGTCACCCGGCTCCCCGAGCTCAGCCTCTCGCCCGAGCAGCGGGCGGGACTGCGGTCCTTCTCCGTGGGGCAGTTCGTGGAGGTGCGGGCCCTGCCCGTGTCCGCGCTCATGCTCTTCGTGGGCGTGGGCTACTCGGCGGTCCTGTCCTTCCTCAACCCGTTCGCCGTGCAGGCGGGCCTCGTGGGTCCTGCGGGCGCGTACTTCGTGGCCTACGCCGTCACCGTCCTGGTGAGCCGGCCGTTCGCGGGCCGGCTGCAGGACCGGCGCGGCGACAACGCGGTGCTGCACCCGGCGCTGCTGCTGTTCGTGGTGGCGCTGCTGCTGCTCGCGGCGGCGGACTCGCCGTTCCTCGTGCTCGCCTCGGGCACGGTGCTGGGGGTGGGCTACGGTGCGGTGCTCTCGGCGGCCCAGGCCGCCGCGGTCCGCTCGGCCCCGCTCACCCGCGTGGGCCTGTCCACGTCGACCTATTTCCTGTGCATGGACCTCGGGGTGGCACTGGGCCCGGTGCTCATGGGGACCCTGGTCCCCGCGCTGGGCTACCGGGGCATGTACGTGGCGGCCGCGGCGGTGGTGGCGCTGGGCCTGGTCTACTACGCGGCCGTGCCCGGCGCGCGCTCCCGGCGGGGACGGGCGTGAACCGCGCCCGGGACGACGACGGGGCCCCCGTCACCGAGCGGTGACGGGGGCCCCGGAACGGATCGGGTGCGATCAGATGCGGTCGCGGCGATCGTCGTCGGTCAGGCCGCGGTCGCGGTCGGTGAGGCCGGTGCCGCGATCAGCGTCGGTCTCGACCTCGACCTGCTCCTTGCGGACATCGGCGTCGACGCGCTCGGTGTCGCGGACGGTGTCCTTCTCGAGGCCGACCTTCTCGACGCCCACGGTCTCCTTGGCGACGACAGGGCGCTCCTCGTGGAGGGTCACCTCGACGTCCTCCTCGCCGATGGTGCCGGAGGTGGCCTCGGTGCCGCTCAGCGGGGTGCGCTCGACGCGGACCTCTTCGCGCTCGACGGGCACGTCCACGGTCTGGTTCTCGGTGACCACGTACTTGCGCAGACGGGCACGGCCGGTCTCGCGCTGCTCCTTGCCGACGTGCAGCTGCTCCTCGTGGCGGACCACGCCGTTGTCGGCACGGTCGGTGAGGTCGCGGTCCCGGACGTCGCGGTCGACGTCGGCGATCCCCGCGGTGCTGTTGCGGTCGGCGTATCCGTCGTTCTCGGGGTAGCCCGCGGTGCCGGTCGCCGGGACGGCGTCGCGGTCGGTCCGCCCCCCACCGGCGAGGCCCTCCTCGCCCGAGGTCAGCGAGGTGTCACGGTCGGTCATCACGTGCCCCTCGGTGCCCCCGCCCACGCCGCCGGGAACGGCGTTGCGGTCGGTGCCGAGCGTGTCGTCGGCGTCACGGCCGGTGGTGCCGGTGCCGATGTAGTCGCTCTGGGAGTCGCGCTCACCGGTACCGGAGGTGCCGGAGTAGTTCATCTTGTAGTAGCGGTAGATCTCCTCCTCCTCGGCCGGGGAGAGGTGCTGGTCCGCGTCCACGTTCGGGGCGTCCTTGACGACGTCCTTGGTGTAGGGAAGGACGAAGCGGTCGCCGTCCTGCTGGGCGCCGTCGACCGGGACGAAGCTCTCCTTGGTGCCGAACAGACCGGTGTTGACGGTCACGAAGGTGACCTCTTCGGTGTTGTCGTCCAGGAAGACCTGCTCGACCTTGCCGATCTTGTCGCCGTCCGATCCGTAGGCGGTGGCCGAGAGCAGGGCGTTGACGTCGTACGTAGCCATGAGAACTCCTTCTCTATTCTGCGAGGCAACGGGCTCCCCTGGACGGGGGGCTCGCCGCGGACGATCTCCGCCCGGGGAGGCGGGGTGCAGCTCGTCCGCTGTTATTAGTAACCATACTGGCAATCAGTTCGCTGGCCAATGGATTCACCCAGAGTGAAACCCCTGGACCTGCGCGGTGGCCCGGCTCACCCGGCCGCGATCCCCCGGCGGCTCGGCGGGGCCGCGGCGCGCACGGCCGCCGGGGTGTCCGGGTCGGCGAGGTCCCACGCCTGCTCCGCGCTGAGGCTGATCCCCCGAGGCCCGGTGCGCCGTGTCCGCCCCCGCACCAGCAGCATCCGCGTGCCGAACAGGTGCTGCCCCGAGCGGGCCTGGGCGTCGGAGAAGAAGGCGCAGTCCACCGTGCCCGTGCCGTCGTCGAGGCTGACGAAGACCACCCGCCGGCCGCTGCGCAGGGGAGGGGTCATGGTCGAGACCCGCACCCCCGCCACGAGCACCTCGGACCGGTTCCGCAGCTCCAGCAGCCGCTCCGCAGGTGTGGCCCCGAGCTCGCGGAGCAGGGGCGCCCAGCTCTCCAGCAGGTGCGCCGAGACGTCCACCGCGAGCAGGTCCAGCTCGGTGCGGACCTTCTCCCCCAGGGTGGGCTCGGGGCGCTCCGCGGGCAGGGCGCGCAGCTCGAGGTCCCCGAGCGGAAGGGCCAGCTGCCCCTCGATCTCCCCGGCCGGGCGTGCGGGCCGGGTGCTGTCCGCCCGGGCCCGCAGGGCGTGCACCAGGTCGGCGCGGGAGGCGGCGCCGCCGGAGCGGCGCAGCAGGCCGTCGAAGGCCCCGACGGCGGCGAGGCGCTCGAGGGTGCGCCGGGCGGGACGGGCCCGCTGCCGCAGGTCGGCGAGCGAGGCGTAGGGCTGCCCGGCCACGATCCGGCGGACCTCGGCCCGGGAGACCCCGTGGATCCCGGTGAGGGCCAGGCGCACGCCCAGGCGGGCGGGGTCGTCGTCGAGCCGTTCCACGCGGTAGTGCTCGTCGGAGCGGTTGACGTCCACGGGCAGGACGGGGATGCCCATCCGCCGGGCCTCCCCCACGAGCAGGCGCTTGGGGTACATCCCGGGGTCGTGCTCCCACAGCCCCGCGAGGAACGCCTCCGGGTGGTGGGCCTTCAGCCACGCGGACTGGTAGGTGGGCACCGCGAAGGCCGCGCCGTGGGCCTTGCAGAAGCCGAACGAGCCGAACGCCGCCAGGATCTCCCAGACCCGGTCCACGACGTCCAGGGGGTAGTCCCGCACGCGGGCCCGCTCGCGGAAGAACTCCTCGACCTCGAGCTGGCGCTCGGAGCCCAGCCGGCGGCGCAGCTCGTCGGCCCGGGCGAGACCGCACCCGGTGAAGGTGTCGAGAATGCGCAGGACCTGCTCGTGGAAGACGGTCACGCCGTGGGTCTCGGCGAGGATCGGGTCGAGGGCCGGGTGGATCGAGGCGGGCGCGGACCAGCCGTGGCGGTGCTCCAGGTAGGGGCGGACCATGTCCGAGTGCATGGGCCCGGGGCGGAACAGGGAGATGTCCACGATGAGGTCCCGGACGCTCGTGGGCGCCATCTTGCCGATGAGCTCGCGCTGGCCCGGGGACTCGATCTGGAAGCAGCCCAGGGTGTGGGTCGAGCGGATGAGCTCGAACGTCCTCTCGTCGTCCACGGGGATCGCCTCGAGGTCGAGGCGGGGCCGGTCCGGGTGGATGCGGGCCACCTCGCCGACGGCGTGGGCCAGCGCCGACTGCATCCGCACGCCGAGGATGTCGAGCTTGAGCATGCCCATCGGGTCCATGTCGTGCTTGTCGAACTGGCTCATGGGCATCCCCGTCCCGCCGGGCTGCACCGGGGTGCGGTCCAGGAGGCTCAGGTCCCCCAGGATCACCCCGCACGGGTGCATGGAGATGTGCCGGGGCAGCCGGTCCAGGCGCTCGGTGAGGTCCACGAGGAGGTCGAGCTGCTTCTCCTGGGCCACCTGCTCGGCGAAGTCCCGCAGCTCCGGCTGGCGGGCGATGGTCTCGCGCAGCGCCGAGGCCGGCAGGTGCCACAGCTGCTTGGCGGCACCGTCCACGGTCTCGGGGTCGATGCCGAGCGCCAGCCCGGCGTCCCGGACGGCGCCGCGGGCCCGGTAGGCGTTCTGCATGCTCATGAGGCTCACCCGCTCGGGGCCGAAGCGCTCGAAGATCCGCCGGTAGACGCGGTGGCGCTCGGCCGACTCGACGTCGATGTCGATGTCCGGGAGGGTCGAGCGGTCGCTGGAGAGGAAGCGTTCGAAGAGCAGCTCGTGCTCGAGCGGGTCCACCTGGGAGACGTCGAGCAGATAGTTGACGAGCGAGGACACCCCGGAGCCGCGCGCGGCGTGGCGGACCCCCAGCTCCCCGATCATCGCGGAGACCTCGGCCACCGTGAGGAAGTAGGAGGCGAAGCCGAGGTCCTCGATCACCCCCAGCTCCTGCTCCAGCCGGTCCCGCACGGCCCGCGTCGCGCGGCGGCCCGGGTAGCGGCGCCCCAGCCCCGCCTCGCACCGGGCCCGCAGCTCGGCGGGCGGCGGCCGGTCCAGGCCCAGCACGGAGGCCTCGGGCGCCACCGGCCGCCCCCAGCCGCAGTCGGCGACCGGGTCCAGCCGGCACCGATCCGCCACCTGCTGGGTGCCCGCCAGCAGGGCCGCGGCACCGGTGGCGCCGAGGTCCGCGGCCCGGGCGATCTCGGCGGCGAGCGCGCGCATCCGGCGGGCGGACTTGAGCCAGCCCTGGCCGTTGGGCTGCAGCGGCTCCGGCGCCGCCCGCCGGGACGTCCCGGCCCGTCCGGCACCTCCTCCCCTGCCGCCGGGCGGATGACCGACGTGCGCCCGGAGGGACTCGAGCGGGGTGAGGGCACGGGCGGCGTCGAGGACGTCGGCGGTGGCGGCCTCGGCGGGGGTGGCGTAGCGCACCGCGTTGGTCAGCACGGGGGTCAGCCCCGCCTCGAGGGCGGCGCGCAGCATCCGGGCCGCGTGGGACGTGCTGCACGACGTGCCGGGGGCCGCCAGGTGCGAGACCACCTCGACGGCGAGCGCCGGCCCGGGGAGCAGGGCCCGCCACCGGGCCAGGGCGGCGCGCCCGGTGCGGTAGCGGCGGGCGGCGAGCTCCTGCCCGACGTCCGAGGCGGGTCCGAGCAGCACGGTGAGGACCGGCTCCCCGTGCCGGGGCGAGTGCGCGGAGGCCGCGATCATGGCTGCGGTCGCTCCGGGCGGGCCCTGCGTGGCGTGGGCGGCGGAGACGAGCCGGCACAGGGCGGCGTAGCCCGCGCCGGCGGTGCCGCCGGCCGCCAGGACCACCACACGGCCCAGGGCGCGCTCGCGGTCGGGGTCCAGCAGGGCGAGGTCGACCCCCAGGACCGGGTCGATGCCGTGCTCCCGGCACGCCCCCAGGTGCTTGATCGCACCGTAGAGCCCGTCCCGGTCGGTGCAGGCGAGCACGTCCGCGCCGTCCGCCGCGGCGGCCGCCGCCAGGACGGCGGGCCGGCTGACCCCGAAGTGGGCGCTGAAGGCGGTGGCGACGTGCAGGTGCGGAAAGCTCACCCCCCTATTCGAATGCGTGTTCGAATATTAAGTCAATTGCAAACCGCCGGGGCGCGGCACCTTCGGAGTGCTGCGACGGGGTGCGACGACGGGCGGTTGGCAGGTGTCATCCGCTGAGGCCCACGACGGCGATCATGATCGGGACGATGCTGACGATGAGGAGCACCCCGAGGATGTCGAAGACGATACCGGTGCGGATCATGCGGGTGATGGGCACCGCGCCGGTGCCGTAGACGATGGCGTTCTGCGGGGTCGACACCGGCAGCATGAACCCGAACGAGGCGGCGAAGGTCGCGGCCATCGCGGGCACGAACGGGTCCACGCCCATGGCTTGGCACAGCGGGATGACGATCGGGACGATCACCGCGGCCGAGGCCGTGTTCGAGGTGGTCTCGGAGATCAGCACGGCCAACACGGCCGAGAAGACGGTGATGGTCACGACGTTGGTGATGTTGAGGTTCTCCGAGGCTCCGGTGCCGATGGTCTCGGCCAGTCCGGTCTCGGCCAGCAGGGAGCCGAAGATGATGCCGGTGCCGAAGAGGATGATCGTGCCCCAGTCGATCTTCGCGGCGTCGGTCCAGGTCAGGCTCGCCTCGCGCTTCTTCCAGTTGGTGGGCAGGATGAACAGCAGGGAGGCCCCGAGCACGGCCACGATGCCCTCGTCGAGGCGGTCGTCGAGGAAGATGTAGGCGGCTGACTCCGTGCCGCCGAACAGGCTCGCGAAGGCGGGAAGCAGCCACAGGATGACCGTGACGCCGAAGGCGATCAGGGTGTTCTTCTCCGCCCGGCCCATCCTCCCCTGGGCCTCGCGGTGCTCCCGGATGTAGTCCTCCACGCCCTCGATCCGGCGGATCTCGGGCTTGTTGAGCAGGAACATGACCACGGCGAGCACCACGAACATGGCCAGGCACACCGGGAAGGCGATGACCATCCACTGGGCGAAGGAGATCCGGGTGCCGGTGGCCTCCTCGATCAGGCCGCGGCCGATGAGATTCGGGGGCGAGCCGACCGGGGTGAGCAGTCCGCCTACGGACGCGCCGTAGGCGAGCATCAGCAGCAGCGCCGCACCGACGCGCAGCCGCAGCGGGTCGAAGTCGGCCTTGACCACCCCGCGGTCCTGCATCATCTCGGCGATCACCGCCAGGATGCCCAGAGCGGTGGGCATCAGCATCGCCACGGTGGCGGTGTTGGAGACGAAGGCCGAAAGGATGCAGGTGATCACGCCGAAGGCGATGATCACCCGGTAGGTCGACCTGCCCACACCGGGCAGGGAGAGCACGGCCAGGGCCAGGCGCTGGGCGATGCCGTGCTTGAGCATCGCCTGGGCCAGGATGAACGCCCCGATGAAGGTGAAGATCGTGGTGGATCCGAACGGGGCCAGCACGTCCCCGGCCGGTGCGACCCCGAGGATGACCACGGCAGCCACGCCGATGAGGCCGCCGATCGGGATGGGCACGGGCTCGCAGATCCACAGAACGATCACCCCCAGCAGCACCGCGGCCAGCAGGTGCTGGGTTCGGTCCAGGTTCAGTGGCAGCAGCGCGAAGACGATGGCCACCGCCGGGGCCAGGAACAGTCCGGTGGTCTGGCGGGCGCGCTCGAACTTCTCCTCCTTCGGTGACAGCGTCTGCTCGCTGAGGCTGCGGAAGGTCTTGCCGCCCAGCAGGGCGGCACGGACGTCGGTGGGCCGGGGAGCACTCGGGGGACCGCTCGGGGCTGGTTGCTGGGTCTGCACGGTCGTGGTCCTTCCTCGACGGGAGGACACCACTGTGCGCTGGTGATTTGGGTCACGTCCAAGGTTTGTTGTCTACTGCACCGATAGGAGGAAACAATGAGTCGCGGAAGGCCCGGCGGCCCTGTTCCGCCAGAGGCGGCAGGGGTCCTCCAGGTGTGTGGCGGGGCGGGCGGGCCCGGCCTCGAGCAGGGAGACGGGCATGGACATCCGGCAGCTGACGTATTTCCTGGCCGTGGTGGACCACGGCGGGTTCACCCGGGCCGCGGAGCAGCTGATCATCGCCCAGCCCTCGTTGTCGCAGGCGATCAAGGGCCTGGAGCGGGAGCTGGGGGTGCCGCTGTTCCACCGGATCGGGCGGCGGGTGGTGCTCAGCGAGGCCGGCCGGGAGCTGGTGGGCCCGGCCCGGGTGGTGGTCCGGGACCTGGAGGCCGCCCGGGCCGCCGTCGACGACCTGCGCGGGGTGCGCACCGGGCGCCTGGAGGTGATCACCATGCCGTCCCCCGGCGTCGAACCGCTCACCGGCATGATCGCCGCCTACACCGGCGCCCACCCGGCCGTGACGGTCGGCGTGGACGCGGCCTTCACTCCCGAGGAGGTCGCCCACGCCGTGCGCACCGGGCGCGCCGAGATCGGGATCCTGGGCTCGGACCGCCCGTTCCGCTCGGCCGAGGTCGACGTGTTGCACCTGGAGCAGCAGCCCCTGGAGCTGATCGTGAACCCGCGGGCGGACACCTTCGGCGACGGCGAGGCCATCGGGCGGGAGGACCTGGCCGGGCACCGGGTGGTGGTCTCCCCGCGGGGGTCGCTGATGCGGTGGCTGGTCGACGACGCCCTGGCCGGCGGAGTGCAGGTGCAGATCACCGCCGAGGTCGCCCACCGCACCTCGGTGCTGCCCCTGGTGCTGGCCGGGGTCGGCCACGCCGTGCTGCCCTCCTCCTGGACTCCGCTGGCACGCGCGGCCGGGCTGCGCGTGCTGCGGCTCGAACCGGTCACCGTGCTGCACGTGGCCGTGCTCAGCCGTCCGGGACACCTGACCCCGGCCGCCCGGGCGTTCCTGGAGGTCGCGGCCCGGCACATCGAGGACCGGCCCCGGGCGACCCAGGAGGTGCCATAGGGAATTCCTATCTACGGGATGGGAATGAGGTCTTGGACCTTGCCGAGGCCCGGGCGGTCTACTGGAACCCGGCACCGCGATGCAATGCGGACAGAGCAGCCGAGAACACCCGAGAAGGAGAGCACCCCCATGGCCGAGCAGCAGGTCTTCAGCATCGCCTCGATCCCCGCCGACGGCGTCGGGAAGGAGGTCGTCGCCGCCGGGCGCACGGTCCTGGACGCGATGGCCGAGCAGTCCGGCGGGGCGTTCTCCTTCGAGTGGACCGAGTTCCCCTGGGGCTCGGAGTACTACGCCGAGCACGGGGTGATGATGGACCCGCACGCGCTGGAGACCCTCGAGGCCTTCGACGCGATCTACTTCGGGGCCGTGGGTTGGGAGAACGTCCC
The DNA here is from genome assembly GCF_039530085.1 of Kocuria aegyptia. Lineage (NCBI taxonomy): Bacteria > Bacillati > Actinomycetota > Actinomycetes > Micrococcales > Micrococcaceae > Kocuria > Kocuria aegyptia. The sequence goes on from NZ_BAAAOA010000015.1 coordinate 182,125, forward strand.
CGACCACGTGAGCCTGTGGGGGCTGCGGCTGAACATCACCCAGAACTTCGACCAGTGGGCCAACGTCCGCCCGGTGCGGTTCCTCCCGGGCGTGGTCTCGCCCCTGCGCAAGGCCGAGAACGCCGAGCTGGACTGGGTCGTGGTGCGGGAGAACAGCGAGGGCGAGTACGCCGGGCTCGGGGGGCGCAACCTCTCCGGGCGGGGCCCGGGCAACGAGGTCGCCGTCCAGTCCTCGCTGTTCACCGAGAGGGGCTGCGAGCGGATCATCCGCTTCGCCTTCGACCTGGCCCGGACCCGCACGGTGCAGAAGGTCTCCAGTGTCACCAAGTCCAACGCCCAGCAGTACGGCATGGTGCTGTGGGACGAGGTCTTCGCCCGGGTCGTCAGGGACTACCCCGACGTGCAGACAGAGTCGGTGCTGGTGGACGCGATGAGCGCCAAGTTCGTCCTGCACCCCGAGGAGCTCTCGGTGGTGGTGGCCTCCAACCTCAACGCCGACATCCTCTCCGACCTCGGCTCCGCCCTGGCCGGCAGCCTCGGCCTGGCCGCCAGCGCGAACCTGAACCCCGAGCGGCGGTTCCCCTCGATGTTCGAACCCGTCCACGGCACCGCTCCCGACATCGCCGGGCAGGGCATCGCCAACCCCGTCGGCGCCATCGCCAGCGCGGCCCTGATGCTCGACCACTTCGGCCTGCACGAGGAGGCACGCCGCCTGGAGGCCGCGATCGAGGCCACCACCGCCGCAGGGCACCTCACCCGCGACATCGGCGGCACCGCCGACACCGACGAGGTCACCGAGGCGATCGTCGAGGCCCTCGCCACTTCACCGGCCTCCGCCTGAGGCCCCGCCCGTCCCGGGCGTGAGGCTCACCGGCACGTGGCGCAGACCGCTCGTTCGATCAGGGAGCCGCTGCGGCGGTCGATCTCGTCCTCCACGAGCCTGCTGGGAGCATCGGGGTACCACCCGAGGTCGTCCCGCACGTCGGCGGAGACCTCGGACCCTCCGCTGCGGGGGACGACCCGGAAGGTGGCCAGCAGGGGCAGGGCACGCCAGCCGAACTCGGAGGCCGTCCCGCGGCGGCGGAAGGTGACGTCCGAGCCGACCGACACCTCCACGCAGCGCTCCTCGGAGCGGACCGCCGGGGCGAGGTCCTCGAAGGCCGTGCGGATCCGTTCGAGGGCCTCCTCCGGAGGCAGCGGGCACGTCCACGCACGGGTCATGGTGATGCGCGGCCGGTTCGGGGCCCGCCGCGCCAGCCAGGGGACGACGAACCGCTGTCCGAGCACCAGGGCGACGACGACGAGCGCCGCCGCTCCGAGCGCGAGCTGAGCCACGGAGACCACACCCCGGAGGAGGAGCTGGACCACGACGAGGACGACGACCGCCGACCCCGCCGGTCCGGCCAGCCGGTCCCATCCCCCGGTGGCGCGCCTGACAGACACCCGGTCTCCCCTCCTGGTCCCGGGCCACGGTGCACCGCGGCCATCCTCCGTGGCTGTCATTCTTGCCCTCGGGCGCCCCGGACACCAGATGTGCCTCCGCAAAGGGGACAAGCCCTGGCCGTGCGCCCTCCGTGCGGGGAAGGACAGGAGAGGAGAGCCAGCGGCCGGACCTGTCCCCCGCCCTGTCTATGCTGAGGCCTGGCGGCAGCGCGGCAGCAGCACGGCGGCGCCGGAGCGGCGGCCGCGACGACGGAGAGGTGTGGGGCATGACGGCGACCTATCGGTACGACGTGGAGATCCTGCACCTGCTCGTGTCCCCCGGGCACGCCTACTTCGGCCGCGCCCGGGACGGGACCGCGGACGTCCCCACCACCGATGCCGAACGGGCCGAGCTGGTGGCCGGCAAGGGCGTGGTGGGCGACCGGTTCTTCGGCAAGGCCGCGCACATGGACGCCGCCGTCACCCTGCTCGCCGTCGAGGCGCTCGAGGCCATGGCCGCGGACCTGGGCACGGCTCCCTTCGACCCGCTCCTGGCCCGGCGCAACGTGGTCCTCCGGGGCGCCCACCTGGCCCCGCTGCTGGGCGAGGAGTTCGCGCTGGAGTCCCGGGGCGCTCTCGTGCGGCTGCGGGGCGGGCGGCCGGCCCACCCCTGCGCCTGGATGGACCGGGTCCTGGTGCCGGGTGCGCACGCCGCGATGCGGGGGCGAGGAGGCCTGCGCTGCCGGCCGCTGTCCAGCGGCGACCTGCACCGCGGGCCGGCCGTGCTGCACAGCCCGGTCCCGCTCGAGCCGGAGCAGGCCGGCGCGGCCGTGCTGCGCCGCCCGTCCCGGCTGCCGTAGCCCGCTCCGGTCGCCGCCGGGGATCACCGCCTGCTCCGTGACGCCGCCGGATCAGGTGGCCGAGGTCGTGGTGGTCGTGGCCGTCGTGGTGGTCGTGGTGGTCGTGGCCGCCCTGCCGGCAACCGGGGTTGCCGCCGCCACGGCCCTGCGGATGCCCCGCAGCAGCGTCGCCGGCCCTGACCCACGCGTCGCCCCGGGGCCGCCCCTGCTGCCGGTCCCGGCAGTCCCGGGTCAGGCCTGCGCCAGCTGGGGCAGCACCGTCTCCCCGAAGGCGTCGAGGAAGCGGGCCTGATCCTGCCCCACGTGGTGCAGGTAGATCTCGTCGAAACCTAGCTCGGCGTACTCGTGCAGCCACTGGGCGTGCCGGCCGAGGTCGGCGGAGACGTTGACCGCTCCCGCGATCTGCTCGTCCCCCACGTCCTCCTGGACCGCCTTGCGCAGATAGTCCTGGGGGGAGGCGAGCTCGGCCATGGTCACGGGGTCGAAGACGTTGGTGCGCCACTGGTCGAAGGCGAGCGCGCGGGCCTGCTCCGGGGAGGGCGCCCAGCTCAGGTGCACCTGCAGCGCGGCCCGGCCGGTGCCGCCGGCCTCGCGCCAGGTCCCGAGCATCCGGCGCAGGTCCTCCAGGGGCTGCTGGACGGTGATGAACCCGTCGGCCACGGGAGCGAAGCGGCGGACCGTCGTCGGGGTGAGCGCTGCCACGAGCAGGGCGGGCGGGGTCTCCGGCGGGTCCCAGACCCGCGCGCGGTCGGCGTGGAACGGCTCGCGGCAGGACACCTCCTCGCCCGCGTGCAGCCGGCGGACCGCGTCGAAGCTGCCCTCGAGGAACCGCTGCCGCTGCTCCTTGGCCGGCCAGTCCGGGGCGACGGGCCGCTCGTTGAGCTTCTGCCCGCTGCCCAGGGCGGTCCAGATCCGGCCGGGGAACATGCGGGCGAGGGTGGCCGTGGCCTGGGCGGTGACCACGGGGTGGTAGCGCCGGCCGGGGGCGTGCACGAACCCGAACGGCAGGTCCGTGGTGGCCAGGGCGGCGCCCAGCCAGGACAGGGCGAACCCGGAGTGGCCCTGGTGCGGTGACCACGGCTCGAGGTGATCCGAGCACATGGCGGCCCCGAAGCCGGCCTGCTGGGCGTGCCCGACGTCGCGCAGCAGCTGCTCGGGAGGGATCTGCTCGTGGGAGGCGTGGAAGCCGATCGTCGCCATGGGGTCCTCCGGTCGAAGGCGGGAACAGGACGGTGGATGTCCGGACGGTGGATGTCCGGACGGTGGATGTCCGGACGGTGGATGTCCGGACGGTGGATGTCCGGACGGTGGATGTCCGGACGGTGGATGTCCGGACGGTGGATGTCCGGACGGTGGAACAGGCGGGGCCGGGTGCGGCGGACCGGGTCAGCCGGCCGCCGGGAGGTCCTCGGCCGGGGTGCAGACGTTGCGCAGCTCACCGATGCCCTCGATCTCGGTGACGACCTCCTGACCGTCGCGCAGCCAGATCCGGCGGGGCTTCTTGGCCAGGCCCACGCCGGCGGGAGTGCCGCAGGCCACGAGGTCCCCGGGCTCGAGGGTCAGGAACCGGCTGAGGTACTCGACGAGCTCCACGGCGGAGAAGATCATCCGGTCGGTGCCGGAGTCCTGGTGCCGCACGCCGTCCACGGTGCAGCGGATCGCCAGCCCCGTCTCGGGGTCGATCTCGTCGGAGGTCACCACCACGGGACCCACCGGGGTGGTGCGGTCGAAGTTCTTGCCCTGGAACCACTCGGAGGTCCGGCCCTGCCAGTCCCGCACCGAGATGTCGTTCATGATGGTGTACCCGGCGATCGCGGCCCGTGCCTGGTCGAGCGTGGCGTGGCGCAGGGGCGAGCCGATCACCACGGTGAGCTCGGCCTCCCAGTCGATCTTCTCGGACTCCTCCGGCATGGCGATGGGGTCGGTGGGGCCGATGAGCGCGGTGGCGTACTTCGCGAAGATCGTGGGATGCTCCGGGATCTGCTGGCCGACCTCCTCCGCGTGGTCGTAGAAGTTCAGCCCGGCGCACAGGATCTTGCCCGGGCGCAGGACGGGGGTCGCCAGGTCCTGCGGGGCCGGCGCGGGGCCCGGCTCCCCCGGCAGCCGCAGGTCGCCCCCGGCGAGGAGCGCCCCGACGTCGGGAACGGGGAGGTAGACGGTCCGCCCGTCCTCCTGCCGGAAGGCCTGGGTGGTGCCGTCGCGTCGCACGGTGCCGAGTCTCACGGGTGCTCCCTCACGTTCTGCGGTGCGGTCTCCGCCTCCGATCCTATGCACCTGCGGCGGGGCTATGCACAGCGCACCACCCGGATCCCCGAGGCGCTCGTGGCCGCGAGCAGCCGCCAGCGCCCGGTGTCGAGGGTGTGGACGAGCTCGAGGGTCAGCAGCTCGGAGCGGGGGTTCAGCTGGACCTGGACCCGCCACATCTGCTGGTCCACCGCCCCGATCCCGCGATCCTTGGGCAGCCGCGCGTCCTCGGACCACCAGGCGCGGCGCTCGTACCAGCGCACGGGGCCCTCTGCCACCAGATAGTTCCGCTCGCGCCAGCGCACGCTCACCGGCACTCCGTCCGTGCCGCAGTCCACGTCGACGCTCTCCGTCAGGAAACCCACGACGGCTCCTCTCCCTCTCGGCCGGCGCCCGTCCCGCGGTGCGCCCTGTCCCCTGGAAGCTAGAACCTCTGTACGACACGCTAAACCCGGAAGAGATGGAATGGGAACACCTGTTCCCTGGAAACACCGCTCCGCCCAGTGCGTTCACTTTTGCGATCAGGAGCGGAGAAGCATGGACAAGCCCAGCGAAATGGATACGCTGAGAGCACGGAGGGCCTGCCCTGCGCGGCCCGCCCGGACGTCCCCTGTCCCTCGTCCGCCCCGCCGGAGCAGCCGGCGTCGACCTCACGGAGGCCTCCCATGACCGGAACCATCACGCTGATCGCCCACACCGCGGCGAACACCAAAGCTCCCGCGGTGACCCTGCGTCCGGCCGGTCCGGAGGACGCCGAGAGCCTCGCCCAGCTCTACTACTCCTCCTACGAGCAGGGCGGGGTCTCCAGCCTGGAGGAGGCCCGCCAGGTGATCCGGGGCGTCTTCGACGGGGAGTACGGGCCCTTCCTCCCGGACGCCTCGCCGGTGGTGGTCGACGACGACGGGACCGTGGTGGCCGCTGCGCTCGTGCTGTCCCGGCGGACCGGCGAGGACCTCCCCGACGTCCCCTACATCTTCGAGCTGTTCACGGCGGCCTCCCGCCGCCGCCAGGGCCTGGCCGAGCAGCTCGTGCGCTGCGCCATGGGCACCCTGTACGACAACGGCTACGACCAGGTCTGCCTGCGGATCGACGAGGACAACGCCGCGGCGCTCGCGCTCTACCTGACGCTCGACTTCAACCGCTGGGTCCCCGAGACGGACTACGTCTGAACCCGTCGGACGCTCCGGACCGGGGGACGCCGGAACGAACACCACGAACACGGCCCCGACAAGGCCACAGGAGAGGCCCGGGACCCACGCCGCGGGTCCCGGGCCTCTCCGGTGGCGTCCCAGCGGCCGGATCAGGGCACGAACTCCTCCCGGACAGGCGGATCGACGGAGATGTCGACGAACCGCGCCCAGCGGGGGCGCACCGCCACGAGCCGGGTGCTGGCCTTGCCCGTGGCACCCGGGTGCCGGGACTCCAGCACCTCGCCGGCGTCCCGCGCGTCGGGCCCCTCGAGCACCGTGGCCTCGCCCTCGAGCTGGAACTCCTGGCCCGTCCCGGAGACCACCACGAGGGAGACCCGGGGGTCCGCGCGGAGGTTGGCGTACTTGCGGCTGCGCTCGTTCGTGCCGAAGACCAGCCGCCCGTCCCCGTGGGCCGCGAGGTTGATCCACGCGGACTCGGGGCAGCCGTCGCCGCTGTTGGTCGCCACGACCCCGCCGCCGTGGGCGCGGACGAAGTCGGCGATCCGGCCGGCGGGCTCGCGGGCGCTCAGAACAGGCTCCGCTGCGGCTCCACGAGCTCCGGGGAGTTGTTGCGCACGTTGCCGACCGCCGGGTCCACCGGGTCGAGCACCCATCGGGCGGCCGTCCGGTGCGCCTCGGCCCGGACCAGGTCCACGAGCTGCGGGGCGTCGTCCTCGCCCGGCCGAAGCCAGTCCCCCACGTGCTCGGGCGCCAGCGGGATCGGCATCCGGTCGTGCAGGTCGTGCAGCTGCGTGAGCACGGGGTGCTCGTCCGAGGGCTCCGGTGAGTCGGTGGTGAGGATGGAGCAGGACAGCAACCAGGTGCTCCCGCCGCCGTCCCGACCGGGCTGCAGGGCCGCGGAGTGCAGCTCTGTGTCCTCGGGCACCCGCCACCACTCGTAGATCCCGGCGAACCAGATGGTCTCCGCCGGGTCGGCCGGGTGGACGTAGTAGGGCTGCTTGCGCCCGCCTTTCCCTGCGCCGGGCTCCTTCTTCCACTCGTAGTAGCCGTTGGCCGGGACCGCGCACCGGCGGGCGCGGACCGCCTTGCGGAAGGACGGCTTCTCGAGGACGGTCTCCGACCGGGCGTTGAACATCTTCGACCCGACCGCCGGGTCCTTGGCCCAGCCCGGGACCAGTCCCCAGCGGGCCACGTGCAGCTCGCGGACCAGTTCCCCGTCGCCGTCCCGGCCGTCCCCGCCCGTCAGGCGCTCGAGGACGATCGGCACGTCGGTGGTGGGCGCGGTGTTCCAGTTGGCCCTCAGCCGATCGGCGTCGGCGGTGTCGCCGAGGCTCTCGTCCGGGACGGCACCGGTCTCGGCCACGAGGTCACCCACGGCCCGGGCGATGACATAGCGTCCGCACATTTGCTGCCTCCTCGGTCTGCCCGGCTCGCGGCCGGGGCTCAGTCGGTGAGCGGCCCGTACCCCAGGTACTGGGAGTACATGCCGTACACCTTGCGGATCCCGCGCTCGACGTCGGCCACGGTGGTGCCCGGGCGCAGGTCGTCCACGGCCCCCGCGGTGACGGGGTCCCAGTCCAGGTCGAGGGCGGCGTAGACGTCGGTGAGCACCGAGCGGATGGGCTCGGACTGCTCGATCACCAGTACGGTGCTGAAGTACCAGGCGCCCGCGACCACCCGCTGGGCGGTCCCTGCCAGCTTCACCATCCGGCCCGCGTCCGGCGACGACGCCGGGTGCGTCCCGTGCACGCTGTGCTCGCCGGCGCAGTACTCGCCCGGGATCTCGCCGACGTCGGCCTCGACCTCGAGCTCCTCCAGGGCGGCCACGATCATGTCGCCGAAGAGCCGGTAGCGGTCCTGGATGCCCGAGGTGGGGTCCTCGGCGGCCTCGAGGTGGTCGATGATCAGGCACCCGCCGTGGTAGGCCGCGGCACGGCCGCCCACCTTGCGGACCAGGGGCTCGAACCCGCTCTCGCGGGCGGCCCGGGCGGCGTCGGCGAAGCCGGGGCGCAGCTCGTCCCGGCGCCCGAAGGCCACTGTGGGGGACGGCTCGTAGAGGCGCAGGACGGGCCCGCTGCGGCGCACGTCGGCGAGGAGGGTCATGGCGCTCTCGTAGTCCTGCTGGGCGCCCAGGGACTCGCGCTGGCGGAGAAGTTTCATGCTGGCCCCAGTCTAGTGGCGGATCCGGGCGGCCCTGCGGCGGGTCACGGCCGGGCGATCCCGCTGCCGCGGAACCACCGCCCCAGGGCCAGGGCGCTGAGCTCCACCTTCTCGGCCCACGCGACCGCCTCCTCGTCGGCGGCGTCGGAGACGTGCTTGACCATCCGCAGCGGCACGCCCAGGTGCCGGCAGGCCACCGCGACGGCCCAGCCCTCCATGTCCACGAGGTCCGCCCGGGCGGCGAGGGCGTCCCGGGCGGCTCCGCCGGCCACGAAGGAGTCGCCGGTGGCGAGCACGGGCCCGTCGCCGCCGAGCTCGATGACATTGTCCACCGGGATCCCGGCAGCGCGCAGCAGGTCCTCGTCCACGTCCCGGTTGATGATCCGGGAGGGCTGGAGCACCCCGGTCAGCCCGTCCTTCAGTGCGCCGGCGCTGCCGATGTTGAGCACCGTCAGCTCCGCCCGGCGCGCGGGGTCCGGGCAGCGGGTCAGCACCGCCTCGGTGGTGCGCACCGCCGCGGCCGACATCCCGACGCCGGTCAGGACCAGGTCGATGTCCTCCGGGAGGTACTTGGTCTCCAGCGGGTGGGCGGCGAGAACGAGTAGCTGTGGCACCCCGTCACTCTATCCGTCCGCTCCGGCAGCCGGGCGCTCAGCGCGGGCGGGCGGAGAAGAGCGCGGCGAGCCGCCGATCGGACTCCGCCTGGGCATCGAGGTCGTGCGCTCCGCCCGTCACGAGCAGCTCGTCCGCCCCCGTCCGCGCGAGCAGCCGCTCCAGCTGGTCCCGGACATCCGGGGCGGCGCCGTGGACGGAGGCGGTCAGGCCCTCCTGCACGAGGGCCCGCTCGCGGGCCGTGAGCCCGTCCGGCTCCGCGGGCCGCGCGGGTGCCAGGGGCGGGAACTCGCCCCGGGTGCGGGACACGGCCAGGGCGCGGGCCTCGGGCAGCAGCAGATCGCGGGCAGCCGCTCGGGTCCGCGCCACCGCGACGTTCACCGAGACCACCGCCCAGGGGTTCGGCCACCACGACGACGGGCGGAACTGCGCGCGGTACCGCTCGAGCACCGCAGCGCCACCGCCGGGGCCCTCGCGGAAGAGCGCCGGGCCGCCGAGCACCACGGCGAGTCCCGCCCGGGCGGCGGTCTCCACCCCTGTGCCGGTCGCCAGGACGAAGACCGGGGTCGCGGCGTGGTTGCGGGGCCGGGCGGTCACGGGGGCCGTGCCGGAGAGGTGGGCGAGCAGCTCCGCGAGGTCGTCCCCGAAACGGTCCGCGGCCTCCTTGCCGGTGCGCAGCGCGTCCCTGACCGCGGCGGTGAAGCCGAGGGAGCGGCCCACGCCGAGGTCGATCCGGCCGGGGTGCAGGGCTTCGAGGGTGGCGGCCTGCTCGGCGACCACGAGGGGCTGGTGGTTGGGGAGCATGATCCCGCCGGAGCCGATCCTCAGGCGACGGGTCCGGGCGGCCAGGGCGGCCATCAGCACCGCCGGTGCGGACCCGGCGATGCCCGGGACCGCGTGGTGCTCGGCAACCCAGAACCGGTGATAGCCCAGCTCCTCCGCGCGCTCGGCCCGTTCCAGGACGTGGGCGAGGTCCTCGGCCTCCGTGGAGCCGTCCCGGGTGCTGGCGCGGTCGAGGAGGGAGAACGGAACGTCGCTGAGGGCCATGGTGCGCACAACCCGGGCGGCAACGGAAGCATTCCGGGCCCTGCCGCCCCGAGCGGCCGGGCCCGAGTCCGGGGCGGCCGGTGCCGAGGGCCGAGGTGGCTGGGCGCGGAACCCCGGGATGACGTGGCCGCAGCGAGAGGGCCGGGGCCGGGGCTCGGGTGGCCGGAGCGCGGGAGCCAGGGCCGGGGCCCGGGGTGGCTAGGGCCGGCGCCGGACCTGGATCCGCCCGTCCTCGACGCGGGTCTCGTAGCCGGGCTGCGAGGCGGTCGCCGGCCCCCGGACGACGGCGCCGTCCGCGAGCCGGAAGGTGCTGCCGTGCCAGGGGCAGGTGACGCAGCCGCCGGCGATCGTGCCCTCCTCGAGCGGGCCGCCCATGTGGTTGCAGACGCTGTCGAGGGCCTCGATCCGGTTGCCGTCGCGGACGAGCAGCACCGAGACGCCGCCGGCCGGCACCCGCCGGTGCCCGCCGGCGGGGAGCTCGGCGTCGGCCAGGACGTCGGTCCACCGCCGTGGGCCCCGCCGCCAGGCAGTGCGGTTGACGTTGACGCCCCGCACGAAGACGAGGTGGCCGCCCAGATAGCCCCCGCCCATGACGCAGCCGTAGCCGGCCAGCGCGAGTGCCCGGCCGGCTCCGTGCCGGTCCCGGAGCCGGGCGGCGAGCGAGGCCGTGTAGAACATCAGGGCCACGCTGTTGGCGGTGGCGTGCAGCAGGCCGATGCGCCGGTCGGCGCCCTGGGTGTCGGACCAGTCGTTGAGCCCGGCCGCGGCCGTGGGGACGGCGGCGGCCAGCCCCGCGGCCACCAGCACGTCCGCGGCGCGGGCCGTGCTGGGGCCACCGGCCAGGTCCAGCATCGCGGCCATGCTCCAGGCACCGATCGGGACGTCGGTGAGGAGGGGGTGCAACGGGTGCCCGATCACGGTGCCGCTCAGGACGTTGCGCACCGGCGCCGGCCGCACCGTCCGGCCCACGGCGCGCGCCAGGGGCTCGGCCACCCGGTCCAGTGCCGTCCACTTCTCCGCGCGGGCCACCAGGCCCTCGAGCTGTTTCATGACCGCCTCCTCAGCGCCGGGGCGGTCAGTGTCCCACCCGGTCCCGGACGGGACAAGGACGACCCGGTGTGTGAAGCCGGCGGCCCCGGGCGCTGCTCAGCCGGCGCGGTCGAGGGCCTCTTCGGCGGCGACCCAGCCGAGCATCGCGCACTTGACGCGGGCCACGAACCGGGAGACCCCGGCGAAGGCGGCGGCGTCGCCGAGGAGCTCCTCGTCGGGGACCACGGTGCCCCGGGAGCGCAGGAGGTCCCGGAACGCCCCGATCAGCTCGAGCAGCTCGGCCCGGGTCATCCCGGGGGCGGTCTCGGCCAGCACGGAGGCCGCGGCCATGGAGATCGAGCAGCCCTCGCCCTCCCAGCTGAGCCGCTCCACCACCGGCTCCGCCCCCTCGGGACAGGTCGCGAGCTCGACGCGCACGGTGATCTCGTCGCCGCACGTGGGGTTGTACTGGTGCGACTGCCCGCTCCCGTGCCCGGGCCCCGGAACGGTCAGGCCCTCGCCGGTCCGCCGCTTGGCGTGGTCGAGGATGACCTCCTGGTACATCCCGTCCAGCGCGCTCATGGGTTCCTCCTCTGTGGTTTCAACGGGTGGTGCGGACCCCGGGTGCCTTCGGGCTCCACCGGTCTCAGGGACATCAGCTGCTCCGGTGGCCGCAGCGGACCTGTCGGCTCGGGGCGGTGCGCACGGGCTCAGCCGGTCACGCGGAAGTAGGTGCGCACCCCGGCGAGCTCGGTCAGGAACCGGTCGACGTCGGCGGTGGTGTTGTAGAGGTAGGCGCTGGCCCGGGTGGTGGCGGTCAGCCCCAGCGCCCGGTGCAGCGGCTGGGCGCAGTGGTGACCCACCCGCACGGCCACCCCGGCCACGTCCAGGACCTGGCCGACGTCGTGGGCGTGCACGCCGGCCACGTCCACGGCCGCCAGCCCCACCCGCTGCGCGCCGGGGGGCGGGCCGATCAACCGGATCCCCTCCAGCTGTGCGAGCCCGGCCGCCAGCCGCTGCCCCAGGGCGTGCTCGTGGGCGGCGACCCGCTCCATCCCGATGCCCTGCAGGTAGCGCACCGCCTCGGCCAGGGCCACGGCCTGACTGATGCGCTGGGTGCCGGCCTCGAACCGGGTGGGGGCCGGCAGGTACCGGGCGGACTCCATCGTGACTTTGGTGATCATGGACCCGCCGGTGAGGAACGGCGGCATCGCGTCCAGCATCTCGGCGCGCCCCCACAGCGCGCCGATGCCGGTGGGCCCGAGCATCTTGTGCCCGGAGAACACCGCGAAGTCCACCCCCAGGGCCGGGAAGTCCACCGGCAGGTGCGGCACCGACTGGCAGGCGTCCAGCACGGTCAAGGCGCCCACCTCCCGGGCCAGGCCCACCAGGTCCGCGACGTCGGTGATCGCGCCGGTGACGTTGGAGACGTGGGAGAAGGCCACCACCCGGGTGCGCTGCCCGATCACCTGCCGGGCGGCCTCGTGGTCGAGCAGCCCGGCGTCGTCGACGGGGATCCAGCGCAGGGCCGCCCCGGTGCGGGCGGCCAGCTCCTGCCAGGGGATGAGGTTGGCGTGGTGCTCGGCCTCGGTGGTGACGATCTCGTCACCCGGGCCCAGCCGGAACCGGGCGGCCGCGTCGTCCCCGCGCCCGGCGGTGGCGTTGGAGAAGGAGTAGGTGATCAGGTTGATCGCCTCGGTGGCGTTGGAGGTCCACACCAGCTCGGCCTCGGTGGCCCCCAGGAAGCCGGCCACGACCCGGCGGGCCTGCTCGTAGGCGTCGGTGGCCTCCACGGCCAGGGAATGCGCTCCGCGGTGGACCGCGGCGTTGCGGTGCAGGTAGAACTCCCGCTCGGCGTCCAGCACGGCCAGGGGCTTCTGCGAGGTGGCCCCCGAGTCGAGATAGACCGCCGGGCTGTTCGTCAGCAGCGGGAAGTCCTCCCGCAGCGCACGCACCTCGGAATCGGTCAGGGGCAGCACGTGGTTTCCTTCCATGCTCCGACACTGTACGGCCCGGACCCGGGAGGGACCCGAGGGACGCCTCCCGGCGTCACGGACGGACTAGCGGTGCCGGGGACGCAGGTAGGTGTTGCCGTTGGCGTCCTTCTCGACCACGAACTCCTCCTGCAGGTCCTCGTACCACTGCTGCGTCTGCTCGCTGGGCTGGTCCTGGCCCCTGAGGTCACGGGGGCTGCGGACGGCGGGCCCGTAGAACCGCATGGCGAAGTCGTCGAAGCGCCGGAACAGGCTGTGCCTGGGCTCGTCGTCGGGGTGCTGGTGCTTGCGCATGGTGTGTCCTCACGGGTCGCGGTCCGGGCCGTCCTTACCATGATCCCCCCGTGGGCAACGGAAGCTGAAACCGGAACGGTCCGCGACGGGCCCGGCCGGCGGGTGCGCAAGTCGCCCGGACCGTGGTGCGCCGTCGCCGCACCGCTCGCTGCCCTGCTCGCCGCCGCGCGACCCGACCACGACGGGAGCGTGCACGGACGCCAGGAGGTCATGACAAATATATTGACGGACATCGATGTCAGTGGCACCCTTTCGTATAGACGGACATCGATGCCAAGGAGTGTCCGTCGCACCCGAGAGGAACACGTCATGTCCAGAGTCCAGCTCGCGCTGCGCGTGGGCGATCTCGAGCGCTCCATCGAGTTCTACTCCACACTGTTCAACACGGCCCCGACCAAGCGGCGCCCGGGCTACGCCAACTTCGCCGTCGCGGAGCCGCCGCTGAAACTCGTGCTGCTGGAGGGCGAGCCCGGTGACGACAACCGCATGGACCACCTCGGCGTGGAGGTGGAGAGCACCGAGGTCGTCGAGGCGGCCGCGCAGCGCCTGGCCGACGCCGGCCTCGCCACCCGCCCGGAGGAGCAGACCACCTGCTGCTACGCCGTCCAGGACAAGGTCTGGGTGACCGGACCGGGTCGGGAGCCGTGGGAGGTCTACACCGTCACCGCCGACGCCCGTCCCGACCTCGAGGGCAGGACCGGCCGGGAGCTCTCCGCGGTCGGCGGCGACGGCTCGTGCTGCACCCCCGGTCCCGGGTCCTGATCCACGGCAGGCCGGGGAAACCGGTCGTCCGACGACGTCACGAAAGGGAACGCCCCTGGTGACCGCGCGATTGCAGGAGTAAACTGGTGTCCTCAGCAGTTGCGCCTCGGCACCGGGACGTCGTCGTCCCCGGTGCCATCGGTCCCCCGGAGGCGCATCGTGCCCCGGGGGACATCTCCCGGTCGGCCGGGGGCCGACCGACGCCTCCGGCACGGGCCGCCTGCGCCCGTGCCGACGATCCACCTCATGACCTCGGGGACCCACCATGAAACACCCACTCCTCTCACGCGTGCTCACCGGCGCGTCCGCCACCGTGCTCGCGACCGCCGGGCTCGCCGTGGGCGCACCGGCCCACGCCGCGACGGCGCAGCCCATGTTCTCCTACGCCCAGGGCTGGCGCGTGGACCAGCACGTGCGCGAGCTCGCGGACGTCAACGGCGACGGCCGCGCCGACGTGGTCGGCTTCGGCAACGCCGGCGTGCAGGTCGCCTTCGGCCAGGCCAACGGCACCTTCGGCACGCCGCGGATGAGCGTGCGCGACTTCGGCGCAGCCCAGGGCTGGTCCAAGGCACGGCACGTGCGCACGCTCGCGGACGTCGACGGCGACCGCCGCGACGACATCGTGGGCTTCGGCGACGCCGGCGTGTACGTGGCCTACTCCCAGGGCGACGGCAGCTTCACCGCCCCTCAGCTCAAGGTCCGCGACTTCGGCTGGAACCAGGGCTGGCGCGTCGACAGGCACCCGCGCGAGCTCGCCGACCTCAACGGCAACCTGACCGCCGACATCGTGGGCTTCGGGCACTCGGGCGTCACCGTCTCCCACGGCCTGTCCAACCGGACGTTCACCGGGACCGGCAAGCGCATCGACAGCTTCGGCTGGGACCGCGGCTGGCGGGTCGACAAGAACCCGCGCCTGCTCGCCGACGTCGACGGCAACAGCACCGCCGACATCGTGGGCTTCGGCGACGCGGGCACGTACGTCTCCTACTTCTCGGCGCTCGGGGACACCTTCACCCAGCCCGAACTGGAGATCCGCAACTTCGGCTACGCCCAGGGCTGGCGCGTGGGCCAGCACCCGCGGATGCTGGCCGACGTCAACGTCAACCCCGCCGGCAGCGCCGCGGCGGACATCATCGGCTTCGGCCACTCCGGGGTCTCCGTCGCCCACTCGCTGAACGGAGGCAACTACACCGGCGTGGCGGTGCGGGTGAACAACTTCGGCCAGGCCCAGGGATGGCGGGGCGACCGGCACCTGCGGACCCACGCGGACATCAACGTCGACGGCATCCAGGACCTGGTGGGCTTCGGCAACGCCGGGGTGTACGTCGCCCACGGCCGGGCGGACAGCACCTTCGGCCCGGTGTACCTGAAGGTCGCCGCCTTTGGCTACGACCACGGATGGACGGAGGACCGGTATCCGCGCCTGCTCGGTGACGTCAACGGCGACGGCCGTGACGACGTCGTCGGCTTCGGGCACTCGGCCACGTACGTGCAGCTGTCGTGAGCGCGCCGGCCGCGGTCCGCCGCGGCCGGGCCACGGCGCCGCTCCCGCCCGCGCGGACGGGAGCGGCGCCGTGCTATGTCACGGGCTTGGGCTCCGCACCGCGCTCGTGCACGTAGGCGGCCATGGTGATCACGCTGACGAGCTGCACGGCGACCACCACGAAGGTCCAGCCGCCCTCCGCCACGACGTAGACCGCGGCGGAGACGGCCAGGGCAGGCGGCAGGACGCGCGAGGCGGCGAGCGCGCGACCGCGCTCGCCGCCGGCGACCGGGGCGCCCTGGTCGGTGTCGGGCTCGGCGGCCGTTTCCGGGGGCTCGGGCTCGGCAGCGGGTTCGGCCCGTCGGCGCCGCGCGGAGTGGACCGTGCTGACCAGGACGGCCACGTAGAGCGCCGCGACGAGCCCGGTGACGAACAGCATGACGGAGCCGTCGTCGTCGCCGACGCGCAGCCCCACGACGAGACCGAGGGCCACCGGCAGGAGCCAGAGCCCCAGGAGCAGCCTGTCGCGCACGGTCAGCACGCGGCCCTCCCCCCGTTCGACGTTGCCCGTGACCGCATCCTCGCACCCGGTGAGCCCGCGTGTCTGACCCCTCATCCGGGGATGGCGCCGGCGGGGACGTCCGGGCACGGGCAGCGGGCGGTGGACCGGTGGCCGGGCGCGCAGGACGGTCCCCGCGACCGGCAGGGCTCCTCCTGCACGGGGTCGGCGTCCCCGGCCGATGCGTCGCACGTCGACGTCACACTCGCGCCGCAGGCCGTCATCTGCGGCGCGCCGTGCGGTGCCGGACGGGCACCGCACGTAGAAAGGAGAGTGCCTCGCGCGCTCCCCCGACGCGCCACTCGACCGGGCGCGCTTCCCCTCAGTCCCCCCAGGAGCACCATGAGCAACACCCCCTCCTCCCCTGCCCCGGGAACGGACCTGGCGTCCCGCCACGGTTTCACCGTGGGCAAGTGGATCGTGGCCGTGCCGCTGCACCTCACCCTCGCGTTCGGGCTGGTCGCCGGCTGCGCGTCCAGCACCGCGTCCACCGACCCGGTCGCCGACCCAGGCCCCGTCCCGGGAACGGTGACGACGGTGCCCGCCACCGCGTCCCCGAGCGCCACGCCCAGCAGCACCGCCTCACCCACGGCGTCGAGGACGCCGGGGTCGGTCACCACGGTCGCCCCGGCTCCGGAGCCGACGCCCTCCCCGGAACCGTCGGAGACCCCCGTCCGCGCCGTCAGCCCGCCGTCGGGAGCGTTCCTCGCCCTGGAGGACCTGCCGGTCGCCGCCGCCGGGACGATGTCCGACTACGACCGGGACGCTCTGTTCGGCGGCTGGATCGACGCCGACGGCGACTGCGAGGACACCCGCAACGAGGTCCTGGCCCGGGACCTCACCGACATCACCTCCGCCGACGGGTGCAAGGTGGACACCGGCACCCTCGCCGACCCCTACACCGGGAGGACCATCGACTTCGTCCGCGGAGTCGCGACGTCCAACGACGTCCAGGTCGACCACGTGGTCTCGCTCGGCAACGCCTGGGTCACCGGGGCGCGCCGGCTCTCCCAGGCCGATCGCACGGCTCTGGCCAACGACCCGCTGAACCTGCTCGCGGTCGACGGCCCCACCAACGGGTCGAAGTCCGACAAGGACGCCTCCCAGTGGCTGCCCCCGAACCGGGCCTTCGCCTGCGAGATGGTGGCTGTCCAGATCGCGGTGAAGTCCCGCTACTCCCTGTGGGTCACCGCCCCGGAGAAGACGGCCATGGCCGAGGTGCTCTCCGACTGCCCCGACCAGCAGCTGCCCGGCGGCACCCCGTTCGGCGACATCCCCGGGGGCACCGGAGCCGCCCCGGCCCCCGCCGAGGCCCCCGCCCCGGCCCCCGCTCCCGCGGACGTCCACTACGCCAACTGCACGGCCGCCCGGGAGGCCGGCGCCGCCCCGCTGCTGCGCGGGGAGCCCGGGTACCGGGACGCCATGGACCGTGACGGCGACGGTGTCGCGTGCGAATAGGACGTCGGGAGGACGAGGACCGGACGATGGACGCCACCCGCCACGCCTCCGGTGCCGGCCCGGGACGGGACCCCCGACCGCAGCGGTCCCCGAAGAACCCGGCGACGGCCTGGCTGCTCTGGATGTTCCTGGGGGTCTTCGGCGCGCACCGCTACTACCTCGGCGACTGGAGGATGGCGGTGCCCATGACCCTCACGCTGGGGCTGCTCGGCGTCTGGTCCCTCGCCGACGGCATCGTCCTGGGCCGCCGGCTGCACCGGATCGACACCGGCCGGCACTGAGGTCGCCCCGTCGCGCTCAGGCCTGCCACGCGGGCCGACCGCCGGCACGGCGGGCGAGCTCCGCCGCGCGGCGGTGCGGCAGCGCGTCCCACAGGGAACCCGCGGCCATGCCCACGAACCACAGGCAGGGGAACCACCACCGCCCGCCGCCCAGGTGCAGGTAGCAGGACGCGACGAGGACGAGGGTCAGCGCGATGTTGAGGAACATCAGCGTCATCTGGTGCGGCACAGCGGCCCCCTTCACTGTTCGACGGCATGCCCTCCGCATCGTGGCACGGCGCACCTCTTCCCGTCTGACCCCTCTTGGGTGGGCAACCCCCGGCTTCGGTGGGCAACTCCCCGGCTTCGGTGGGCAGCCTCCCGGCCTCGGTGGTCAACTCTCCGGCACGGGCGGGCAACTCTCCGGCGGGCAACCCGGGTTCACCGCGCGGGCCGCCTACAGTGGGAATCCCGCCCCCCAGCGAAGCAGAGGCACCCCATGAGCACGAAGGCCGTCGTCACCAGTCTGTTCCTCGCGTCCGGTCTCGCCCTGACCGGCTGCGCCGGCGACCCCCCGGCCCGGGAGGACACCCCCGCCGCCCAGACCTCGCCCTCCCCCACGGGCACGACCCCGGGAACGACGCCGGAGCCGACCCCCGAGCCGACACAGGAACCTGCCGAGGAGCCGGCCGGCGAGCCCGCCGGCGAGGCTGACGAGGACTCCCCGTCGCAGCCCGAGGCCGCACCCGGGGAACCCGTTCCCGCCGATGCGTGGTCCGCGTTCACCGCGACGCCCGAGGGACAGCCGTACGCCGGGACCGTGTCCGGGATCGAGCAGCAGGAGGCCCAGGGCGGCGGTGTCGTGCACCGGCTCACAGCGGACACGAACGACCGTGCCGTGGCCGTCGAGCTCTGTCGGGCCTACCAGTCCTCGATGAGCACCGGCCAGGACCGGATCGACGTCGTCGACACCGTCGGCCAGCTCCTGGCCTTCGCCGCGGGCGGCCCCGGCAGCTGCCAGGTCCAGGTGAACACGGACGTGGGGGCGGTCCCCTTCCCGGAGAAGTTCAGCTACGAGGAAGCCCTGGCCGCGTGGCGGAGCGGGGTGCCCTACTACGACGCCTTCTGCATCAACTACGACCCGGTGACGGAGGCGGGCCTCGCACAGTGCACGGGCATCGAGAACGGGACCGTGGACAGCGTGACCGGGGAGTACATCGGCGGATGACCAGCGCGCACGGGTCGCCGGGGTGTCGACGGCGCCCCGTGCGCGGCGTACCCTGCACGGTATGGGGGACACCGTGCAACGGGCGGTCTTCAGGACCCGTGACCCGGCCCGGGCCCTGACCAAGCTGGACGAGGTCTACGCCCTGCGGGACGTGCAGTGGATCACGGGCGGGGACCTCTCCATGTCCCTCTCCTCGACCGCCGCAGGGCCGGTGCACTACGGGCGTCTGCGGCTGGGCGGCTCCTCCGTCCTGGGCACCACCGAGTGCGCCGGGGTGCTGCGGATCGCGCATGTGCTGGACGGCGTGCTGAGCAGCACCAGCGGCCCCGACCGCTTCCCCCGCCGGGGCCCGTTCCTGTTCCCCCAGCCCCCGTGCGCCAGCTACTGGGCCGACCTCGATCTCCTCAGCGTCTCCGTGGACGGGGCCGCGGTGGTGGAGCTGGCCAGGCAGCTGCTGGGGGCGGACTCCTTCCGTCTGCAGTTCACCGGTACCCGTCCCGTGAGCCCGGTCATGGCCCGGTACTGGTCGAACACCGTGGGCCACCTCCAGCGTGATCTGCTGCCCAACACCCAGGTGATGAGCAGTCCCCTCGTCCGGGGCGAGATGACCCGATCCCTGATCATCGCGCTGCTGCACACCTTCCCGAACACCTTCCTCCAGGGTCCCCCGGTGCCCGATGTTCCCGCCCCCCGCCCGGCGGCGCTGCGCCGGGCCGTCTCCTTCATCGACGCCAACCTGAGCGAGGACATCGGGCTGCCGGAGATCGCCGCAGCCGCGGGGCTGAGTCCCCGCGGGGTGCAGGCGGTGTTCCGGCGCGAGATGGACACCACGCCGATCGCCTACCTGCGCTCGGCCCGGCTCGAGGCCGTCCACCGCGATCTGCTGGCAGCCGACCCCACCACCGGGACGACGGTGGAGGCCGTCGCCGCACGGTGGGGCTTTGCCCACCGCGGACGGTTCGCCGCCGCCTACCGGGCCGGCTTCGGGCAGGCCCCGTCCACCACCCTGCACACATGACAACGTCCTGCCGGAGCCCGGGGAGGAACGACATGACGGACCCGCTGCCCATCCGCCTGCGCGTGGCGACGACCGATCCCGAGGTCGCCAACGACAGACTCCGACAGACCTACGCGGGGGCAGAGATCCGCACGACCCGCGACGACCCCGCGTTCGCCTACCGCCAGGACGTGGACGGGGACGACGAGCTGACCCTGGGGCGATTCCACTTCGGGGGCCGTGGACGGGTGAACCTCGTCCTGGAGGACACGCTCACGGTGGTCCGGCGCCGCACCGGCATCCACCGCTGGGAGGTCGACGGCCGTCGCGGCACCGGCCTGATGGTCTTCCAGCCGCACGAGGGCTACCGGGCCGAGCTGGAGTTGCTGGAGGTCGACGCGCTGAACCTGCACCTGTCCGCCCTGCGGAACACCGCCCGCACCGTCCACGGCGATCAGCGGCTCGAGGTCGCCTTCGACCATCCCCGGCCCGTGTCGCCCGCGCACGCGAAGTACTGGGCGGACACCTACGAGTTCGTCCACGGGTCCCTCACCGACCCCGCAGTCGCCGCCGTTCCCCTGCTGCGGGCGGACCTGCTGCGCCGGATCTCGGTGGCCACGCTCGAGACGTTCAGCCTCTCCGGGGACCCGATGACCCGGCGGAGCTCGGTCGCCGCCCGGCAGACCGCCCACCGGCGGGCCGTGGAGTTCATGCACGCGTCCCTGTCGCTGCCGATCACGATCGAGGACGTCGCCCGCCACGTGGGCCTGAGCACGGTCGAGCTCACCCGGGTGTTCCAGTCCCGGACGGGAATGACCCCTGCGGAGCACCTGCGCGGTCTGCGGCTGGCGGCCGCCCACCGGGACCTGGTGCGTGGTGCCCCGGCCGATGGTGTGACCGTGCGGGCGATCGCCCTGCGCTGGGGCTTCCCGCACGCCGGGGACTTCGCCCGCCGCCACCGGCACGTCTACGGTGAGAACCCGGCGCGCACCCTGCACGGATAGGCCGGGGGCGTGTCCGGCGGCGCCCGGGACGGCCGGCTGCTCAAGCGGCGGGAGCCGGTGGAGGACCGCGCCGGGCATCCATCACCTGCGCGTGGGCCATCTCCATCCGGCCGTAGACCACCAGTGTCGTGCCGAGGACCGGTCCGAGCACCAGCGCCGGGGCCGGTCCGAGGAGAACCAGCCACGCCAAGGTGCCGGCCCAGGCGACGATCCCGCCGGCCCACCCCAGGAAGAGCCCGGCCTGGGCCTGGGTCCCGTAGTCGTAGGGCGCCGGCAGCGGCACCGGGTCGCCGTGCGCCTCCAGCCGGGCGTGCTTGACCCGGGTGCGCTGGACCGCGATGAAGCACCCGCCCAGGGCCAGCAGCCCGAGCACGGCGTTGGAGAACCCGTAGCCGCCGACGGACACCAGCCAGTCCAGGGCGCCGCGGGCGATCTCGTCCCCGACGACGCTCCACAGCAGCCAGGCGCCGATCCACCACCACCACGTCCGGTCCTGCCGCGTCGCACCGGGTTGCGCTCGTCCGCCCTCCGTGCCCACGAGCACCCCCTCGGCCGCTGTCCGTGGGCCCAGCGTAGCGAGAGCGATCGGCTCGCGTCTGTCCGCGAACCTGGCGGTCGCGGGCCGGCGCCTCAGACCCCGCAGCAGGTCCCGTCGACGCCGACCGCCTCCGCGGGCCGGTGCCTCAGGTCCCGCAGTAGGTCGTGTAGGCGCCGAAGTCGTCCGGCGGGCCGGCGGCGTAGCGCTCCAGGCCGGGGCGCTCATCGTAGGGGGCGGTCACTGCTTCCAGGAGTCGTCCCAGCGGGTCGAGGTCGCCGCCGACAGCGGAGGCGAGGGCCTCCTCGACGAGATGGTTGCGGGGGATGTGGACAGGATTGACGCGGTCCATCACCTCCGGATCCGGGCCCACAGCACGCCAGCGCTCGGCCCAGGCGTCGAACGCCGGCAGGTCGAGGACCAGGTCCCGCGCGGCGTGCGCGCCGGTGCGGGCGGTCCCGCCCAGGGCCCGGAAGAACGTGGTCCAGTCGACGTGGTTCTGCTGGAGCAGCACGAGCAGGTCGTCGACCAGGGCCGAGGCGACGCCGTCGTCGAGGTCCCCGGGCAGGCCGAGCTTCGACCGCATCCCCGCGGACCAGGCCTCGCTGTACTGCGGCGGGAACGCCTCGAGCGCTGTTTCTGCCAGCGACACCGCCCGGTCCTGGTCCTCGTGCAGCAGCGGCAGCAGGGCCTCGGCGAACCGGGCAAGGTTCCACTGCGCGGCGACCGGCTGGTTCCGGTAGGCGTAGCGCCCACCGTGGTCGATCGAGCTGAAGACCGCGGCAGGGTCGAAGGCGTCCAGGAACGCGCACGGCCCGTAGTCGATCGTCTCGCCCGAGATGGTCATGTTGTCGGTGTTCATCACCCCGTGCACGAAGCCCAGGAGCATCCACTGCGCCACGAGCGAGGCCTGCGCTGCGACGACCGCTTCGAACAGCGCGAGATACGGGTGCTCGGCACCGGCGGCGTCGGGGTAGTGGCGGCTGACGGCGTGGTCGGCGAGCCGGCGCAGGAGGTCCGGGTCGCCCGTCGCGCGCGCGTACTGGAAGCTGCCGACGCGCAGGTGGCTGCTCGCCACCCGGGCCAGCACGGCCCCCGGCAGCAGGGTCTCGCGGCGGACCTGCCGCCCCGTGGCCACCACGGCGAGGGACCGGGTCGTGGGGACGCCCAGGGCGTGCATCGCCTCGCTCAGGATGTACTCGCGCAGCATGGGGCCGACCGCCGCGAGACCGTCACCGCCACGCGCGAAAGGCGTCCGCCCGGAGCCCTTGAGGTGCAGATCCCGTCGGCGGCCCCCGGCGTCCACGACCTCGCCCAGCAGCAGGGCGCGCCCGTCGCCCAGGCGCGGGGAGAACGAGCCGAACTGGTGCCCTGAGTAGGCCTGCGCCACCGGAGTCGCCCCGGGGGGCACGAGGTTGCCTACCAGCAGGCGAGCGCCCTCCGCGCTCCGGAGCCAGTCGGGGTCCAGCCCCAGCTCGGCGGCGAGGGCGTCGTTGACGACCAGCAGTCGGGGGTCGGGGACGTCCTCGGCCCGCCAGGGCACGGACAGCTCCCCCAGCTCCTGGGCGAAGCGGCTCTCGAGGACAAAGGTGGACGGGGGTGTGATGCTCA
This sequence comes from Kocuria aegyptia, assembly GCF_039530085.1. Lineage (NCBI taxonomy): Bacteria > Bacillati > Actinomycetota > Actinomycetes > Micrococcales > Micrococcaceae > Kocuria > Kocuria aegyptia. The sequence goes on from NZ_BAAAOA010000015.1 coordinate 204,835, forward strand.
CACCGCCCACGGTACCCGGAATGTCCCGTGCCGCCGAGGGTTCGGCGGGATCAGTGGTGCTCGGCGGCCCGCAGCACGGCCACCAGGAAGTCGCTGTCCTCCCGGAAGGGGCGCAGGTCCCAGGTGGACAGCAGCAGGTCGGGCACGAGCCCGGCCTGCTCGGCGTCCTGCAGGAACTCCGGGAACGGGTAGCCGCGGCCGGCGCCGAAGCCCACGGCCGCCCGCCCGTCGGCGGTCAGGTGGCGGCGGAAGCGGCGCAGCACCTCGATGCGCGTGCTGGGGGCCAGGAAGGCCATCACGTTGCCGGCGCAGACCACGGCGTCGAAGGGCTCCGCGACGCCCCGGGCGGGCAGGTCCAGCTCCGCCAGGTCCCCCACGAACCACCGGGGACCGGGGTGGTCCTCCTGCGCGGCGGCGACCAGGGTGGGGTCGACGTCGACCCCGACCACGGTGTGCCCGCTACGGTGCAGGTGGCCGCCCAGCCGGCCGGGCCCGCAGCCGGCATCGAGGATCCGTGACCGGGGCGGGACCATGGCCTCGACCAGCCGTGCCTCCCCCACGATGTCCTCACCGGCGGCCGCCAGGGCCCGGAACCGCTCGACGTACCCCGACGAGTGCCCGGGATCCGCCCGCACCTTCTGCATCCACACGCTCTGTTCGACCACCCCGTCAGGATACCGCCTACCGGCTGACGCCCGGGCGGTCGCCGGAGGAGTGGGGGCGCGTCATGGCGCCGGCCGGTCGCTGCGCGGCGGGTGGGGTGCTGGTCAGTCGTCGTCCTCGACGAGCTCGCCCTCCCACGCCTCCCGGCCTTCATGGATCGCGAAGGCAGCGATGACGAACCCGGCGACCGGATCCACCCAGGCCGCTCCGGTGAGAGCGTGGACGACCAGCCCCAGCAGCGTGGAGACGGAGAGCAGGACGCAGATCCTGGTCTCCGCGGCGTCGGCCAGGATGAGGTTGTCACCGAGCTCGGCGCCGACCTTCTTCTTGGCCGCGGCCAGGACCGGCATGACGATCAGGGACAGCACCAGGACGACGACGCTCACCGGCGACCGCTCGTGCGTCTCGGCCTCGAGCAGCGAGCGGACGCCCTCGTAGGTGACATAGGCGGCGAGGAGGAAGAAGGTCACGGCCACCAGGCGCAGGGCCATCTTCTCCTTGTGCTCGTCCGTCCCGCCGTGGCGCAGGCGTGCGGACAGGCGCAGCGCGACCAGGACCCCGGCGATGGACTCGATGCCGGAGTCGATGCCGAACCCGACCACCGAGACGAGGCCGGCGGCCAGTCCGGCGGTGATCGCGACCGCGCCCTCGACGACGTTGTAGCCGACGGTGAACTGGGCCAGTCGCAGGCCCTTGCGCGTCAGGCGTTCGGTCTCCCTGGGCGTCAGGGTCCCCGGAGTGCTCACCGGCCCGCCTCGGCGGGGATGCCATAGCTGGGAGGGCAGGAGGCGGGGCGGATGTGGAATCGGGATCCTGTGGCCGGCGGCACGGTCCCGGCCGAGGCCGGCGCCGCCATCCGATCCAGCCGCGACAAGGCGCCGGAGGTCTGCTGCCCCTCCGCGTGGTCGTCATGTCCTGCCTGCATTTCCAACCTATAGCGCACCGGGGGACTTGTGGCAAGACTCCCTGCGCGCCGCAGAATGCTCGGACCGGGGTTGGGACCGGGACCTGCGGACGGAGGGACAGCAGATGAACGAGCATGCGGTGGTGGTGGTCGGTGGCGGGCCGACAGGACTGATGCTGGCCGGAGAGCTGGGGCTCGCGGGGGTCGACGTCGTCGTCCTCGAGCGGCGGGCCGGCCAGGAACTCGTCGGGTCGCGCGCCGGTGGGCTGCACTCGCGGACCATCGAGGTCCTCGACCAGCGCGGCATCGCCGACCGGTTCCTCGCGCAGGGAACGACCGCCCAGGTCGCCGGGTTCGCCGGTGTCCCTCTGGACATCAGCGATTTCCCCACCCGCCATCCCTACGGTCTCGCGCTGTGGCAGAACCACATCGAGCGGCTCCTGGCCGACCGGGTCCGCGAGCTGGGGGTGCCGGTCCGCTACAAGCACGACGTGACGGGTCTGGCGCAGAACAGTACCGGCGTCGACGTCGAGCTGTCCGACGGCCGGCGGCTGCGGGCGCAGTACCTCGTGGGGTGCGACGGGGGACGAAGCCGGATCCGCAAGGCGGCAGGCATCGAGTTCCCCGGGTGGGACCCGACGACGAGCAGTCTGCTCGCCGAGGTGGAGCTGACCGAGGAGCCGGAGTGGGGCCTCCACCAGGACGCGGTCGGCAAGCACGCCTTCCGCCGGCCCGAGAACGGAGGACCGGTGGGGGTCATGGTGACCGAGCGCCGCCTCAGGACCGGCCGCGAGCCCACCCTGCGCGATCTCCGCGAGGCGCTCCTCGACGTGTACGGGACGGACTACGGGCTCCACAGCCCCACCTGGATCACACGGTTCACGGACATGACCCGGCAGGCGGCGTCCTACCGGGCCGGACGGGTCCTGCTGGCCGGCGACGCTGCGCACGTGCACGCCCCGGACGGCGGCCAAGGTCTCAACACCGGTGTGCAGGACGCGGTGAACCTGGGGTGGAAGCTGGCCCAGGTCGTCGAGGGGACCTCGGCGGAGAGCCTCCTGGACAGCTACCACGCCGAGCGTCATCCGGTGGCCGCCCGCGTGCTGCGCCGCACGATGGCCCAGGTCGCCCTGCGGCGCCCCGACGACCGTGTCCGGGCCGTGGGCGAGACGGTCGCCGAGCTCCTGAGCATGGCCGAGCCACGCCGGCGGTACGCCGGGATGATGTCCGGCCTGGACATCCACTACGACCTCGGAGCGGGACACCCGCTGCTCGGGCGGCGCATGCCCGATCTCGACCTCCGCACGGCCGACGGCCCGGCGCGGGTCCACGCCCTCCTGCACGGCGCACGGCCGGTGCTGCTCGACCTCGGCACACCCGGCGGCGTCGACATCGGGCCCTGGGCCGACCGCGTGCGGCTGGTCACCGCTGCGCACCGCGGCAGCTGGGAGCTCCCGGTGCTCGGGACGGTCCCCGCGCCCACCGCTGTGCTGGTCCGGCCGGACGGGCACACGGCCTGGGTGGGCGAACAGAGCACGTCAGGACTCGAACTCGCCCTGACCACGTGGTGCGGTCCGCCCACCGGGGCCCGTCCCGTCAGCGGAGATCGAACCGGTCTAGCTCCATGACCTTGACCCATGCGGCCACGAAGTCGCGCACGAACTTCTCCCCGGCGTCATCGGCTGCGTAGACCTCGGAGATCGCCCGCAGCTGGGAGTGCGAGCCGAAGACGAGGTCGGCCGCGGTGGCCGTCCACCTGAGCTCGCCCGTGGCGAGGTCGCGGATCTCGAAGATGTCCTCCCCGGACCCGGAGGCCCTCCACTCCGTGCCGGCGGCGAGAAGGTTGACGAAGAAGTCGTTGCTCAGCGCTTCCTTCCGGTCGGTGAGGACGCCGTGCTCCGACTGCCCGTGGTTCGCCCCCAGGCTCCGCATGCCCCCGATCAGGACCGTCATCTCCGGTGCGGTGAGGTTGAGCATGTAGGCGCGGTCGAGCAGCAGCGTCTCGGGCGAGAGCCGCACGTCGGACTTCACGAAGTTCCGGAAGCCGTCGGCCTGCGGCTCGAGCACGGCGAAGGATTCGGCGTCGGTCTGCTCCTGCGTGGCGTCCGTGCGCCCCGGCCGGAAGGGGACCTGGATCGGGTGCCCCGCCTTCCGGGCCGCCTCCTCGACGGCCGCGCACCCGCCGAGGACGATGAGGTCTGCAAGCGAGATCCTCGTGCCGTCGGATCGGGAGCTGTTGAAGTCCTGCTGGACCTGCTCGAGGACGCTCAGCACCTCGGACAGCTGCTCCGGCTCGTTCACCTCCCAGTGGCGTTGCGGCTCGAGGCGGATGCGGGCGCCGTTGGCCCCGCCCCGGTTGTCGGTGCCCCGGAAGCTGGCCGCGGAGGCCCACGCGGTGGAGACCAGTTGCGCCACGGTCGGTCCCGAGCCGAGAAGGGTCTCCTTCAGGGCGGCGACGTCGTCCTCGCCGACCAGGTCGTGGTCGACCGCCGGGACCGGGTCCTGCCACAGCTGCGGCTCCGGGACCCACGGCCCCAGGAAACGCGTGACCGGGCCCATGTCGCGGTGCAGGAGTTTGTACCACGCCTTGGCGAACGCCTCGGCGAACTCGTCCGGGTGCTCGTGGAACCGTCGCGAGATCTTCTCGTACTCCGGGTCGACCCGGAGCGCGAGGTCGGTCGTCAGCATCGTCGGCCGGTGCTTCTTCTCCGGGTCGAAGGCGTCCGGCACGGTCTCGGCCGCTTCCTTGGCGATCCACTGGTGGGCCCCGGCAGGACTTTCGATCAGCTCCCACTCGTGACCGAACAAGTTGCCGAAGAAGCCGTTGCCCCACCGCGTCGGGGTGCTGGTCCAGGTCACCTCCAGACCGCTGGTGATCGCGTCCGGCCCCTTGCCCGTCCCGTAGGTGCTTCTCCAGCCCAGGCCCTGCGCCGTGACGGGGCAGGCCTCGGGCTCGGGACCCACGTGGTCGGCGGGCCCGGCCCCGTGGGTCTTGCCGAAGGTGTGCCCGCCGGCGATCAGCGCGACCGTCTCCTCGTCGTTCATCGCCATGCGACGGAACGTCTCGCGGATGTCCCGGGCGGACGCGAGCGGGTCGGGATTGCCGTTCGGGCCCTCGGGGTTGACATAGATCAGGCCCATCTGCACCGCGGCCAGCTCGCCGGAGAGCTCGCGGTCGCCGGCGTAGCGCTCGTCACCGAGCCAGGTGTCCTCCGGGCCCCAGAACATCTCCTCGGGTTCCCAGACGTCCTCGCGCCCGAAGCCGAAGCCGAAGGTCCTGAAGCCCATCGACTCGAGCGCGACGTTCCCGGCGAGCACCAGCAGATCGGCCCACGAGATCTTCCGGCCGTACTTCTGCTTGACCGGCCACAGCAGACGCCGTGCCTTGTCCAGGTTGGCGTTGTCCGGCCAGCTGTTGAGCGGGGCGAACCGCTGGGCGCCATCCCCGGCACCCCCGCGGCCGTCCGCGATCCGGTAGGTGCCGGCCGAGTGCCAGCTCATCCGGATGAACAGCCCTCCGTAGTGCCCGAAGTCGGCGGGCCACCAGTCCTGCGAGGTGGTCATGAGCTCGACGAGGTCGCGCTTGAGCTCCTCGACGTCGAGCGTCGCGAACTCGCTCGCGTAGTCGAAGTCGGGACCCAGTGGGTCGGTCGTGGCAGAGTGCTTCCGCAGGACGCCCAGATCCAACTGGTTGGGCCACCAGTCCTGGACGGTCCGCGGCCGGCTGGTCTTGGGAGTGGGTGCGTCGATCGCCGGGTTCTCGCTCTCGCTGCCGTGCACGGGAGCATCAGGGGACGGGGACATGGGTCTTCCTTCCAGGGTCGTGGTGACGGTCCGCGGCTGGTCCCGCACAGGGAGCGTCGTCCCCGGTGGGTGCTCCGGGCCCGTTGACGGGCGGCGCGAGCCCGCAGGTTGCACTCGGGCAGGAGCCGGCGACGGCCGGCGACAGGAGGACGTCGTCCACCGCCGGGGGTGGGACGTCGAGGAGAGCACGACGGGCGCCGCGGATGATCGAGGACGGGCCGCCGCGCAGATGCGCGGACACGGCATGCGGGGCCGCCGGCCGAGTCTGGTCGACCCGCTGGGCGGCACTCCGGAAGAGCTGCTGGAGATCCAGCCGTGCGTCCACCTCTCACAGTCTTGTGACTGCTCCGGAGCCCGTCAAGGCTCCACGGGCTCCGGAGACCACCCCGTGCTGGTGCACCTCACGACGGCTCCGCTCAGCATCCCCGCCACGGCGTCCGGGGTCGGCGGGAACGCGATGCCCGTCCGAACGCCCTTCAGGCTCGCCCGGAGGACGAGGGTGCGGTGATGCCGTTCCCCGCGTCCTCCGCCGCCGCCCGCGCGTACGACGCCGAGATCCGGCGGTAGACCGGGGTCAGGAAGGCCAGCAGCGCGGCCGCGATCATGACGACGCCGGCCACCAGGAACACCAGGGCGATGCCGCGCGAAGTGCCTTCGCCCAGCAGCGGGGCCAGCTGGGCGCTGCCCTCCGCCGATCGCGCGTACGGGATGATCCAGAACTGGGCGATCGGTGCGATGAGGAACGCGGTGATCGGCGCCGCCGCGGACTCGAAGGCCATGGCGAAGCCGAAGACCCGGCCCTGCCGCTCGAGCGGCACGACCCGCTGGATGACCGTCTGTTCGGCCGCCTCCACGAAGGGGACGAGCACCAGGTAGAGCCAGATGCCGAGGGCGTACAGCCAGGCCCACTCCCGCACGGTGAACACCGCGCCGAGCACGCCCATGGCGGTCACGGCGAGCAGCATGGTGCGCAGGGGATTGGCGCCGAGTCCGAACTTGCCGATCAGCGCCCCGCCCACGATGAACCCGGTGGCGCCCAGCGCGAAGACCGTTCCCCAGATCTCCACGGGGAACATCTCCAGGCCGTAGGGATCCATCAGTGCCATGTAGACGCCGCCGATGAAGTTGTTGAACGTCGAGAACAGGATCAGCGCGAACAGCCCGGACACGGCCAGAACGGCGGCGAAGGCCCCCCGCAGGTCGAAGCTGCCGTGGGCGTCCGTGGCCGCGGCGCGCACCTCCTCGGGCATGCGCAGCGTCAACAGGTGCACGAAGGCCACGGCCGTGAGCGCCACGGCCACCACGACCGTCCAGCCCATGCCCAGCAGGCCGATCGACAGCCCGGAGAGCACCGAGGTGATGATGAACATCAGGCCCTGCACCATGCCCACCAGTCCGTTGGCGTTGGCACGCCGGTCCGGCTCGATGAGGATCGTGACCGTGGTGGACAGGGCGATGTTGCGCATGTTCTCCACCATGGCCCCGATCAGGACGACCAGGGCGAAGACCCAGATCCAGGGTTGGGTCAGGTCCGCCATCGAGGCCGCCGGGGCGAGGAGGAACAGCACTCCGGCCAAGACGAACATCACCAGGGTGAAGGCTGCGGCGAAGCGCATCACAGCGAGCTTGCGGTAGCGGTCCACGAAGGTGCCGAAGCTGATGCTGGAGAGCGCGATCAGCAGCATGTAGGCGCCGCCGACCACACCGGTGGCGATCACGTTGCGCGTCTCCAGGTACACCCAGAACGTCAGGGCGAACCACAGGTAGCTGGTCGTGATGTTGGCGAGCGCGGTGTTCACCAGGATCCCTGCGAAGGTGCGGGATCGCTGCGCCGGACTGCGCACGGTGGTGTCGACGGCACCGGGATCGATCAGCCCCGGCGCCTCGTCGTCGTCGATGGGAGCGGACGTGACGGCCGTGTCCGCGGGAAGTGCCGCACGGCCGACGGAAGCGGCGGCGGCCCGGGTCGGGCCCGGTTCCATCTCGTTCATGCGGCCCAGCGTAGTGACGGGCGCGGACACGGTAGCGGCCCCGAGCAGGCAGCGGAGCTCTCCCGTGATCGGACCGGGCACCTGCACACCGGGGCGCTGAGGAGCAGGGCCCCGGCGTCGCGGGCCGGCCGGTACGCGGCCCGCTCGTCCGGGTGGTGTCCGCACCCGTTCCTGCTCCCCTGAGCAGGTCTGAGGTGCCGGTTAGCAGGTCGGAGGTGCCGGAGAGAATGGGACCATGACGGCGACGGCGCAGTGGTGGACCGGAACCCCGGTGGCCGGTGAGGGGCTTGCGGCGGGACCTGTGCTGCCGGAGACGGCTGTGCCCGGAGCGCAGGGCGAGTCGGTACGGGCCGCCGCCGCCGGGCTCGTGGACGCCGCCGCCGCGGAGGCGCGGGCCGTGGGCGCACAGATGCGGTGCATCCACCGGCTGTGGCTGGCGGCACAGGCGGCCCGCACGGCCGCCCGATTCGAGGCGATGGCGCAGGCCGAGGCCGAGATGGCCGCCAGCGGGTTCGTCCGTCCGGACCCGCTGAGCCCGTTGGCCGAGGCGGAGCACCAGCTGGTCGTGGACGTGGCGGCCGAGGTGGGGCCGGCGCTGCGGCTTCCACCGGGCACGGCGCGGAGACGGGTGGAGGACGCCGTTCTGCTGGCCGAGATGCTGCCGGAGGTCCTGGCCGCGCTGGAGGACGGCCGGATCGGTGCGGCCCAGGCCACGGTGATGGTGGAGCAGTGGCGTGAACTCGTCGAGCACGCACCGTCCTGGACCTCCTGGCAGTGCGTCCCGCCGCCCGTCGAGGCAGTCTGCCGGCTGATCACCGAGTTCCTGGAACGAGCGCCGCACGCCACGGCCGCCCAGCTGCGGGCCACGGCCCGCGCCCGGCGGGCCGTGCTCGTGGCAGACACCGAGGAGCGCAGCCGGCGCACCGCCCGGAAGAACCATGCGGTGTGGGTGGAGCCGGCCGCCGACGGGATGGCCCATCTGCACGCGCTGCTGGACGCGCACGTGGCCGTCGCCGTGCACAGCAGGTTGGAGGACCTGGGCGCGCTGCTGGGCGAGGACGTGCCCGTACCCGGCCGCCCCGGGCTGCTCCGGGTACCGCACTCGGAGGGTCCGGAGGGCGCGGGGAACGCCGAGCCGCGCTCGGCCGGAGAGCTGCGTGCCGATGTGCTGGCAGACCTGCTGCTGGACGGTGTCCTGCCGGACGAGCCGGGCTTCCCGCGCGGGGTCCGGGCACGGGTGAGCGTGATGGTGCCGGTCACGCTGCTGACCGGAGGAGGTGCCGGGGTGGACGCGTGCGGCGTCCCGACGCTGTCCGGATTCGGGCCGATCAGTTCGGAGGTGGCCCGCCAGCTGGCCGCCGGCGCCGGGGTCTGGCACCGGGTGCTGACCCACCCCGTGACGGGGGTGGTCCTCGACCACGACCGCACCGTCTACGCCGTGCCCCGGGACCTGCGTCGCCTGGTCGAGCTGCGCGACGGTACCTGCCGCTTCCCGGGATGCCGTCGCCGGGCGGAGAGATGCGATCTTGACCACACGGTGGCGTGGGCCGACGGCGGACCGACGGCCGAGCGGAACCTGGCCGCACTGTGTCGGCAGCATCACCGGATCAAGCACCGCGACGGGCACCTCGGCCGCTGGTCGGTGCGGCGGATCGTCGCCGACCCTGACGACGCGACGATCGGAAGCCTGTCCGAGCCCGTCGCGGTGCTCGAGTGGACCTCACCGGGTGGGCTCGTGCACCGGCCCGTGCCCGAGCACGCTGGTGGCCGGTGCACCGTCGTTGACCGCCGGGGCACGCCGATCTCCGCGCGAAGGTCCGGCGGCCCTCCCCCCCGGGAGTTCGGCCGACGACTCCCCGCCCGACGATCCCCCGCCCTTCTGAGGTCGGAGAAGCCGCGTTCCGTGCTGCCGGAGCATCAGGTGCCTCGCCCCCACGGGTGCGCGGTCGCCGCCGCCGGGGTCGGCCGTGCGGCACGCGCGGGAAGGGCGACCTGGACGTCCCCCGCTCACCGAATTCCGTCGACGGTCCGGGTCCTCCCCGGGCTCTTCCCCGACGAGCACCGGAAAAGGATGCCCGCCCCCCCGGTCCGCCGGCGGTGCAGGGAACAGCTCGGCGACCGACCGGGATGGACACCTCCATCGGCAACGGGGTCGCGCCGGGGCGCACGGAGCGTCGTACCTCGTCGGCCTGCACGTGCCGTCATCCCCTTCCGGGGGATTGACCCCCGAATCCGGGCGCGAAAGGATGGGGCACCGCGGATGTCACAGGAGCACGCCGGAGGAGCACACCATGGGAATCGTCCAGGTCGATCTCTTCCTCACCCTTGACGGCGTCTACCAGGCTCCCGGCGGGCCCGACGAGGACCGTGCGGGGGGCTTCGAGTTCGGCGGCTGGCAGGGGGCGTACTTCGACGCCGAATCGGGCGAGTCGATCGGCGGCGGTCTCCAGCGTCTCGATGCGCTGCTGCTCGGCCGCAGGACGTACGACATCTTCGCCGGCTACTGGCCGGACCGCGGCGGCGCCGACCCGATCGCCGTGAAGCTCAACGCGGTCCCGAAGTTCGTGGCGTCGCGCACGCTGACCGACCCGTCGTGGGAGGGGACCACGGTACTGACGGATGTCGCGACCGAGGTGCGAGCGCTCAAGGACCGGTTCGACGAGGTCCACGTCATCGGCAGCGGAGACCTCGTGAGGTCCCTGCTGGAGGAGGACCTCGTCGATCGGTTGAACCTCTTCCTCTATCCGCTGATCCTGGGCTCGGGCAAGCGGGTCTTCGGGGACGGCACCGTCCCGGCTGCCTTCAACTTGGTGCAACCGCCGAGGGCGTTCCCGAAGGGGGCGATCTCGCTCGTCTACGAGCGGGCCGGCGCCCCGGTCACCGGCATCGACATCTCGCGGCCGGCGCAGTAGGCGAACCCGTGCCGCACCGACCTCCGTCCGGAGGGACCCACGGTCGGACCGCGATCCCGAGCTCTCGGGGACGACGGCGGCCAGGCCCACCTCGGGAAGGGTGCGTTCCCAGTCCAGTTGTCAGGAAGTGCGCTGAGGCAGGGCGCACGATTCCGGACGTCCCGCAATCGCTGGGAAGGGCAGATTCTTCGTTCTGGTTGCCGGCGTCCACCCACAGGCCTGACCGTTTCTGACGTCCCCGGCCACTTCTGCTTCCATAGCGCTCCTGTGACTGGATGGGGGGCTGCTTGTACCTTCCAGGAGCCCCTCCGCTGGAGCGCCACCATGTCCTCTGGAGCGCGACCATGGAACGAGCGCAACCCGTTCTTGACCTACTGTTCAACCCCGTCGTCGCTGTTGCTCGGCGCCGGTCCTGCGAGAAGCCCCTGGCCACGGAGCGGCTGACTCCGGCTCGGGTGCGGCGCGGGTTTCGACAGCTGCATGCGGAGACCGGTCAGCCGGCCAGCGCCCGGGGCCCTCCCGTCCGGGACCAGGGCGTCCACCCGGAGTGAAGGACGAGCACCGAGACGCCCACGACGACGTCGGAAAAGTCCCAGAAGGGACGGCGCCGGCGCAGGCGCCGAGGTGCGGGTGCCGCGGATCGGGAATCGCACCTCGGCGCCGGCCTGCGGCCCACCCCTTGTCAGGCGCGGTTGCCCAGCTCGACGATGTGCGCGGGGAGACGCTCATTGCTGCCGTACATGAAGTGGTTCTCCATCCGCTCGGAGAACCGGCTTGCTTCGGTCACACGCCCCACGGCTTCGGCAACCTCACGAACGTGCATCGGAGAGGCCCCGCAGCACACGCCCAGGTAGCGGACACCGAGCTCGAGAGCCTCTTCCGCGAAACTCCTGATCTCGTACCGGTTGGTGGCGAGCGGATCCAACGCCGTCGGGAACGCCCGGTTGTGCGGAGAGGCCACCCGTGCCCGCGGGTCGCTGAGGTTGAAGAAAGTCGGCTCGCTGTCCGTCGTCCGATACGGCACCGGAAGCGCGGCGACGTGGCACGAGACCGCCGCACGGATCTGCCTCACCCACGGCATCATGGTCTCCGGACCCCGGAAGCAGTTCATGCCCACGACATCGGCTCCGGCCTGCTCGAGCCGCTGCGCGGTCTCCACCACCCCGATACCGTCCGCCATCTCCTCGAAGGCCATCGGAGCAAGGGTGATGACGACGGGCAGCCCCGACTTCTGTGCCACGTCGAGGGCCGCGAGCGCTTCGCCGGCGTAGTAGAAGGTCTCCCCGACGATGAGGTCGGCTCCCTCGTCGACCGCCCACCCCACCATCTCCTCGAACATCCCCCGCACCGTGGCCTGGCTCTCCGGGTCGGACGGATCCCAAATGTTGGTGTTCGAGATGTTTCCCGCCATCAAGTCGCCGGGACGGGCGTCGGCAACCTCTCGGGCGATCTGCAGGGCGGACCGATTGAGCGGTTCGAGCAGATCCTCCTTGCCGATGACCCGCATCTTCTCACGGTGTCCGTTGTAGGTGAACGCCTCGACGATGTCCGATCCGGCGCGCTGGAAGTCCACATGCAGCGCGCGCAGAGCTTCCGGATGCTCCAGCGCGACCTCGGGAACGAACTCGCCTGCGCTGAGGTATCCCCTCCGCTCCAGTTCGAACAGGAAGCCCTCGGCGCAGATGACAGGACCTGCTGCCAGACGGTCGGTCAGGGTGGGTACAGCGGCCATGCGGCCTCCTCGGATCTCGACTCAAGTGGGACTGGACGCTCCCGTACCGGCCTCGCCCGGCCCCGGAGTCGTGCAGTTAAGAGGCGAACATACGCACCTGCCCGGGCTGTGGGCTCCCCACTGTCTTCCGCCGTCACATTTCGCCACGGGCCGTCATTTCGCAGGCCCCGGAAAGGTCCCAGCCTGTGGCTGTGGGCGTGCCACGCCGGTATCCCGTGATTGCTTCGTGGTGTCTTCCACTCCGGTGAACGATGGAGGCTACCGCGCGGACAGGTGACGTCGAACGGTGACGGAGCCGGACCGGCGCGGCTCGGGGCGCGGCCGGAGCAAAAGGTTGCGGCGCTTCAGGACCAAGCGGACATCCGAGGATCGCCGCGCGGTTGCACGTGATCGACGCCGTAGTGGAGACGGGATCCCATGATGGGGCGCGGACTGCCGTGGACCCGCTCTGGCTCGAAACGGTCAGGCGCAAGCTTCGGGACCTGCTGCTGTTGCTCGAGAAGCGAAAGTGCGATCCCGTGGACACGAATTTCGAAGACGTGCGCGGCGAACTCGCCGAGATCGATCTCAAGGGCGTGAACCAGACGACCTCCGATGTGTCCTACTACCGAGAGCGAGTGGCGCTCCATCTGCGGGGACACCTCGACCACATCGCCATGCAAAGGCTGCGCCACGGACGGGCGCTCACGACGCTCGACCTCGCTGCATCCGAGAAGATGCTCAGGGAAAGCGATGCGGGGTCCCGGGAGGACCTGGAACGCGCCAGCGCGGGCGATGTCACCGGCTACATCCGATCGCTGGGGGGTCTGGGCCCGCAAGCTGCACCGGAGGCGTTCACCGAGCTCATCTCCGGGAGCACATTGAACACGCGCCGGCTGAAGTTGCTGAACATGCTCATCTGCCAGCTCACCCCGGGCGGCCGTACGGGCACTGGGGCGCTCCACCAGCCTCCCTACACGGAACTCGCACCCCACGGTCCCGAGGACCTTTTCTCCGAGGACACGGTCAAACAAATTCTTGCCGTCCTCGATCGATCCGGGGGGCGCAGATCTCCCTGCATCAGGGGCGCTACGGGGGAAACCGCGTCACTCGCACAATCAGTCACCCGACAGTCGGACACGACTACAAAGGCGAGCCTCTGCCAGAAAATCTTGGTCCTGCGTCGCACTTCATCTCTTTAGATCCACTGGGATCCCTGCGGAGCTTTCTGAGTTGATCCTCATCCGAGTCATTGCACAGATCACGGGGAGGCCGCTCGATCAGGGCGTTCTCGGGAAGGACTTCAATCCCTCACGGCCCTGCGGGCTTCCTCTCACTGCGTGGGAACTCCACTCATCACCAACAAAAATGGCTCGCCCGGTCCAGTAAGACCGAGCGAGCCTCGGACACCAGAAGGCGAGTTCTACATGTCCACTACAAACACTACCCCACCGCTGTCCACCCGGACATGCCATGGCACCAGCTCAAGGAGCGAGCCGCCACCTGGTGAACCCGCGCCGCCGGCGTCACACTCGCGCCGCACGCAAGGGGCTCGCAATCGTGGGCCGTCTCGGCCCTCGTGGAGCCGTGCATTTCCCCACTGCTGCAACGATCTTCGAGAAGAAGAATCCCAGACGCATCGGCTATAATTCCGCCGTCCGCACCCACAAAGAAGGGTCTGGGATGGACGAGCTGAACGCCCCGCGGTACCGGGTGCCGTTATGGCTACGGGGCGTAGAAGGCAGGATTGCGACCTTCGAGGTGCCACCGGAGTTCGCAGAGCACATTGCCTCGGCTACGCCGGCGAAGAACGCATGGACCCGGGATTTCAACACCGGTCTCGTCGGCGGGGTCCGCATCGACCGATCCACAGCGCCGCCGACGGTTATCAGCTACCTCACCCGGCCCCTGAAACAAATAGACGTTGCCGGCGAAGGATGGGTGGCGCTGCTTCGGCGCGACACACGACCCCGGCCCAAGCGGCCCTACCAGTTGATCTCCGTCACCCGCAGCATCGGTCAGGGCAAGGTCAAGAGCTCGGACAGCAAACCGGCTCCGGTTCCGGTGCATGTTGCCCCGCCCATGGCCCTGGACGACCGGCTCTGAGGTTCTAGCGACATGGGGGCACGACCCGGTGGTGTGGAGCGGCAACAGGTCCTTCCAGGGGCTGTCGACGACGTCGTACCAGTGAAGTACCACCACGCGAACGGACAACGACAGATCAGTTCGTGAGACCTGGTCCTGGGTGGGGCTGACCGTCGCATGCGAGTTGACGAACCACGTTCCGGTGAGGCGTCCCTCGTATCGTGGTAGTAGACCAAGTGGGAGGCCGCCCGACCGCGCCGCCGCAGGCCGGCGTCACCTCTCCACTTTCGTGACCCATCGCCTCGAGCGCGCGCCCCCGCCCATCCTTGGGCAAGCCCGCTCGCGCTCCTGACGCTCGGCCGTGGGAGTCTATAATCCCGGCAGGTGGAGGGAGACGGCGATGCCCAGCGAGGAGGTCTTCGTACCCTACGGCCCCACTCATTGGGCTGCTCTCGGCGTCTGTGTCCTCGGTGCTGTGGTCGTGGTGATCCTGGGCCGCCGTCTACGGGGTTCCGAGGCCGAGGTGATCTTCTCTCGGGCTTTCGCCTCGGTGCTGGTCACGTATACGGTGGCGATGCTCGTCTACCGGTGGCTGCCGGGCAATTTTGACGTCCACATCTCTCTGCCGGTCCACCTCTCGGACCTTGCGTGGATGGTCGCTGTCATCGCCCTGTGGACACGGGTCCGCTGGGCGATGGCGCTCACCTACTACTGGGGACTGACCCTCAATCCGCAGGCCATCCTCACCCCGGCACTCGACTCGCCGGACTTCCCCCACATCGACTTCATCGACCTCTGGGTCCAGCACATCCTTGTGCTCTGGGCAGCTCTGTACCTGATGTGGGGACGCGGCGGCCGCGTTGACTGGCGCAGCTACCGCCTGGCCCTGGTCGTGACTGTCACGTGGGCGGTAGCAGTTTTCGGCCTCAACAGCTGGCTGGGGACCAATTACGGCTTCCTCAACGGCAAGCCGAACAACCCCTCGATCCTCGACCTGTTCGGGCCCTGGCCGTGGTACTTGCTGGTGGAGTTCCTCATCGTCACTGGGGCCTGGGCGCTCATCACCTGGCCGTGGACGAACCGGCGGCCGAGCACAGCCGAGACCCGAGTTGATGCCACAGGCTGAGGCTGCGCGACAACAGGGCATCGGATCCGGAACCGCCGGGGCAGCGGCGAGCGGACTGCCCCTCGGGGTCGGTCCGGTGCAACGGCAAGCAGCTTCTCACCTGTGGCGAGGGGCGCAAGCTGCTCGCCACAGGTGGAGTCACGCCGGAGATCGTCCCAGTGCCCTGCGCGTCACTCCCACCACGGGGCACGCAATGGTTCAGTTCCTGCTCAACGGCTCTTCTGCGCAACTACACGCTCCCGGGGAACAGGTCACCGAACCACCGGGATCGGACAGGGCTGAGCAGGTCAGGTGATTCGCGGTGTCACTACCGCTGAGCAATTCTCAGGTCAGGCGTCTGATCTGCTCACATAGGGCCCACTTTGCCCAGATGAGTCGGGATCCAACATCTGGAGGAGCGGCTCGGTCCCGGAGATGCCGACGAAATGACCTTGAGCGCGGACGGGCGGAACAAACCGCAGAGAACGGTACGGCACGGTCCGCGGAAGGCTTTACTCCGGGAGCCGTGCCATATGCACAATGCTGATACACGCTACTCGGCAGTCACTGACAGATCAGTCGACCACTGACAAATCCAATGACGCATTGGCATCTGTCTTGAAAAACCGGCAATCAACTTGATGTGAGATTCCATTCGGCCCGACCGCCGATTCGAGGCCGACCTCCAGGCCCCCGAGCCCGCGGAAGCGCTGGAATCATGAACCGCGACGCCATGAGAAAAAGGACGGGATCCGTCCGGGCACTGCTTCCCGCCGGCAGGACGGCGACGTACGGCTCACTGGCGTGTTCTTGTGTCCGAGCGCTGGCCTCGTGGCCACGGGCGAGGACACACTGGCCAGCGCTGGAACTGCGCCGTTCGTGCTACTTTGCCGATTGATCGGTAGTGAACCAGTCCCGGGGAGATTTCTTCACCTCAGGCAGGGAACGGGGCGCCTCAGGTTGGGCAACCCAGTCGACTCCGTTGGCCAGGACTCTCTGTACCTGCGGCTGGTGATACACAGGATATTCTTGATCACCTGGACTGAAGTAGAAAATCCTGCCCTTACCCCGCGAAAAGGTTACTCCCGACCGAAATACTTCGCCGCCCTCGAAGGAACTGATGAAAATGAGGTCATCGGGCTCCGGGATGTCAAACAGCTCCCCATACATCTCCTGTTGCGGAATGATGATGGGGCTCTCCACGCCAGCCGCCACGGGATGGGATGGCTTCACCGTCCACACGAGTTCCCGTTCGCCGTCGTTACGCCAGTTGAGCGAGCAGCTCGTGCCCAGGAGCTTGGTGAAAATTTTGGCGCGGTGCCCCGAGTGGAGAACGACAAGCCCCATGCCGGAAAGGACATGCCGGTGAACGCGTCGGACAACTTCGTCGCTGACATCTTCATGTGCCTTGTGTCCCCACCACAGAAGCACATCAGTCGTGGCGAGCCGCTCCTCGCTGAGGCCATGTTCCTCCTCGGCGAGGGTCGCCGTCGTGACCTCCGATGCCGGAAAGAAACTCTTGAGCGAGTTCGCGAGGGCACCGTGAATGCCATCGGGATACATCTCTGCCATGGTCGTCGGCTGGTTCTGCGCTTCGTGGACCCCCTCGTTCCATACGAGAATGCCCAGTTTCTTATCGAACATCGTTAGGTCCTCACTTCGGTCGGCTCAAAGGCAATTTTGTAGCAGGCGTCGATCACCCGGGCCCGCCCCAGGGCAAGGGATCCGTCATGGTCCCTCCACACCGACTCCATGCCGAGGACAGCCTTGATGTGGTCGACGGCCACCGCTCGATGCGTCAGCCCGTGCCTCGCTACATGGGTGAAATCTACGTCCTTTGAAGTGATCCCTGTCAGGCGGACGCCTCTTGCTGTGTCATGAGCTGCTGCTCGTAGTCGGTGAAGCTGAGGTTACCCAGCCAGGATTGGCGGCGGCGAGGGTTGTAGGAGCCTTCGAGGTAGGAGGGGACTGCCGCACGGATGGGTGACGTTGTCACCCATCCGTGCGGCAGTCCCCATTCACTTTAAAGAACTGCACGGCAAGGCCCCGGAGAGTCCTTCTCCGGGGCCTTGCCGTGTGCATGGCGTTGACATGCACTACTGGTCAGTCACTGACAGATTGGTCGATCACTGACAACCCGATTGAGATCTCACACTCGCTGGCGCGTTGTGGCCAACTAGCCCGGCACCTCACACCGGTGTGAGGTGCCGGGCTAGCTGGCCGATGTGGCCATCCTGAAGCCCGAGGATCTAGGCATTTTCCTCGCATCGAGCATATGCTCGCCAGCCCGACTTAGTTAGCCAATTCCGACCTCCTCGACGCCGTGCAGTTCCCCCGGTGCGGTGTCCCACGCCCCGCCAGCGCCCCCGTTGCGCGCAACCCTCAATGACGCCGAAGTTCGAGATGCGCCTTGATCATTACCGTATCTCGTGGGTGCGCTTGGACCGCGACGTGTCGACCGCCAGCCAGTCGGCCAGGCGTTGTTGCTCGTCATCGGAAGGAGAAAATCCCGCCAGGACCGCCTGTTCGAGCACGCTGCTGAACACAGCGCGTCCGATGACGGGGGCATCAAGGGTCTGGTCCGCGCTGAGATCGGCGCCCCCGGTGCGGGCACCTCGAATAGCGTAGAGAAGTGCTCTCCGGGAGACCTCGACGCCCAATTCTCTGGCGCGATCCCTCGACCACTTTGAAGCCTCCGTCAAATTGAAGTCGAACTCACGGGCATACTCCGCAAGCACCTGGAACATGACGGGCCAGTGATCCTGCGGCAACCGGGGCATCTTCGCGACTTCGCAGAAGCGAGTGATTCCCGGCGGGAGCGGCGCCGACACTTCCAGTGGATCGCTCAGACCTGGCTGAACGGGTCCCGGCACCGGGTGCCTGGTCGAGTCCCAGAAGTGGTGCTGTGAGAAGTTAATATTCGGCAAGCCGATCCGTTCGACGGCCTTCCGGAACGTTCCACCTCCGAACCACCGGGTGCGAGTGACGACTTCTCCTAGGTCTGCGTGGATCCTGCTGGCGAGGCGGGCGCAATTGACGGGCACCTCGGAGGACTCGTAATCACTGCGCAACACCTCGCAGTACTCTTGCCATGCTTCCTCGTCGTTCGGTCGGTCCCCGACGGCGGTGTTCTCCGCGGCATCGTGTGACTCTGGGATCATCGCGCCTTGCTCAGCGGCGTCGGCTTCGGACTCGTACGCCGGGCTCATGAGGTCGAAAAGGTCCTGCTCATCCAGGTACAGGTCGGCCAGGGCTTCATATGCCACAGCGGTCGAGCCGGTGGCGATGATTGCAGTCCGACGATCATAGGCGCGCAACACCTGCAGCAACGGGGTGAAGTCGGCGTCGCTGGAGGCCAGCACGAACTCGTCGTAGCAGGTCTCATGCTGCAGGGCGGTCATCACGTCGATCACGATGCGGATGTCTGCTCCATTTTTTGCGCCCTTGGTGAGGCTAGGGCAGTCCACGACCTCTACGCCGGCTTGAGTGAAGAATGGCCGAAACTTCGAAAAGTACAGCCGCTCTCCGGGGTTCAGGGGGTGGGCGATGCTGCCAGAGGGGTTCATGTAGCAACGGAGGACCAGCCAGCGTCGGTCATTGACACCGCTGGCGGTGGTCAGCCGATTGATCCATGCGGACGGCCGTTCTGCTAGTTCCAGTGCTGCTTTGGGGTCGCTACTGAGCAATCCACTGAAGAAATTGTCGAAGTCTATGAACATGGCTGACTTGCGGTGGCCCATGGCGTCCTCGCGATTGAGTGGAATGCACTATGTGCATTAGCTAATCACTTCGAATAGCTTTCACACCCTTAGCTCGACCGCGCCGCGCGCAGATGCCCGGACTCAATGCCGGCCGGGCTTCCATCCGTTCGACTGCAGCGTGCCGCCACGCAGATAAGAGCGGACAGGCGATCGCCTATGACCCGTGTCTGTCGGTCTACTACGTCAAGAATCCCGGCGACGCTCCGGAGCGACTTCAGGAGTTCGCGCGCGAGGCAGTACGCGCGATTGAGGAGCGGACCGATCTGGACATCGTGTTTGAGGGCGTGGACGCTGACGCTACGTTCGAGGGTTTCAGGCGATACATGCCGGAGAATTACGGCGAACGGTGGTCGCCGGTGCTGGTGGAGCTTTCGAACCCCGAACGCTTTCCTCTTCTGAAGGGCAGGGACCTTGGTGGGGCGCCATCTCTGAAAGACACCCAGGGCCCGTACTACGTCACCGGTATCGCCACGTTCGACACCCCCAGTCACCTAGCGACGCGTTCGAGCAGAAAAACGGACCGCTGAGTGCAATCGCACCCGCCCCCGCGCCGCCCATCGACTAGGGGCGGCGTTGTGCAGGACCGGGAATCCGCAGATGGACAGCACACCGACTGTGACCTGCCAGCTCAGCGCGGCATAACGATCGAAGGATGATCTGAGCATGGGTCGGCTCTCTCCCGAGGCAGCGGCGCGACACTGTGCCTATGGGGTCGAGCCATAATGCAGCCGACCCCTCGTCGAGTTCCTTGTCGCGGTCCAGCTTCAGACGAGAACCGCTTCCCGAGGGTGACCGGTGAGCCCCAAGGTCGCGTCCTCGCCACGATTCCATCCGCCAGCCACGGCTCTGACAGCCTCCACGGCTCACCGGACCGAGACCGACGGCCCACCAGCAAGGGTCCACCATGAACACCACCTCACGGCGGGCTGCCGTGGCCGTCGCTGTCCTCGTCGCCGCCACCGCACCGACCGCGGCCGGCTCCCCAGCCGTCCCGCCGGCCCATGTGCCCTGGCCACCACCCAGCACGCACGGCCGGTTCCTCCCGTATCCGTACAACGTCAATACGAACGACACCTACCCGGCCTGCGGCTCGTACATCCACGTCAGCCCCGGCGATGTGTTCGACATTCAGTACCGCGCCCTGGTCAACGACATGGGCGAGACCGTGGTCGAGTACCGCGGCGACCTCACCCTCGATGTGAACCGGCTGGCCTCCGAGGGGGCCTTGGTCGAGGAGGCATATCTCGACGAGATCAGCGTGTCCGGGACGTGGTTCGAGATCTACGATCCCGACGGCCAGACAATAACCTACGACCGCCCCGGGCCTGCGATCGTGGCGGCCTCCGGCAGGGTGGAGGCTGAGGCGTTCGCTGAGGCGGGGCTGCCCGAAACCTTCCTCTACCTCTCCGGTGATCTGAAGGAGACGGCCTACTACGACCCCGCGCCCATAGAACTCGGCCAGGAGATTCCGCCGCCGATCACCGCCGAGATCACCGAGAACTCCACCGCCTACGTCTTCGACCTGTGCAAGATGCTTGATGAGGCACCCGAAGACCCGGAACCCGAGCCGTAGCCCGGGGCAGCGACCCCGCTGAACCTCTCCGACACCGTCCTCGCGCCGACCCCCGGCACAGGGGCGGTGTCGCGTTCTGCACGAGGTCCGCACATATGGGGTGTGCAGGGCCGCAGTGACCCCGGACGACCAGAAAGCCCTCGACAGAATATGGGAGCGTTTTTCTCCGGGGCCTTGTCATGTACATATGGCTGTCAAGCGCTACTAGGCTGGCGTGCCGATCGGTGGGAGGTTCTGATAGACCCCGGGAGATCTGACCCACTACGCCGATGCCGACCGCTGGGGCTCGGACGAGTCTTCGTGACAGCGTTATCCCCGCGCGGTACGGACGTTTCACCCGCAGTCGCCGACACCCGCCATCATCCTGGAGGCGTGGTGCCTTTAGGGGTGGCCCGCGGCGGCCCGCCGGGGCCATGATGGCACCATGACTGATGCCCAACGGAAGCTGTCCGCTGCCGAGGTCGCCGAGGCCGGGCTCACCGGCTGGCGCCAGGCCGGCGAGGCCCTCGCCGCCACTTTCAGGACCCGGAAGTTTTCCACCGGGCTGGAGCTCGTGAACCGCATCGGCGCCTCCGCCGAGGAGGCCAACCACCACCCCGACCTCACCCTCACCTACCCCGAGGTCGGCGTCACGCTCTCCAGCCACGATGTCGGCGGGATCACCAGCCGCGACATCGACCTGGCCCGCACCGTCAGCGGCCACGCCGCGGACCTCGGGGTCGCCGCCGCGGAGTGAGTCCGCGCCGTCGGGCAGGGGCGAACGGACCGTCGAGGCGCCGAGCGGATACGCCAAGAGGCGATCAGGGAAGCGCCCCGTGATCGGGCCTCCGTCAGGCTGCGTGGAGGACCGGCGACCCGTCCTCCGGGATGACGATCGCGCTGGCCGGCGCGCCGATGTGTGCCGGACGGCAGAGGAAGGCGGCTTCTCCGAGCTGGTCTACACGCCGGCAGACGGCGAGACGCTCACGTTCGGGGACCTGTTCCGCAAGGACCTGCGGACCTTTACCAACCTCTATGACTTCCTCTCTCAGCTGCTGGACTTCGAGGACACCGACGTCGCCAAACGCGCCATGTTCTACCGGGTGCTGTGGGAGGTCACCAAGCAGGACGAGCGCTCAGAGACCCCGGACCTGTCCACCGTGGACCTCCTCGACGTCGTCAGCCGCCCACGCGGGCCCGCAGCCGACATCGCCCTCGCCTCCGGGGAGGCCCGCGAACTGAACCCTCTCAGCGCCGCCGGCTCCGGGATGCACCGAGACCCGAAGCTCGTGGCCTTGGAGGAGATCGTGAACCGGCTCAACGAGATCTTCGGCCAGGACCTGCCAAAGGACGTGCGGGAAAACTTCGTGACCTCCCCGCTGAACTCCCTGCAGCAGGACGACCGGCTCGTCGCCCAGGCGAAAAACAATTCCGAGGCCCAATTCATGGTCAGCCCCGACCTGAAAAACTCTGTGCTTTCCGCGGCGTTTCGCAACCAGGCCGATCAAGGCCAAATGGTCGACCACCTCTTCAGCGACGAGCGCGTTCAGCTCGAGGTCGTGAAACTGCTGGGCCGAGCACTGTTCCAGAGCGTGCAAGGCGCGGCATGAGGTGGAGATAAGAGTCTCAATCCCAGATCCGCGGATTCGGGAAAGCGCCGCAGACTGCTCGTAATCGAGGCCTAAGAGTAGGAAGGCCCGGTCGCCTTGGCGACCGGGCCTTCAATCGTCAGAAACTCTGACGGATAATACTGTCTGCAGCCATACCTGGAATCGCGTCCGCTGGGCCGCCTCGGGGTGGCCCTGTTGCGACGGGGCCACCCGTTCTTTGTGGTACCCGGGAACCGCCCAAGTCCAGAACGGTCACTCACCGCACTTCCCTGAGTCCTGGGAGACGCCGTGGCCAACTGTGCGACCATCGGCCAAGTCGGTCTGCCGTCCTGGCCAACTATGGCCGCTTTGGCCAACTAACCCGGCACCTCACACCGGGTCAGAAGTCCCAGTCCTCGTCCTCCGTGTTCACGGCCTTGCCGATGACGTAGGAGGAGCCCGAGCCGGAGAAGAAGTCGTGGTTCTCGTCGGCGTTCGGGGACAGCGCGGAGAGGATCGCCGCCGAGACGTCGGTCATCTCCTTCGGGAACAGCGCCTCGAAGCCCAGGTTGTTCAGGGCCTTGTTGGCGTTGTAGTGCAGGAACTTCTTGACGTCCTCGGTCCACCCGACACCGTCGTAGAGGGACTCGGTGTAGCGCACCTCGTTCTCGTAGAGCTCCTCGAGCAGCTCGTAGGTGTAGAGCTTCAGCTCGTCCTGGCGCTCCTGGGACTCCTGGGCCAGGGCGCGCTGGAACTTGTAGCCGATGTAGTAGCCGTGCACGGCCTCGTCACGGATGATGAGGCGGACCAGGTCGGCCGTGTTCGTCAGCTTGGCCCGGGAGGACCAGTACATGGGCAGGTAGAACCCGGAGTAGAAGAGGAAGGACTCGAGCAGGGTCGAGGCCACCTTCTTCTTGAGCGGGTCGTCGCCCTTGTAGTACTTGATGACGATGTCGGCCTTCTTCTGCAGGTACGGGTTCTCCCGGGCCCAGCGGAAGACGTCGTCGATGTCCTTCATGGAGGACAGGGTCGAGAAGATGGAGGAGTAGGACTTCGCGTGCACGGACTCCATGAACGCGATGTTGGTGTACACCGCCTCCTCGTGCAGCGTGACGGCGTCCGGGATCAGGGAGACGGCGCCCACGGTGCCCTGGATCGTGTCCAGCAGCGTCAGGCCGGTGAAGACCCGCATGGTGAGCTCCTGCTCCTCAGCGGTGAGCGTCTTCCAGGAGGGGACGTCGTTGGAGATCGGCACCTTCTCGGGCAGCCAGAAGTTCGCGGTCAGCCGGTCCCAGACCTCGTCGTCCTTCGGGTCCTCGATCCGGTTCCAGTTGATGGCCTGGGCCTGGTGGTGGAGCAGCTGCACCTTGTCGATGCTCTCGCTCTTCTCCAGAGTCATGATCTGTCTCTTCCTTGAACGGGGTGGGCCCCCGCGCGCGTCCTGCGGACGCGCGCGGGGAGTTTCTGCGGTGGTCGCCGGGGCGCCGGCGGTCAGAGCATGCAGGAGACGCAGCCCTCGACCTCGGTGCCCTCGAGCGCCAGCTGACGGATCCGGGAGTAGTACATCGTCTTGATGCCCTTGCGCCACGCGTAGATCTGCGCCCGGTTGATGTCCCGGGTGGTGGCCGTGTCCTTGAAGAACAGGGTCAGGGACAGGCCCTGGTCCACGTGCTGGGTGGCCGCGGCGTAGGTGTCGATGATCTTCTCGTAGCCGATCTCGTACGCGTCCTGGAAGTACTCCAGGTTCTCGTTGTTCATGAAGGGCGCCGGGTAGTACACGCGGCCCAGCTTGCCCTCCTTGCGGATCTCGATCTTCGAGGCGATCGGGTGGATCGAGGACGTCGAGTTGTTGATGTAGGAGATCGACCCGGTCGGCGGCACGGCCTGCAGGTTCTGGTTGTACATCCCGTGCTCCATGACCGAGGCCTTGAGCTGCTCCCAGTCCGCCCGGGTGGGGATGTGCACGCCCGCCTCGGCGAACAGCTGCCGTACCCGCCCGGTGGCCGGGGCCCACTCACGGTCGGTGTACTTGGTGAAGTACTCCCCCGACGCGTACTGGGACCGCTCGAAGCCCGCGAACACCGTCTTGCGCTCCTTCGCGATCTCGTTCGACGCGCGGATCGCGTGGTACGTGACCGTGTAGAAGTAGATGTTCGTGAAGTCGAGGCCTTCCTCGGAGCCGTAGTGGATGTGCTCCTTGGCGAGGTAGCCGTGCAGGTTCATCTGCCCGAGCCCCACGGCGTGGGACATCTGGTTACCGCGCTCGATCGAGGGCACCGAGGTGATGTCGGACATGTCCGAGACCGCCGTGAGGCCTCGGATCGCGGTCTCCACCGACTGCCCGAAGTCCGGGGACTGCATGGTCAGCGCGATGTTGAGGGAGCCGAGGTTGCAGGAGATGTCCTTGCCGACCTCGTCGTAGTTCAGGTCCTCGTGGTACGTGGACGGCTCGGAGACCTGCAGGATCTCCGAGCACAGGTTGGACATGATGATCTTGCCGTCGATCGGGTTGGCCCGGTTCACCGTGTCCTCGAACATGACGTACGGGTAGCCCGACTCGAACTGGACCTCGGCGAGGGTCTGGAAGAACTCGCGGGCGTTGATCTTCTTCTTGGTGATCCGGCCGTCCGCGACCATCTCGTGGTACTTCTCGGACACGTTGACGTCCGAGAACGGCATCCCGTAGACCCGCTCCACGTCGTACGGGGAGAACAGGTACATGTCCTGGTTCTTCTTGGCCAGCTCGAACGTGATGTCCGGGATGACCACGCCCAAGGAGAGGGTCTTGATCCGGATCTTCTCGTCCGCGTTCTCCCGCTTGGTGTCCAGGAAGCTGTAGATGTCCGGGTGGTGGGCGTGCAGGTACACCGCGCCCGCGCCCTGGCGGGCGCCCAGCTGGTTGGCGTAGGAGAACGAGTCCTCCAGCAGCTTCATGATGGGGATGATGCCCGAGGACTGGTTCTCGATCTTCTTGATCGGGGCCCCGGCCTCGCGGACGTTGGTCAGCGCGAACGCCACGCCGCCGCCGCGCTTGGACAGCTGCAGGGCGGAGTTGATCGACCGCCCGATGGACTCCATGTTGTCCTCGATGCGCAGCAGGAAGCAGGAGACGAGCTCCCCGCGCTGCTGCTTGCCCGCGTTGAGGAACGTGGGGGTCGCCGGCTGGAAGCGCCCGGAGATGATCTCGTCGACCAGCTGCGTGGCGAGCAGCTCGTTGCCGTCGGCCAGGTAGAGCGAGACCATGACCACGCGGTCCTCGAAGCGCTCGAGGTAGCGCTGGCCGTCAAAGGTCTTCAGCGTGTAGGACGTGTAGAACTTGAACGCGCCCAGGAAGGTCTCGAAGCGGAACTTCCGGGAGTAGGCCCGCTTGGAGAGCTCCTTGATGAACTCCATGCTGTACTTCGCCAGGACATCCGGCTCGTAGTACTGGTGCGAGACCAGGTAGTCGAGCTTCTCCTCGAGGTCGTGGAAGAAGACCGTGTTGTTGTTCACGTGCTGCAGGAAGTACTGCCGCGCGGCCTGCCGGTCGGCGTCGAACTGGATGTGGCCGTCGGCGTCGTAGAGGTTCAGCAGGGCGTTGAGCTCGTGGTATCCCAGGCCCCGGTACTTCTCCGGGACGCGCGTGTCCTCGTGGCCGGGCTCGACGCTCACGCCCGGAGCTGCGGAAATTGTCGCCAAAACTGTTCCAATCCTTGGTTTACCTGGTGGACATCCTCGGGGGTGCCCATGAGTTCGAACTTGTAGAGGACGGGGACGCCGCATTTGGCCGCGATCTTGTCCGCGGCCAGGCAGAACGCCGGCCCGAAATTGGTGTTGCCCGCGCCGATGACGCCGCGCAGGAACCGCCGGTTGGTCTCCTGATTGAGGAACTTCACGACCTGCGGCGGGACGGCCCCGCTGCCGTTGGGCCGCCCGTACGTCGGGGCGACCAGCACGAAGGGCTCGGTGATCTCGGGGGACTCCTCCCCGGTCAGAAGAGGAAGGCGCAGCACGCGGGCGTCGAGCTTCTCGACGAAGCGGTGCGTGTTGTTGGAGACCGAGGAGAAGTAGACCACCAGTGGGGCGTGGCTGCCGGGTGCCGCGGCGTCGCCGTGGTCCTGCTGAGCGGTCCCGGGACGGGTGCCGGGTTGGTGCGTGCTCATTGCTTCCGCGCTCCGGGATGGGGTCGGTGGTGGATGGACCGGGGCGCCGTGGGGAAGCGGGCGGCGCTCCGGCCTCAGGCCGAGAGGAGGACGGCCAGGGAGGTGATCTTGTCCGGACGGTAACCGGACCAGTGCTCGGTCGCCGTCTCGACGACCGGTACCTGCTGGTAGCCGAGGGCCAGGACGTGGGCCAGGGCGGCCTCGTCCTCGGTGACGTCGACGACGTTGTACTCGATGCCCTTCTTGGTCAGGGCCCGGTAGGTGGCATTGCACTGGACGCAGGCCGGCTTGCTGTACACGGTCACGGACATCGCTGTTTCCCCTTGGTCGGTCGGATGGTTTGCGGGGGAGATCCGGGACTTCCGCAGACGCTGCGGCGGTGAAGGGGTCTCTCCGGGTGGCTGATTTCAATACTACATCTAGTGCCAGGAAGGGGAAGCGACCCCTAGATGCAGTGGTGGAGGTTGTCCACAGCTCCTTTCTCGCTATCCCCAGAACGACCGTTGGCCATCCACAGGGGTCTCCGCGGGGGGTCGCGGATTTCCGCCGCCGGGGCCCCGTTGTGCACAGGCTGTGCGCACAGCAGGGGCCTCGTCCGGTGGACAGGATTAATTTTCGGACACGGCGTGTCGGGTCCGGCGGCGGGGCCGGCGCAGCCCGACCGCCGCGGCGGCGAGCCGCGCCCGCAGGCCCCGGTAGGGCGGGTAGACGACCCGCAGCGTGTCGGGGGCGAGCGGCTTGTCCAGGACCGCGCGCGCGTGGGAGAACGTCGTGAAGGAGAACTTCCCGTGGTAGGCGCCGGTGCCGCTCTCCCCCACCCCGCCGAACGGCAGCTCGGGGCTGGTGAGGTGCAGCAGCGGGGCGTTGAAGGACAGCGCGCCGGAGGACGTGCGCCGGCGGAACAGCTCCTTGACCGAGCGATCCTCGGTGAACACGTAGAGGGCCAGCGGCTTGTCCCGCGCGGTGATCAGCTCGACGGCGTGCTCGGCGGAGGCGACCGGCACCAGGGGCAGGACGGGCCCGAAGAGCTCCTCGGCCATGAGCGGGCCGTCCGGTGCGGAGCGCACCACCGTGGGCGCGAGATAGCGCTCCCCCGGCTCGGCCGTCCCGCCGCAGACGACGTCGTGGGCGGGGACCTGGTCCAGGAGCCCCGTCAGCCGCTCGAGGTGCCGCCCGGAGACGATCCGCCCGTAGGAGTCGCTGTGGTACGGATCCTCGCCGTAGTGCTCCGCCACCGCCCGCACGAGCTCGGGCTCGAGGGCGGCGAGCACCTCGGGGGTGCCGAGCACGTGGTCCGGGGCCACGCAGGTCTGGCCCGCGTTGAGGAACTTCCCCCACACGATCCGCCGGGCGGCGGTCCGCAGGTCGGTCGAGCCGTCGACCCAGACCGGGGACTTCCCGCCCAGTTCGAGGGTCACCGGGGTCAGGTGCCGGGCCGCGGCGGCCATCACGATCCGGGCCACCGTCCCGTTGCCGGTGTAGAAGACGTGGTCGAAGCGGTGCTCGAGCAGCCGTGTGGTCTCCGGCACGCCGCCCTCCACCACGCTCACGCAGTCTCCCAGGTAGCGCTCGAGCAGCTCGGCCAGCACCCCGGAGACGGTCGCGGAGACCTCGGAGGGCTTGACGACGACAGTGTTGCCGGCGGCGAGCGCCCCAGCCAGGGGGCTCAGGACGAGCTGGACGGGGTAGTTCCACGGCGCCATCACGAGCACGGTCCCGAGCGGCTGGTGCTCCACGTGGGAGCGGGCCGGGGCGAGGCTCAGCGGGACGGTGACCCGGGCCGGGGACATCCAGCGGCGGAGTTCCTTGCGGATCCCGGCGATCTCCTCGAGGGTGAAGCCGAGCTCGGTCAGCCACGCCTCCGCCGGAGGCTTGCCGAGATCGGTGGCCAGCGCCTGCTCGAGCACCGTCCGGTTCTCCCGCACGAGGTCCTCGAGCCGGTGCAGCCGGTCCAGCCGGGTCGCGAGGTCGACGTCGGGGACGAAGCCCGCCCGGGCACGGTCGACGGCGGCGTCGACGGCCGGGAAGCCCACCGAGTCGTCCGCCGGTGCGGGAACGAGGTCCGTGGGGGCGCTGCGGGTGCTGGTCATGGCTCCAGGGTAGGCCCCGGCTCGGACGCCGAAGACCGGCGGGGACCTGCGCCCCGCGCCGGGCTCACGTACGACGGCCCGGGCGGTCCCCGCAGCACGGACAGCCGCGGCGGCCCGGACGACGCGGGCAGGAGGACGCGGGCGGAAGGACGCGGGTGGGCACGACACGGACGGCACCACACGGGCAGGAGGCCCGGACGGCACCACACGGACGGGCACCACACGGGCAGCACGACACGAACGGCCGGGCAGCCTTCGGTCAGAGCAGGCCGTGCTCCGCGAGCTGCCGGGAGATCGACGCGCCGTCGTTGCCCTCGATCCACAGCGTGCCGTCGGGGATGGTCACCCGCCGCTCCTCGTTGACCAGCGGGGTGCCGGCCAGCACGGCCTCCGCCGGGGACAGGTTGCGGATCACGATGGCGGCCACGTGCTCGGGATAGCGGTGCACGAAGCCGCTGTAGATCTCGGGGTCGTGCTGGCCGTCGTCGCCGATGAGGATCCACCGCATCTGGGGGAAGTTCCGGGCCAGCCGTTCGAGGTTCTGCACCTTGTGCGCGGCCCCGGCCCGGAACCACCGGTCCGTGGTGGGGCCCCAGTCGGTGAGCAGCAGGGCTCCGGACGGATAGGCGTTGCGCGTGAGGAAGCGGCGCAGGGTGGGTGCCACGTTCCACGCGCCCGTGGAGAGGTAGAGGAACGGCGCCTCGTGGTGGCGGTGCAGCAGCCGGTCCATCATGACCGCCATCCCGGGGGTGGGCGTGCGGGCGTGCTCGTTGAGCACGAACGAGTTCCAGGCCGCCAGCATGGGCCGGGGAAGGGCCGTGACCATGACGGTGTCGTCGACGTCGGAGACCACCCCGATCCGTTGCTCGTCCGCCACGATGAAGACGCGGGACTCGACCGTCTCGGAGCCCTCCGTCTGCATCCGCACGGTGTGCTCGCCCGGGGCCAGGGACACCTGCAGGTCGACGTCGACCACCCCGCCCTTGTCGGCCACCAGGTGGAACTCGAACTCGTCGATCCAGACGTTGACGTGGGCGAAGGCGATGGGCACCGAGGTGAACGAGCGCCAGCCGCGGATCGACTCGGCGCTCTCGTCGGTGGACTCGATGAGCCCCCGGGTCTTCAGCAGGGCCCGGCCCAGGACCCGCACGTGGTGCTCGGAGCCGTACCCCTCGAACGCCACCATCACCGGGATGTCACCGCGGGCCTCGGCGCGCCGCTGCCGGAACCGGTGGAGCCGCTGCTCGAGGCGGTAGCCCACGTTGATGGCTTCCTCGGTGACCTGGTCGACGGTCTGCTTGAGCTCCGAACTGCTGGATTTCTTGGCCATGCGCCCAGTGTTCCACAGCCCACGACCAGGGCGCGGCGGCGCCCGCGGGGCGGGGCGGACCGGCATCCGATCCACCCCGCCCCGCGGGCGCGCTCCGGCCTGCGGGCCGGTTCCCGGCGTCAGCCCTGGATCCAGCCACCGAGGTCGAGCACGTGTTCCGTGACGACCCCGGCGTCAGCTCTGGATCCAACCACCGGGATCGAGCACGTGCTGCGTGACGGCCCCGGCGTCAGTTCTTGATGTAGCCGTTGGGATTGAGCACGTACTTCGTGGCGGCTCCGGCGTCGAACTCGGCGTAGCCCTGCGGCGCCTCCTCCAGCGGGATGGCCTTCGCGTTGACGGCCTTCGCGATCTGGATCTTGTCGTGCAGGATCGCCATCATCAGCTGCCGGTTGTACTTCATCACCGGGCACTGTCCCGTGGTGAAGGACAGCGACTTCGCCCACCCGGTGCCCAGGCTGATCGAGAGCGAGCCCTTCTTCGCGGCGTCGTCCACGGCCCCGGGGTCCCCGGTGACGTACAGGCCCGGGATGCCCAGCGCCCCGCCGGCGGCGGTGATGTCCATCAGGGAGTTCAGCACGGTGGCCGGGGCCTCGTGGGAGGCGTCCTTGCCGTGCCCGCGCGCCTCGAAGCCGACGGCGTCCACGCCGCAGTCGACCTCCGGGACGCCGAGGATCTGCTCGATCTGCTCACCGGGCGAGCCCTTCGAGACGTCCACGGTCTCACAGCCGAAGCTGCGCGCCTGGGCCAGCCGCTGCTCGTTCATGTCCCCCACGATCACCACTGCGGCCCCCAGCAGGTGGGCCGAGGCCGCCGCGGCCAGCCCCACCGGTCCGGCGCCGGCGATGTAGACCGTGGAGCCCACGCCCACTCCGGCCGTGACGACACCGTGGTAGCCGGTGGGGAGGATGTCGGAGAGCATGGTCAGGTCCATGATCTTCTCCAGGGCCTGGTCGCGGTCCGGGAACTTCAGCAGGTTCCAGTCCGCGTAGGGCACCAGCACGTACTCGGCCTGCCCGCCGACCCAGCCGCCCATGTCCACGTAGCCGTAGGCGGAGCCCGGCCGGTCCGGGTTCACGTTGAGGCAGATGCCGGTCTTGCGCTCCTTGCAGTTGCGGCAGCGGCCGCAGGAGATGTTGAAGGGCACGGAGACGATGTCCCCGACCTGGATGAACTCGACGTCCGGACCGCACTCGATCACCTCGCCCGTGATCTCGTGACCGAGGACGAGGTCCGTCGGAGCCGTGGTGCGGCCGCGGACCATGTGCTGGTCCGAGCCGCAGATGTTGGTGGCGACGGTCCGGAGGATGACCCCGTGCGGGACCTTCCGGCCGATGTTGGCCGGGTTGATGCCCGGCGCGTCCTTGAGATCGAACTCCGGGTACTCGGTGTCGATGACCTCGACCTTGCCGGGACCCTTGTAGGCAACCGCTCTGTTCCCTGCCATCATGACCTCTTCCGTGGTGGATGTCCGTCACGGGCGTCCGCAGTGGGTCTCCCACCCCGGACGCCCTCGTCTCCGACGGAACGCGCCGCGCCGTGGCCCTGGGCTCACTGTGATCCAGGACACGGAGAACGGCCGTCGGTGGTGCAGACGCTAACAGGACATGTCAACGAGCGGAAGGGAAGGAAGCTGGGAAAGCGAAAAGCGAAAGAGCCCGCCCCGCGTGTCGCGGAACGGGCTCTTTCGGCCTGGTGGAGCTGAGGGGACTCGAACCCCTGACCCTTTGCATGCCATGCAAATGCGCTACCAGCTGCGCCACAGCCCCAGGTCGTTACCTCGGAGACACTATCACAACCTTGAAGGGCTCCCTCTCAGTCACCCTTTTGCGGTTGATCCAGCACCTCGCTGGGCAACGCACTCATAGTAGACAGCCGATCAGGCTCCAGGCAAATCGTCGGTCGCGGGCGCCGAAGCGGTCCGGTTCACGGCCGGTCCGAGGTCCACCACGGGACTGTCCCGCCACAGCCGCTCGAGGGCGTAGAACGCCCGGTCCTCGTCGTGCTGGACGTGGATCACCACGTCGCCGTAGTCCAGGAGCACCCAGCGCCCCTCGGAGCGGCCCTCGCGGCGGATCGGGCGCAGTTCGAGCTGTTCGACCAGCTTCTCCTCGATCTCGTCGACCACGGCGTTGACGAGCCGCTCGTTGGAGGCGGAGGCGACGAGGAAGGCGTCGGTGATGCCCAGGGCCTCGCTGACGTCGAGGGCCACGATGTCGTGGGCCTGCTTGGCGTCGGCCGCAGTGGCCGCGGTGCGGAGGATGGAGAGGGAGAGATCGTTGACAGTCAAGGAGGATCCTTTCCCGGCGAACCGGAGGTTCCGTCCCGTGGGACGGATGGAGTGGACGAGTGGTGCAGGAACGAGTGGTGCAGGAACGGGTGGTGCAGGACAGCGGGTGGCGGGCTCAGAGCACGAAGAGCACGAGCACGACGGCGAGGGCCACCAGCACCGCCAGGAGCAGGACCCACCAGACGCTGTTCGTCCGGCGCCGGTACTCCCTCGGCTCGAGCAGCTCGAGCCCTTCTGCGGTGCTGGCCGGCACGGGCGCGGCCGGCGGCTCGTCCTCGGCCCAGGACGCCGCGCGCTCCGGCGCGGGCTCCTGCGGGGCCGACGGTGGGTCCTGGGGGCTGCCGGACTCCCCGTGGTCGGGAGCCGGGGCGGCTGGCGTGGCGGCGTGGGGTCCGGCGTCTGACGGGGCCACGATCTCGATGTGCGTCAGCGAGGCCAGGTCCTCCGGAGCGAGCCGGTTGCTGAACAGGGCCGGATCGACGTGCACCGGGTCGTGGGGCACATGCCCGTCCGGCCCGTCCGGACCGCCGCCGGGGAATACGACGGTGATCTGCTCGTGCGGCTCCCGGAGCTCCTCCGGCGTCGCCGGAGGAGCCGGCGCCGGTGTCCCGGCCTCCGGAACCACCGGTTCGTGGACGGCCGTGCCCGTGCCGGGGTCGGTCTGCGCGGCGCCGGCCTGGGCGGCGATCTCCAGGAACCGGCGCTGCTTCTCGAGCAGCTCCGGGTCCGCGGAGTTGCCGCCGGCCTCCTCGAGCTCGCGGGAGCGCTCCGCCAGCTCGCGCTGCAGACGGGCCATCCGCCGCGGCCCGAGGGGCTTGACGGGCCGGACCGGCACCGCGTCCTCGCCTAGGTCGATGATGGGGGCGGGGCCGGGGGGCACAGGCGGCGGCGGAGTCACGTCGGCGTCCCGTGCGGCGCCGTCCCGCACCTCGTCCTCGCCGGCCATCAGGGCGCCTTCGCCGAGACGCCTCGGGCACCGACGTGGTCGGGCGTCGTCCCGTCACCGTCCCGGGGGCCGAGGTAGAGACCGTACTTGTTGATGTACTGCACCACGCCGTCGGGCACGAGGTACCAGACGGGCTTGTGCTCGGCCACGCGGGCGCGGCAGTCCGTCGACGAGATCGCCATGGCGGGAACCTCGAGCAGGTTCACGCCGCTGGACCCGACGGGCGCGGCGAGGTCGTGGCCCGGCCGGGTGACGCCGACGAAATGGGCGAGCTGCCAGAGTTCCTCGGCGCCCTTCCAGGTCAGGATCTCCGCCATGACGTCCGCGCCCGTGATGAAGAACAGGTCGGCTTCCGGGCGCTGTCGCTTGAGGTCTCTCAGGGTGTCCACCGTGAACGTGGGGCCGTCGCGCTCGATGTCCACCCTGCTGACCGTGAACCGCGGGTTGGAGGCGGTGGCGATCACCGTCATCAGGTAGCGGTGCTCCGCGGGACTCACCGCCCCTGCGGCCTTCTGCCAGGGGCGCCCCGTGGGGACGAACACGACCTCGTCGAGGTCGAACTCCCCCGCCACCTCAGACGCGGCCACGAGGTGGCCGTGGTGGATCGGGTCGAACGTCCCGCCCATGACGCCGAGCCGGGTCCGGCCCGGCGTCCGGGGTGGGACGGCCGTGCCCGTCAGGGGCAGGTCCCTGGTCCGGGCGGTGGTGTCCTGCGAAGCGGTCGTCACGACGACGGGGTTCCCCGGCTCAGCCGTGGCGCTTGGCGGCGTAATCGTCGAGCATGGCCCGCTCGTCCGCGGGCAGGTCGGCGGGGTCCTCGTGCTCGCCGACCTCCGGGCTGAGCCCGCGGTTGGCGAAGGAGAGCGCCACCACCATGAGGCCGATGAGCACGGCGAAGATGGACGCGCCCCAGACCCACGGGGGAACTCCGGCCTCGGCGGCGGCGTGCCCGCCCTCGGCTGCGGCGAGGACGGTGGTGACGGTCTGCTGGAACATGGGGATCCCTTCTGACGCCGACGTGGCGGCGGGTGGTCGGTGAGCGGCCCGTGCCGCCTCGGCCGGCGGGCCCGGACGGCTCTCATCGTACTGAATCCGCGGCGGGCCCGCCGCGTCCGGGACTCAGGCGCGGACGTGCCCGTCGCCCTGGACGATCCATTTCGTGGTGGTCAGCTCCTCCAGGCCCATGGGCCCGCGCGCGTGCATCTTCTGGGTCGAGATGCCGATCTCGGCGCCGAGGCCCAGCTGGCCGCCGTCGGTGAAGCGGGTGGAGGCGTTGACCATGACCGCGGCGGCGTCGATCTCCGCGACGAACCGTTCCGCGTTCGCGAGGTCGTTGGTCACGATGGCCTCGGTGTGCCGGGTGGACCAACGGTCGATGTGCTGGAGCGCCTCATCCATGGAGTCGACCACCTTCACGGCCAGGTCCATGGACAGGTACTCGGCGCCCCAGTCTTCGTCGGTGGCCCGCAGGTGGTGGCTGCCGGCCGGCAGCATGGCCTCGGCCCGCTGGTCCACGTGCAGCGTGACGCCGGCCCGGTCGAGGGCCGCCAGCAGGGCGGCCCCGTGCGCGAACCCGCTGTGCAGCAGGAGGGTCTCCGCGGTGTTGCAGGTGCTCGTGCGGTGGGTCTTGGAGTTGACGGCCACGGCCACGGCCATGGCCTTCGACGCCGAGTGGTCGACGAAGAGGTGCACGTTGCCCTCACCGGTCTCGATGACGGGGACCTTGGCGTTCTGGACGACGGACTGGATCAGTCCGTGCCCGCCGCGGGGGATGAGGACGTCGACCTTCCCGCGGGCCGCCATGAGCGCGTTCGCGCCCTCACGGCCGTACTCGTCGACGCTCTGGACGCAGTCGACGGGCAGCTTCACGTCGGCGAGCGAGTCCCGGATGATGCCCACGAGGGCCCGGTTGCTCTCCTCCGCGGCCGAGCCGCCGCGCAGCAGCACCGCGTTGCCGGACTTCAGGGCGATGCCGGCGATGTCCACGGTCACGTTGGGACGGGCCTCGTAGATGGCTCCGACCACGCCCATCGGCACCCGCACCTGGCGCATCCGCAGGCCGTTGGGCAGGGTGCTGCCGCGGACGAACCCGCCCACGGGGTCGGGCAGGGCCGCCAGCTCGCGAAGGCTCTCGGCCAGGCCGGTGATCCGCTCGGCATCCAGCTTGAGCCGGTCCAGGAGTGCCGTGGAGGTCCCGTTGACGCGGCCGTGCTCGAGGTCCTTGGCGTTCGCGGCGAGCACCACGTCGCGCTTGCGCTCGATGCGGTCGGCGATGGCGAGCAGCGCCCGGTCCTTCCAGGCCCGGGTGGCCCGGCCGAGGACGCGGGCGGAGTCCCGGGCGTCGTCGGCCATCGCGGCGACTCCGGCAACGGGGTCCTCCCCGAAGGTGGCGACAATGCCGTGGTCGGACACGACCGCCTTGCGGGCCGTGCGGGTGGCTTCGTCGGTGGTCACGGAATCGTGTGCGGCGGAAGTCATTTCTTCAGCTTAGTCCGAGCGCCGCGGGCGCGCAGGACCACGAGGTTGTCCACGTGCACGAGCTCCCGGCTGTAGTCGTCCCCGAGCTCCTCCGCCAGCACGGAGGTGGACTTGCCGAGCATCGGCGGGATCTCGTCCGAGGAGTAGTTGCTCAGTCCGTGGGCGATCTCCCTGCCCTCCTCGTCCCGCAGCGAGACCGGCTCCCCGGCCTCGAACGTGCCCGACACGCCGGTGACCCCGGCGGCGAGCAGGGAGTTGCGGTCGCGGATCGCGTCCACGGCGCCCGGGTCGAGGGTCAGGGAGCCCTTGATGTCCGCGAGGTGGGCCAGCCACAGGAGCCGGACGTTGCGCCGCCCCCCGGAGGTCGCGAACCAGGTTCCGACGTCCTCGCCGTCCAGCGCGCGGGTGATGTTCTGCGCCGAGGTGACGAGCGCGGGGATGCCCGAGGCCGCGGCGATCCGGGCGGCCTGGACCTTGGTGACCATGCCGCCGGAGCCGACGCCGGCGCGGCCGATCGACCCGATCTGCACGCCCTCGAGGTCCTTGATGGGATCGTTGACCACAGGGATCCGCTCCCCGCCCTGGCGGGGATCCATGGTGTACAGGGCGTCGACGTCGGAGAGCAGCAGCAGCACGTCCGCCTTGATGAGGTGGGCGATCAGGGCGGCGATCCGGTCGTTGTCGCCGAACTTGATCTCCTGCGTGGCCACGGCGTCGTTCTCGTTGACGATGGGCAGCACCCCGAAGTCGAGCAGCCGCTCGATCTGGCGATGCGTGTTCTGGTAGTGGTTGCGCCGCATGAGGTCCTCGGCGGTGACCAGCACCTGGCCCACGGTGACGCCGTAGCGGGCGAAGGACTCGATGTAGCGTCCCATGAGCAGCCCCTGCCCCACAGCGGCGGCGGCCTGCTTGCCGGCCAGGTTCTTGGGCCGCCGGGACAGCCCCAGCGGCGCGAGGCCCGCCGTGATCGCACCCGAGGAGACGAACACGATCTCGATGCCCCGGGCCTTGGTCTCGCCGAGGGCGTCCACGATCATCCGCACGGCCTGCTCGTCGATCGAGCTCTCGATGGACGTCAGCGACGACGAGCCGACCTTGACGACGACGCGGTGGGCGCGCGGGATGTCCTCGCGGCGCTCGATCGGGCTGCGCCGGTTCTTGCCGCGGTTCTCGCTGCTGAGCTGGACCGCGGACTTCTCCGCGACCTCCTCGAGCTGCTCGACGTCGATCTCGTGCGTCTGCTCGTTCATCCTGGGCGTCTCCCTCGTCCGGTGGGCGTCGTCGGTGTGTCGGGTCGGTCTGCCGGGTCGGTCGGTGTGCCGGGTCCGTCGGCGGAGCGGTTCCGCCGGTGGACCGGTCCCGGCGCGCGGTCGATCGGCGGGTCGGTTCCGCCAGTGGACCGGTTCCGGCGCGCGGTCGTTCGGGTCGATCGGTGGGTCGGGTCGGTCCGTCGTCAGGTCGTGGCCGCGGGATGCCCCGTGCGTCCGGTCGCGATCCGCCCCGCGGGCCCCGTCAGTCCTCGGTGCCGTCCGGGGCCGGGCCGCGGCGGGCGTCGACCGACTCGGTCCACACCCCGGCGGACCGCTCGGCCTCGAGCTCGGCGCGGGCGGCGGCCTTGGCGTCCTTGCGGTCCTGGTACTGCTGGCGCTTCTGCTCGCGGGTGGGGCGGTCGATGTCGGCGAAGCGCAGATCGGTGCCGCGGGGCCCGGCCAGCAGCTCGGCGCCGCCGACCATCGTGGGCTCCCAGTCGAAGACCACTCCGTCGTGCTCGGGGCCGATGAGCACGGCGTCGCCGGGCCGAGCGCCCTGCTTGAACAGCTCGCTCTCGACGCCGAGCTTCGCGAGCCGGTCGGCGAGGTAGCCGACGGCCTCCTCGTTGTTGAAGTCGGTCTGCAGGATCCAGCGGTCGGGCTTGTCGCCGCGCACGTGCCACAGCGGCTCGAGGTTGCGCTCCTCGCGGGTGATGGTGAACTCGGGTCCGCGCACGCCCTTGGGGCGCAGGACCACCCGCGGGGCCTCCACCGGGGTGGGGCGCGCCGCCCGCGCCTGCTGCACGACCTCGCCCATGGCGAACGTCAGCGGTCGCAACCCCTCGTGGGAGGCGGTGGAGACCTCGAACACCCGGTAGCCGCGGGACTCGAGCTCGGGGCGCACGAAGTCGGCGAGCTCCCGGGCCTCGGGCACGTCGATCTTGTTCAGCACCACGAGGCGGGGCCGGTCGTTGAGGGGCACCGCCTGCCCGCCGTCGAGGTCGCCGTCCACGGCGTAGTCGGCGAGCTCCGCCTCGATCGTCTCGAGGTCGGAGACCGGGTCGCGCCCGGGCTCGAGGGTCGCGCAGTCCAGGACGTGCACGAGGGCGGCGCAACGCTCGACGTGGCGGAGGAACTCCAGGCCCAGCCCCTTGCCCTCGGAGGCGCCGGGGATCAGTCCCGGGACGTCCGCGACGGTGTAGCGCACGTCCCCGGCCTGCACCACGCCGAGGTTCGGGACGAGCGTGGTGAACGGGTAGTCGGCGATCTTGGGGCGGGCGGCGCTGATCGCGGCGATGAGGCTGGACTTGCCGGCGGAGGGGTAGCCGACCAGGGCGATGTCGGCGATGGACTTCAGCTCCAGGACCACGTCGCGGGCCGATCCCGGCGTGCCGAGGAGCGCGAAACCGGGGGCCTTGCGCTTGACCGAGGCCAGCGCGGCGTTGCCCAGGCCGCCCTGCCCGCCGGGGGCCGCCACGAACTCGGAGCCCTGCCCCACCAGGTCCGCCAGGACGTTGCCGTCCTGGTCCTTGACCACGGTGCCATCGGGGACGGACAGGACGAGGTCCTCGCCCTTGTGCCCGTGGCGGAGGTCGCCCTTGCCGGGGCCTCCGTTGGGGGCGGACTGGTGGGGGGCGTGGTGGTAGTTCAGCAGCGTGGTGGTCTGCCCGTCCACGCGCAGGACCACACTGCCGCCGTCTCCCCCGTTGCCGCCGTCCGGCCCGCCGAGCGGCTTGAACTTCTCGCGGCGGATGGACACGCAACCGTGTCCGCCGGAGCCGCCGGAGACGTGCAGGACGACGCGGTCGACGAAACTGGCCACGGGGAACTCCTCTGGTTCAGGAACGGGCGGGCCCGCGCGCGGGCCACGTTAAAACTGTAGAGGGCGGGCGCTGGAAGCACCCACCCTCTACAGACCAAACATGGGTGGTGCGGGTCGGGACCCGCACCCGGGCCGGCTGGACCGGCCCTGTGGACTACTCTGCGGCAGCCTGGATGTTGACGACCTTGCGGCCCCGGCGGGTGCCGAACTCGACCTGGCCGGCGGCCAGGGCGAACAGGGTGTCGTCGCCACCGCGGCCGACGTTCAGGCCGGGGTGGAAGTGCGTGCCGCGCTGCCGGACGAGGATCTCGCCGGCGTTGACGGTCTGGCCGCCGAAGCGCTTCACGCCGAGGTACTGCGCGTTGGAGTCGCGACCGTTGCGAGTGGAGCTCGCGCCCTTCTTGTGTGCCATGAGGTGTGCCTACCTTCGGGTCTTCTGGCTGGTGGAGTCTGGACGGGGACCGGGCCGGTCAGGCGTCGATGCCGGTCACCTTCACGGTGGTCAGCTCGGCACGGAAGCCCTGGCGCTTCTTGTAGCCGGTCTTGTTCTTGAACTTCTGGATGGAGATCTTGGGACCGCGAAGGTTCTCGACGATCTCGGCCGTGACCTTGACGCCCGCAAGGGTCGGGGCATCCGAGGTGATCTTGTCCCCGTCGACCAGCAGCAGGGCAGGGAGCTCGATGGTGCTGCCTGCTCCGCCGGCGACGCGGTCAAGGGTAACGAGGTCTCCGACGGAAACCTTTTCCTGGCGGCCGCCAGCGCGGACAATCGCGTACACCACTTGGGAACTCACTTCTCTCGACGTCATGTGTAAACAGTGTGGGTCGAGCGCATACCTGTCAGGACCAACGACGTTGAGACGAGCTGACGGTGACCGGCCCGTGGGACTGGGCCGAGGTCAGCGCAGGTTCGCCGCAATTCAGGAACTGCACCCGCATGTGCCGCCAGGTGGGGTGTCGAGTTTTTACACGCGCGCACCGGCATGGCACCGAAGATCAAGACTACTCGATCCGGTCAGTGCCCGCCAACCGGCGCTCCGCCACCGGCGCGGCGAAGAAGTCCCGCTCGAGCGCACAGGCCTCCAGGAACACCTCCCGCATCCGCTCCCGGACACCCGCCGGGGCCTCCCGGGCGGCGGCGTCGAGCAGCCGGCGCGCCGTGCGGGTGGCCTCCTGGAACCCCTCGTCCGCGTAGGTGGCCAGCCAGTCCGCGTAGGGGTGCGCGCCGGTCCCCCCGGCCGCGGCGAGCTCGCCCAGATGGCGCCCCACGTCCGCGTAGACCCAGTAGCACGGCAGCACCGCGGCGAGGCCCACCGGGTAGGGCTCCGCCGCGGTGGCCGCGAGCAGGAACGCGGTGTAGCGCCGGGTCACCTCGCCGAGCCCGTCCCGGGCGGCGCCATCCTCCGCGTGCCGCAGCCGGGCACGGTGCAGCTGCGCCTCGGTCTCGGTGCAGGACACAGCGCCGGCCGCGAAGAACAGCCGCTGCTCCTCGTCGGGTGCCCTGGCCGCCAGCTGGGCCAGCGCCCGGCTGTAGCCGTCAAGGTACTGCAGGTCCTGGTCGAGGTAGGCGAGGAAGCGCTCCGGCTCGAGCCGGCCGTCGCCGAGGAGCCGGACGAACTCGAGCTCCTCGATCTCGCGCCGCACGGCTGCGGAGGCCTCCCACAGCTCGTCGCTGAACCGCTCCGGCGCCGTGCCCCAGGCCTCGAGGGCGTCCTGGACGTGGTGGAAGTGGTGGACGGGGCCGCTGCCGTGGCCGACCGAGAGCTCCCCTGCGGCCTCGAGGGCCCCGCGCAGCCAGTCCCGGGCGATCTGCAGGCTCCGGGGCCAGTCCTCGTGCCGGACCTGGAGGGTGGCCAGGGCCGAGGAGAGGGAGCACCCCGTGCCGTGGGAGTTCTCGGTGGGCACGCGCGCGCCGTCGAACGCCACGAGGGGCTCCGGGTCGTCGGGGCCCACGAGGGCGTCGGGCGTCCGGTCGCCGGTGAGGTGCCCGCCCTTGACGAGCACCAGGGTCCCGTGGGCGCGGGCTACCCGGTGGCCCTGGGCGAGGGCCTCCGCCCACGACGACGCCGGGTCCTCCCCGGCGAGCACGGCGAGCTCCTGCAGGTTCGGGGTGATCAGGTCGGCGAGGCCCAGCATCGAGCGCAGGGCGTCCTCGGCCTCGCGCTCCAGGAGGCGCCCTCCGGAGGTGGCGACCATCACCGGGTCCAGGACCACGACCGGCGGCCGGTGGGTGCCCAGCCACCGGGCGACGGCCTCGATGACCGGCACGGACCCGAGCATCCCGATCTTGACGGCGTCGATCTCG
This sequence comes from Kocuria aegyptia, assembly GCF_039530085.1. Classification (NCBI taxonomy): domain Bacteria; kingdom Bacillati; phylum Actinomycetota; class Actinomycetes; order Micrococcales; family Micrococcaceae; genus Kocuria; species Kocuria aegyptia. Next base: position 245,565 of record NZ_BAAAOA010000015.1, read on the forward strand.
ACGTCCTCGGCGACCGCGTCGAGCTGGGCGGAGAGGAACTCGACCGGCGGGACGTGGATGGAGCGCACGCCCACGGTGTTCTGGACGACGACGGCGGTGACGGCGCTCATCCCGTAGCCGCCCATCGCGGCGATCGACTTGAGGTCGGCGTGCTGGCCGGCGCCGCCCGTGGGATCGGTGCCGGCGATGGCCAGGACGCGGGGCACGCGGGCGGTCACGGGCCCACCTCCCCGGCGGGCACGGCGGCAAAGGCCCGCACGTAGCGGGCGGCCGCGGCCTCGGGGTCGGGGTCGGCGCAGATCCCGGAGACCACGGCCAGCCCGGCGGCGCCGGCCGCGAGCAGGGCGGGGGCGTCCTCGACCCGCACCCCGCCGATGGCCAGGCAGGGCAGGGACGTGCGGCCCGCGGCGCGGGCGAAACCCTCGACGCCCAGCGGCTCGGGGTGGTCGGGCTTCGTGCGGGTGACCCGCACCGCTCCGACGCCCAGGTAGTCGACCGTCCCGGCGGGCAGCGCGGAGGCGGCGTCGAGCTCCGCAGCCGTGGCGGCGCTGAGGCCGAGCACGGCGTCGGTCCCGCAGATCCGCCGGGCGAGGACCACGGGCAGGTCCGTCTGCCCGACGTGCACCCCGGCCACGGGGGCGCCGGCCGCCCGGGCGGCGAGGTAGACGTCCGCGCGGTCGTCCACGAGCACGGGCACCTCCCGGCCCACGCGCTCGGCGACGGCCGTCAGCAGGGCGACCAGCTCGCGGGCCGGGGCGTCTTTCGCGCGGACCTGGACCATGGTGGCGCCGCCGCGGACGGCGGCCGCCACGACGTCCGGGACCGTTCGGGGGGCGCTCAGAGCGGTGTCCGTCACGAGGTGCAGGGCCAGGGCCGCAGGGTCGAGACGCGGGCTCACCGGGCGCCCTCCTCGCGGACGAGCTCCGCCCGGGCGGCGATCCGCTCCGGCGTGACGGCGTGCAGCCGGTCCAGCAGCGCCACGGCGAAGGAGCCGGGCCCGGCGGAGTCGGCGGCCGCGTCCTCGGCCGCGAGGGTGTACACCGTGGTGGCGGCCACCGCCGCCGCGGCCGGGTCCGGGCGCACGGCGGTGAACGCAGCCATGAGGGCGCCCAGCGCGCAGCCGCCGCCGGTGATGCGGGTCAGCAGGGGCGTGCCGTGCGGCACGCGGACGACGGTGCCGTCCGGGGAGCGCACGAGGTCCACGGGCCCGGACACGGCCACCGCCGACCCGGCCCGCTCGGCGAGCGCGGCGGCGGCGTCCCGGGCGGCCTCGACGCCGTGCGTCGCGTCGGTGCCGCGCCCTCCGCTGCCGCCGGCGAGGGCGACGACCTCGGAGGCGTTGCCGCGCACGATCGCCGGCCGGAACTCGAGCAGGTCGCGGGCCAGCGCGGTGCGCACGGGCAGGGCACCCACCGCCACCGGGTCCAGGACCCAGGCCCGGCCCGCGCGGCGCCGGGCGCCGACGGCCTCGTAGGCGGCCCCGCGCTGCTCGGCGGTGGGCGTGCCGGTGTTGACGAGCAGGCCGTCGGCGAGCTCCGCGAAGACCCCGCCCTCCCCCTGGATGTCGGTCATCGCCGGGGACGCGCCCACGGCGAGGAGCGCGTTGGCGGTGAAGTTGGTGACCACGGCGTTGGTGATGCACTGCACGAGCGGCGCCGCGGAGCGCAGGTCCTCCAGGGCCGCCGCGGCGTCCTCGGCGAGCGCGGGGTCCGGCGGCGCCGGCCTGGCTCCTGCTGTGCGGGCGGACGTGGGGACGGCATCGCGCATCTGCGACATCCCTTCGCTAGTACTGGCTAGATCAGGTTCGACGGGTGTGTTCTCAGCCGCTCGAGCGGCACCCCGTGTCAGGTGTCCTGCCAGTCTAGCCCTCGCGCGGGAGCCCGGACGCGGGCGGATCCCGGGACGGATCCCGGCTGTGGGGTCAGAACACGCCGTTGGCGTTCGCCGTCCGCTCGGGCACCGGCTGCGCGACGCCCCAGTGCTCCACGATCCGTCCGTCCTCGAGGCGCCACAGGTCGTAGCAGGCGACCGTGCGCGCGGTTCCGCCCCCGTGATCGCCGTCGGCGACGGCCTCCGCGACGGTCAGCACGAAGTTCCCCTCGCCGAGCACCCGGTGCAACCGCTGGTAGGCGGGCTGCGGGTCCTCCGCCGTGCGAGCGGTGTGCTCGGTGCAGCCCTGGGCACTCATGTGGTCCTGGACGGCGCGGCGGTCGCCCCCGATCAGGGCGGCCTCGACCCACTCGGCGGTGATGCGCTTGTTGTCCTGCGTCCGCTCGTGGTCCGTGACCGCGACGGGACCGTCGAGCTGGGGGCGGGCGCCGCCGGCCTCCGTGCGCAGGGGCTCGAAGGCGTCCCAGTGCTCGGCGATCCGCCCGTCCGCCACGCGGAAGACGTCGAAGCCGACCAGGGGCTGCGGGCCGAGCCCCTGGTAGGCCGAGTGGGCGACCACCGTCCCGTGGTCGTCGAGCACCCGGACGAGATCCACGCGGAAGTCGTCGGGGATGCCGCGCAGGAACTGCTTGAGACCCTCGCGCCCGTCCGGGGCGAGGGGCGAGTGCTGGATGAAGTCCTCCGTGTAGTGGCGGTCCACGGCCGACGGATCCCGGTGGACGAAGAGGTCCGTGCCGGCGGCGCGGACGGTGTCTGCACTGGTCATGGCGGTGCTCCCTGGAACGGGCGGCCGCTCGCCCCGGCGGACGGGACGGCGGCCCCGGCTGTGCTGTGGTGCGCACCACGGTACGCCGCCGGGCGGGGGCCGGGCAGGCCTGGACGGTCCGTGACGGCCCACGACGACGGAGGACCCCGACCGTGCTGGTCGGGGTCCTCCGTGGTGCTGCTCGGCCGGACGGCTCAGCCGCGTCCCGCGGGTCCTCCGCTGGTCAGGTCCTCGGCCTTGACGCCGACGCCGACGACGGTCGGCGCCCGGCGGGAGGAGTCCTCCGGGGAGCGCTGGGCGACGGCCTTGGCCTCGTGCCGGGCACCCTCCGCGGCGGCCGCCCGGCCGGCGGTCACCTCGGCCTCGCCCGGCCGAGCCGCCGGGGCCGTGGCCCGCCGCGAGCGCCGCCGGGGTCGCGCCGGCTCGGCGCCCGGCTGCTCAGGAGCCGCCGAGCCGGGGGCCTGCTGCGCCGTGCTCTCCCGCGCCGCATCCGCCCGTGCGGTGGTCTCCTGCGCGGCGACCGCCGCCCGGGCGTCCTCCGCAGCGGTGGCCTGCGCGGCGCCGGTCTGCTCGGCGCCGGCCTGCTCAGGGGCACCGTCGGCAGCGGTGACCGCCTCAGCGGCTGCTCGCTCAGCGGCGACCTCCTGGGCAGCGGAGCCGGCGTCCGGCGCCGTCTGCCCGAAGGCCTCCGCGAGGGAGTCCAGGCTCAGCGGACCGGCCTCGGCGGGCTCCTCGACGGCCGCGTGGCCCTGCGGCAGCTCGATGACCTCGCCCTTGATCGTCAGGCGCGCGCCCTGCTCGGCCGGCACCCCGGGGGCCTGCTCCTCCGCGGCCGGGACGGGGGCCTCCCCCACGTCCGGCTGCTGCTCGGCGGCGGTGTCCGCACCCTGGCCCCGGTTGCGGCTGCGCTTGCCGCGACGCTTCTTCCGGGAGCGCCCCGAGCCCTCGGGACGGGTCTCCGCCGGCTGGGCGGTCTCCTCGGCGCGCTCCGGCTCCTCCGCGGCGGCCTCCTCGTGATGGGTGGCAGCGGCGATCGTCGCGAACGCCGTCCGCGCGGCCTCGGCCTTGGCCCTCTCCGCGGGATCGGGCTCGGCGGACCGCTGCTCCGTCCGGGCGGGCTGCTGCTCGTTGCGGCCCCCGCGGCCGCGCTTGCGCTCCGTGCGGTTCGGCCGCTGGTCCCGGGACTCGCCCGTGGCGCCGCCGGAGCGGCCCTCGAGCGGGTGGTCGTGGACCACCACGCCGCGACCGGCGCAGTGCTCGCACGGCTCGGAGAACACCTCGAGCAGCCCGGTGCCCATGCGCTTGCGCGTCATCTGCACGAGGCCCAGCGAGGTCACCTCCGCCACCTGGTGCTTGGTGCGGTCCCGGCCCAGGCACTCCACCAGCCGGCGCAGCACGAGGTCCCGGTTGGACTCGAGCACCATGTCGATGAAGTCGATCACGATGATGCCGCCGATGTCCCGCAACCGCAGCTGCCGCACGATCTCCTCGGCCGCCTCCAGGTTGTTCTTCGTGACGGTCTCCTCGAGGTTGCCCCCGGAGCCGGTGAACTTGCCGGTGTTCACGTCGACCACGGTCATCGCCTCGGTCCGATCGATCACGAGCGAGCCGCCCGAGGGCAGGAAGACCTTGCGCTCGAGCGCCTTCTGGATCTGTTCCTCCACGCGGTAGTTCACGAACAGGTCCTCGTCCTCGTCCCACTTCTTGAGCCGGTCGAGCAGGTCCGGCGCGACGTAGGTCACGTACGCCTCGATGTTGTCCCACGCCTCGTCGCCCTGGACGACCATGGTGGTGAAGTCCTCGTTGAAGACGTCGCGGACCGTCTTGATCGTCAGGTCCGGCTCCGCGTAGAGCATCTCGGGCGCGAGCGTCCTGGTCGATCCGGCCCGCTCCTGGATCTGCTCCCACTGGGCCCGCAGCCGGTTGATGTCGTGGGTGAGCTCCTGCTCGGAGGCCCCCTCCGCGGCGGTGCGCACGATGACTCCCGCCCCGTCCGGCAGGCGGTCCTTGAGGATCTTCTTCAGCCGCGCCCGCTCGACGTCGGGCAGCTTCCGGGAGATGCCGGTCATCGACCCGCCCGGGACGTAGACCAGGTAGCGGCCGGGCAGGGAGATCTGGCTCGTGAGCCGGGCGCCCTTGTGCCCCACCGGGTCCTTGGTGACCTGCACCAGGACCGAGTCCCCGGACTTCAGCGCGACCTCGATCCGGCGGGGCCCGCCCTCGAGGCGCGACGCGTCCCAGTTGACCTCGCCGGCGTAGAGCACGGCGTTGCGGCCCCGGCCGATGTCGATGAACGCGGCCTCCATGGACGGCAGCACGTTCTGCACCTTGCCCACGTAGACGTTGCCGATGAGGGAGTCCTGCTGGGTGTGCGAGACGAAGTGCTCGGCCAGGACGCCGTCCTCCAGGACGCCGATCTGGATCCGGTTGTCCTTCTGCCGGACCAGCATCTGCCGCTCGACGGACTCACGGCGGGCCAGGAACTCCGCCTCGGTGATCACCTGGCGGCGACGGCCGGTCTGACGGGACTCGCGCCGGCGCTGCTTCTTGGCCTCGAGCCGCGTGGAGCCCTTCACGGCCACGACCTCGTCCACCGTGGCGGCCTCCGCGGCGCGGGGCGCCCGGACCCGGGTCACGGTGTTGGGCGGGTCGTCGTCGCTGCCGCCCACGAGCTCCATGTCGACCTCGCCGCGGCGGCGGCGGCGACGGCGACGGCTGGTGGTACCACCGCCCGATCCCTGTCCGGCTTCCTCGCCCTCGTCGGCGAGCTCCGCCGTGTCCGGCTCCTCGGGACCGTCCCCGGGGTCCTCGGCGGAGGCGTTCTCCTCCTGCTGGCGGCGCCGCGCCTCCCGGCGTCGGGCGGCTCGCTGCTGAGCGGCCTCACGCAGCTCGTCGAGGTCCGGGGCGTGGAACATCAGCGAGGTCGCTGTCACGGCGGCGGCCAGTGCCGTGCCCGGTTCCTCGTCGTCGGCGTCCTCGGTGTCGGGGGCGAGGTCGTGCTGTGCACTGCTCGGCGCATCGGCCGGGACAGGGGCCTGGGCCCCGGGGCCCAGGTCCTCGGCCTCACCGGACGGCTCGACGCCCTCGGCGGCCTCCTCGGCCCCGGGCGTGCCGGGCGCGGGGTTCCCGGGCGCGGCGACCTCCTCGGCCACCGAATCGGGGCGCTCGTCGCCGGCGACCGCGGTCCCCGGCGCGACGTCGAGGGTGTCGGTCCCTGCGGCGTCGCCGGTGTCCGGCGCGGGCCGCGCCGGCTCGGACGGTCCGTCGAGGACATCGCCCCGCGCGTCGGTCAGCGTCTCGGGCCCGGCATCCGGGGCGGGCTCGGACGGCCCGCCGAGGACCTCGCCCGGCGCCTCGGCCGGGGTCTCGGCAACGGCGTCCGGCACCTCCTCCGACGGACCGTCGAGGACCTCGCCCCGCGCGTCGGTCAGCGTCTCGGGCCCGGCATCCGGCGCCGCCTCCGACGGCCCGCCGAGGACCTCGCCCGGTGCCTCGGCCGGGGTCTCGGCAACGGCGTCCGGCACCTCCTCCGACGGCCCGCCGAGGACCTCGCCCGGCGCCTCGGCAGCGTCCGGCGCCGTCTCCGACGGTCCGTCGGGGACGTCGCCCGCGGTCTCGTGGGCGGCGTCCGGCACCGTTCCCTCCGCCACCGGGAGGTCCCGGCGTGCGTCGTTCGATGTGTTCTGCTGACCAGCGTCCAGGGCGTCCTGCGCCCCTGCCTGGTTCACCTGTTCGGCATCCATATACAGCTGTGCTCCTGCCGCGGTACGCCGTCCGTACCCGGTCCCCGCGGCGGCTTGGTCGGCGTATCGCCGGTGGGGGTCCACGCGGCGGCCAGAAGTCCTGTGCGTACCCGTCGTGTCCCGCACACCACGCGAACGGGCGGGGACGGCAGCGAGCCAGTCCGGGGCTTCGAGCCGCTGCTCACGAGGGCAACGGTCTTGAGCCGGCGGCGGACGCGCTCAATCCGATGAGAGCCGCGGGTCCTGCCGACCTGGGGTCGAAGTCCGACTGGGCCGAGATCCCGCGTACGGACGGGCTCGACCGTGGCCAGTATCTCACAGACGCTCCGGTCCGGGCCGGATTGGCCTCGTCACGGCCCGCAACCCTGCCCCGCAGGTCCAGGAGGACTCCGTGGCACATCGCCTAGGATCGGCGTGTGACCACCACTCCACCCGCCCTCCATGACTCCCCCGCCGTGTCCCGCGGCCCCGACGCCCGCGCCGACCGGCGCTGGGGCATCGTGGCCCTCGTGACCGCCCTGCTGGGCTTCTACGGCGCCGCCACGCTCGTCTACGAGCGGCTCCAACTCTTCCTGGACGCCGGGCACCGCACCAGCTGCGACATCAACTCGTGGCTGTCCTGCGGCACTGTCATGCGCACGCCGCAGGCGGAGGCCTTCGGCTTCCCCAATCCGTTCATCGGCATCGTGGCCTACGCGGTCGTCGTGGCCGTGGCGCTCGCGGTGCTGGCCGGGGCCCGGTTCGCCGCCTGGTACTGGTGGGGGCTGCAGATCGGGGTGACCCTCGGCTGGGCGTTCGTGCTGTGGCTGTGGTGGCAGACCACCTTCGAGATCAACGCCCTGTGCCTGTACTGCATGCTCGTGTGGATCATGCAGACCGTCCTGCTGGTGCACACCACGGCCCGCAATCTGGGCGCCGGGGTGCTGCCGGCGCCCGCCGGCGTGGCGCGCGGGGCCGAGCAGTGGGCGTGGTTCGTCTCCGCGGCCCTGCTCGTGCTGCTCTTCGGGACGGTGCTGGTCCGGTTCGCCGGGGTCATCTTCCCGGCCTGAGCCCCGCCGCCGGCGGCCCTGCTCCGCGCCTGCTCCCGGTCACCGACACCGACGGGCT
>NZ_BAAAOA010000015.1:253075-262726 GCF_039530085.1 Kocuria aegyptia
AGCCCGTCGGTGTCGCAGGGGGCTCAGGCGAACCAGATGCCGATCTCCCGCTCTGCGGACTCCGGGGAGTCGGAGCCGTGCACGATGTTCTGCTGGACCTTCTCGCCCCAGTCCCGGCCGAGGTCGCCGCGGATCGTGCCCGGTGCGGCGGTGGTCGGCTCGGTGGTCCCGGCCAGGGACCGGAAGCCCTCGATCACCCGGTGGCCCTCGACGACGGCGGCCACGACGGGGCCGCTCAGCATGAACTCGACGAGCGGCTCGAAGAACGGCTTCCCCCGGTGCTCCGCGTAGTGCTGCTCCAGCACGGCGCGCTCCGCGTGCACCAGGCGCAGCTCGGCGAGGCGGTAGCCCTTCGCCTCGATCCGGGCGAGCACCTCGCCGGTGAGGCCGCGGGCCACGCCGTCGGGCTTGACGAGGACGAGGGTGCGTTCCGTGGTCATGGATGTCCTTCCGAGGTACGGGTCCAGGATGTCGGTGCCCAGCCTAGCCGTCCGGGTGCTCCCGCTCCCACTGCGCCTGGGCGGCGTCGCGGGCGGCGTTCTCCCGGTCCAGCCGTGCCCCGGTGCGCAGGGCGTACCACCAGGCGAGCACGGACAGCCCGCCCACGAAGAACATCGTCGGCAGCACGAAGCCCGTGGCCAGGAGCACGGCCTGCAGGATCCACCCGACGGTGTACCCCCATGGCCGGCCCAGCACGGCGGGGGCCAGTCCCAGGAGCACCGCGAGCGCGGCCCCACCGGCCAGGACCGCCGTCCTGGCCCCGTCCCCCAGCTCGCGGCCGAGGACCCCGTAGGCGGTGAGGGCGGCGAAGAACGCGATGAACGCCTCCATGACGAGCACGGAGGAGGCGAACATCGTGCGGATCGAGCGCCGCGGCCGGGGCTGTCCGGGGCGCTGATCGCGCCGGGCTCTGGTCATGCGTGCCACGTGGGACGGGTCCTCTCCTGCGGGTGGTGCGGGGGCTGCAGTCGGTGCGGGGCGCGGCGCACGGTCACAGCCCCAGCAGCGTGCGGGCCTCGCCGACCACGGTGATCGAGCCCGTGACCAGCACGGCGCCGTCGAACTCCGGGCGGGCGGCGGCGTCCTGGACGGCCTCGGTCATCGCGTCGTCGAGATGCGGGACGGCGTGGACCACGTCCTCCGGGAAGCCGAGGTCCACGGCGAGCTCCACGAGCTCCTGCGGGTCCACCGCCCGCGGCGAGGAGGACCGGGTGAACCAGAACTCGGTGTGGAACTCCTCGTACTCGTCCAGCAGGACCCGCAGCATCTCCTCGGCGTCCTTCTCCTGGAGCACGCCCACGACGAGGTTCAGCTTCCCGAACGTGAAGGCCTCCTTGAGGGCGGCCGCCGCGGCCGTGAGCCCGTGCGGGTTGTGCGCGGCGTCGAGGACCACCGGAGGCGCCTTGCGGGCCAGCTCCAGCCGTCCCGGGGACTCGACGGCGCCGAGTCCGGTACGGACCAGCTCGGGAGCGAGCTCCTTCCCGCCGCCGCCCAGGAACGCCTCCACGGCGGCGACGGCCAGGGCGGCGTTCTCCGCCTGGTGGACGCCGAACAGCGGCAGCAGGACCTCCGGGTACCGTCCGGCCAGGCCCTGCAGGGTGAGCACCTGCCCGCCCACGGCCGTGGCGCGGGCCTCCACGCCGAACTCGACACCGCCGAAGCGGAACGGGACGCCGAGCTCCCGGGCCCGGGCGAGGAGCACCTCGCCGGCCTCCGGGTCCTGCGCGGCGGAGACGAGGAAGCCGCCCGGCTTGAGGATCCCGGCCTTCTCGGCGGCGATCTCCCCGAGCGTGTCGCCGAGCATGTCGGTGTGGTCGAGGTCGACGGGCGTGACCACCGAGACCACGGCGTCGGCCACGTTCGTGGCGTCCCAGGAGCCGCCGATGCCGACCTCCAGCACGACGACGTCGACCGGCGCGTCCGCGAAGACCGCGAACCCGAGCGCGGTGACGGTCTCGAAGTAGCTCAGCCGGGGCTCGCCCCGCTCGGCCAGTTCGGCGTCCACGAAGCCGAGGTAGGGGGCGATCTCCCCGTACACGCGCACGAACGTCTCGTCGTCGACGGGCGCGCCGTCCACGCTGATCCGTTCGGTGACCCGGGACAGGTGGGGGCTGGTGTAGCGGCCCACCCGCAGGTCGTGGGCGAGCAGCAGGGCCTCCACCATCCGCGCGGTCGAGGTCTTGCCGTTGGTGCCGGTCAGGTGGATCACCGGGGCGGCGCGCTGCGGCTCGCCGAGGACCTCCATGACCCGCCGCATCGCGTCCAGTCGCGGGGCCATCCGGTTCTCGGGGGCGCGCTCGAGCAGCCGGGCGTAGACCTCCTCGACGGTGGCCGCGCCGCCGGTCTCCGGGAACGAGGCGCTCATGCCTGCACCGCCCCGGTGCCGGCCGTGGTGCCGGCCGTGGTGCCGACTGGGTGGCCGGCGGAGCGACCGTCCGGGGCGCCCATGACGGACACCGCCACGGACGTCTCGCCCACGCGCAGCTCGAGCTCGGCGGAGAGCGTCTCGCCGGCCACCAGCACCCGGTTGGCCTCGAGCGCGGCGACCGTCCGCTCGTCGGCGGTCACCACGGTGCGGATCCGGTCGGAGACCTGGAGCGCGGCGTCCTTGCGGGCCTGCTGGATCGCCCGGACCATGTCCCGGGCGGTGCCCTCGGCCTCGAGCTCGGGGGTGAGCTCGGTGTCGAGGACGAGGAAGCCGCCGCCGGGCAGGACGGTGACGGCGCGGGACCCGGCCGCGGCGTCCTGCGCCACGACGGTCTCGAGCTCGTACTCGCCCTCCTGCAGCGCCGTTCCGCCGGCGGTGACGGTGCCGTCCTCCGCCGTGGACCAGTCCCCGGCCTTGGCGGCCTTGATGACGGCCTGCACGCCCCTGCCCAGGCGCGGGCCCGCGGCACGGGCGTTGACCTTGAGCTGCTGGGAGATGCCGAACTGCTCCGCGGAGGCCGCGTCGGCGTCCAGCAGGGTCACCGACCTGAGGTTCAGCTCGTCCGCGATGATGCGCTCGAAGGTGCCCGCGAGCTCGCCGCCCCCGGGCACCACCACGGTCATGCCGGCCAGCGGCTGGCGTACGCGCAGCTGGTGGGCCTTGCGCAGGGCGGAGCCGTTGGAGCAGATCGTGCGGGTCGTCTCCATCCGCGCCACGAGGCCGGACTCGGCCGGGAACAGCGACGCGTCCGGCCAGTCGGTCAGGTGCACCGAGCGCCCGGCGGTCAGCCCGCGCCAGATCTCCTCGGCGACCAGGGGCAGCAGCGGGGCCGCCACCCGGCAGACGGTCTCCAGGCACGTGTACAGCACGTCGAAGGCGACGGTGTCCTCGTCGAAGAACCGGTCCCGGGAACGGCGCACGTACCAGTTGGTCAGCGTGTCCATGTAGGAGCGCAGGCGGTCCGCGGCGCCGGAGACGTCGTAGCGGTCGAAGGCGTCCTGCACGTCCGTCACGAGCCGGCCGGTGGCGGCCAGCACGAAGCGGTCCATCACGTGCTCCGACACGTACCGGGTGCGGGCCTCGTAGCCGGCGCCGCCGTTGGCGGCGTTCGTGTAGAGGCCGAAGAAGTGGTACACGTTCCACAGCGGCAGCATCATCTGGCGCACGCCGTCGCGGATGCCCTGCTCGGTGACCACCAGGTTCCCGCCGCGCAGGATGGGGCTGGACATCAGGAACCAGCGCATCGCGTCCGCGCCGTCCCGGTCCAGGACCTCGTTGACGTCCGGGTAGTTGCGCAGGGACTTCGACATCTTCTGCCCGTCCGAGCCCAGCACGATGCCGTGGCTGATGACGTTGCGGAACGCGGGCCGGTCGAAGAGCGCGGTGGCGAGGATGTGCAGCGTGTAGAACCAGCCGCGGGTCTGGCCGATGTACTCCACGATGAAGTCGCCGGGGTTGTGGGTCTCGAACCACTCCCGGTTCTCCATCGGGTAGTGCACCTGGGCGTACGGCATCGACCCGGAGTCGAACCACACGTCCAGCACCTCGGGCACGCGGCGCATCGTGGCGCGGCCGGTCGGGTCGTCGGGGTTCGGCCGGGTCAGCTCGTCGATCCACGGCCGGTGCAGGTCCACCTCGCCCCGGTCGTTGACGGGGAGCCGGCCGAAGTCTGCCTCCAGCTCCGCGAGGGAGCCGCAGACGTCGCGACGCGGGTGCTCGGGGTCGTCGGACTCCCAGACGGGGATGGGCGTGCCCCAGTAGCGGTTGCGGGAGATCGACCAGTCGCGGGCGTTCTCCAGCCACTTGCCGAACTGGCCGTCCTTGACGTTCTCGGGGATCCAGGTGATCTGCTGGTTGAGCTCGACCATCCGCGCCTTGATCCGGGTGACCTCCACGAACCAGGAGGACACGGCCCGGTAGATCAGCGGGTTGCGGCAGCGCCAGCAGTGCGGGTACGGGTGCTCGTAGCTGGCCTCCCGGACCAGCCGGCCCTGGGCCCTGAGGTCCCGGACCACCGTGCGGGCCACGTCCTTGTCGAAGACGTTGCGCCCGGCGATCCCGGCCAGGGGCGCGCCCGGGGCGAGCCGCTCGTCCTCGAAGAGCCGGTAGAACACCCCGGACTCGTCGAGAGAGAGCACCACCGGGATGTCGTAGCGGGCGCAGACGTTCTGGTCGTCCTCGCCGTAGGCGGGCGCCTGGTGCACCAGCCCGGTGCCGTCGGTGGTGGTGACGTAGTCGGCCACCACGAACTGCCAGGACGTGCCCGTGCCGAAGCGCTCGGCGTCGGCGAAGTAGTCCCACAGCCGCTGGTAGCGCAGCCCCTCGAGGTCCGCCCCGCGGTGCCGGGCGGTCACGGCGGCGGCCGCGGCCGCCGCCGGGTCCTCGGCCCCGCCCCAGCCGAGATCCTTGGCGTAGGCGCCCAGCAGCTCCTCGGCGACCAGGAAGCGGCGGCCCTCGAGCTCGCCGGCGCCGGGGACCACGGCGTACACGATCTCCGGGCCCACGGCGATCGCCTGATTGGTCGGCAGCGTCCAGGGCGTGGTGGTCCAGGCCAGGGCCTCCACCCCGGCGAGCTGGGCGGCCAACTCGGGCCGGACCGCCCACGAGGCGTCGTCGAGCACGGGGAACGTGACGGTCACGGTCTGGTCCTGGCGGTCCTGGTAGACGTCGTCGTCCATCCGCAGCTCGTGGTTGGACAGCGGGGTCTCGTCCTTCCAGCAGTAGGGCAGGACGCGGTAGCCGGAGTAGACGAGGCCCTTGTCGTCGAGGGACTTGAACGCCGCGATCACGGACTCCATGTAGTCCGGGTTGAGGGTCTTGTAGTCGTTGTCGAAGTCCACCCAGCGGGCCTGGCGGGTGACGTAGTCCTGCCACTCGGAGGCGTACTTCATCACGGAGGACCGGCAGGCGTCGTTGAACGCCGCGACGCCCATCCGCTCGATCTCCTGCTTGTCCGCCATCCCCAGCTGCTTCATCGCCTCGAGCTCGGCGGGCAGGCCGTGTGTGTCCCAGCCGAACCGGCGCTCGACCCGGCGGCCCTGCTGGGTCTGGTAGCGGGCCACGAGGTCCTTGACGTAGCCCGTGAGCAGGTGGCCGTAGTGCGGCAGGCCGTTGGCGAAGGGCGGGCCGTCGTAGAAGACGAACTCGTTGGCGCCGTCCCGGCCGGGATCGCGCTGGTCCACGCTGGCCTGGAACGTGCGGTCCTGCGCCCAGTAGGCGAGGACGCGCTCCTCGACGGCCGGGAACGCGGGCGCCGCGGGCACGCCGCGGGCCTCGGGGTCGGTGGTCGCCTTGGGGTAGACGGGCTGGTCTGACACGGGGTCCATCCTCGATCTGACGTCGGTGCTGCTCGTGCGGGTCAGGGTGCAAGGACGCTGCCGGCCGGTCGCCCGGGGCGGAACGCGGTACCACCTCGCTTGCGCCCCGGTCCCCTGGGGGACGCGGGCCGCCGCTCGTGACTGCTGTGACGGGCTTACCCGTTCGGTTCTACTGGGGCGCACCCCGCGGTGGGGCGGGCCCGTTCTTCCGAAGACTCCCCGGTGATGGCCGGATCGACGCCGTGATGCCTGCTCCCATCTTAACCCACCCGGGAGCGCGCCGGCGCTGCCGCCGGCGCCGACCGGGGGCGCCGGGGCGGTCGGCCGCCGCGGCGGGAAGGGCTACCGGCCGCGGATCAGCTTGTGCGGTGCGGCCTGGGCCACCGGCTTGATGGTCACGGTGTCGAGGTCCACGTGGTGGGGCAGGTTCACCGCGAAGGCGCACACCCGGGCGACGTCCTCGGCGGTGAGGGGCTTGTCCACGCCGGCGTAGACCTTGTCCGCGGCCTCCTGGTCCCCGCCGAGCCGGTTGAGCGAGAACTCCGGGGTGTGCACGAGGCCCGGGGCGATCTCGACCACGCGCACGTTGTGCTCGGCCTCCTCGAGCCGCAGCACCTCCGTCATGGCCCGCTCGGCGTACTTCGCGGCGTTGTAGCCGCCGCCGCCCTCGTAGGCCCGGTGCGCCGCGAGGGACGTGAGGTTCAGGACGGTGCCCTCGCCGTTCGCGCGCAGGGCCGGGAGGAAGGCCCGGGTCAGGCGCATCGTGCCGAGCACGTTGACCTGGTACATCCACTCCCAGTCCTCGGTGCCGGCGTCGGCCACACGGTCCGTGCCGCGGGCGCCGCCGGAGATGTTGAGCAGCGCGTCCACGCGGCCCTGCTCCTCCAGCACCTGGTCCCGGAGGGCCTCGACGTCGGCGTCCGAGGTGATGTCGCACGGCGCGGGGACGGCCCCGGTCTCCCGGGCCAGCGCCTCCAGGCGCTCGGCGCGGCGGGCCACCGCGTAGACGGTCCAGCCGCTGCGGCGCAGCTCGCGCGCGGTGGCCTCCCCGATGCCGGTCGACGCGCCGGTGACGACGGCGACCCTGCCGGTGTGCGTGTTCGGGCTCTGCTGTTCGGTCATGGGCTCCACGCTAGCCGGGCACCGGGCACCGCCAAAGCACCCGCGCGTCGGGGCGGGCGGCGGAGCTCGTGAGAGACTGGTCCGCATGGCTGACAACACGCAGGGCACAGACACGCCCGGAACCGCACCGGAGACCACGCCCGTGACCGCACCCGGGACCACGCCCGTGACCGTTCCGGACAAGCCGGCGCTGGAGGGACTCGAGCAGAAGTACGCCCGGAAGTGGCGCGAGGAGGGCACCTTCGCCTTCGACGAGGACACGACCCGCGAGCAGGTCTACTCGATCGACACTCCCCCGCCGACCGCCTCCGGCTCCCTGCACGTCGGCCACATGTTCTCCTACACGCAGACGGACGTGATCGCCCGGTTCCAGCGGATGAGCGGCAAGAACGTCTTCTATCCGCTGGGCTGGGACGACAACGGCCTGCCCACGGAGCGCCGTGTGCAGAACTACTACGGCGTGCGCTGCGACCCCACGAGGCCCTACGTCGAGGGCTACCGCCCGCCGGAGAAGCCCGCGAAGAACCAGCGCGACTGGGACGTGGTCTCCCGCCGGAACTTCATCGAGCTGTGCGAGGAGCTGGCCGTCGAGGACGAGAAGGTCTTCGAGCACCTCTTCTCGACCCTGGGCCTGTCCGTGGACTGGACCCGCACCTACCGCACCATCGACGCCCGCTCCCGGGCGGTCTCCCAGCGGGCCTTCCTCGAGGACCTCGCAGCCGGCAACGCCTACATGGCCGAGGCCCCCACCCTGTGGGACGTCACCTTCCGAACCGCCGTCGCCCAGGCCGAGCTCGAGGACCGGGAGCGCGAGGGCACCTACCACCGGGTCGCTTTCCACCGTCCCGACGGCGAGCCGGTGCACATCGAGACCACCCGCCCCGAGCTGCTGCCCGCGTGCGTGGCCCTCGTGGCCCACCCCGACGACGAGCGCTACCAGCCGCTGTTCGGCACCACGGTGCGCTCCCCGCTGTTCGACGTCGAGGTCGAGGTCAGGGCGCACCCGCTGGCCAAGCCGGACAAGGGCTCCGGGATCGCCATGATCTGCACCTTCGGCGACCTCACCGACGTGACGTGGTGGCGGGAGCTGGACCTCCCGACGCGCGCGCTGATCGGCCGTGACGGCCGCTTCGCGAGCGAGACCCCCGAGTGGATCGCCCCGGGAGCCCCGGCCGAGCGCTATGCCGAGGTGGCCGGCAGGACCGTGTTCTCGGCCCAGCAGGCGGTCGTGGAGATGCTCCGCGCGTCCGGGGACCTGGTGGGCGAGCCCCGGAAGGTCATGCACCCGGTGAACTTCTACGAGAAGGGCGACAAGCCCCTCGAGGTCGTCACCTCCCGGCAGTGGTACATCCGCAACGGCGGCCGCGACGCCGAGCGGCGCGAGGCGCTGCTGGCGCGCGGGCGCGAGATGGACTGGCACCCCGCGTTCATGCGCTCCCGGTACGAGAACTGGATCGAGGGCCTCCACGGCGACTGGCTGATCTCCCGCCAGCGCTTCTTCGGGGTGCCGTTCCCGGTCTGGTACCGGCTCGACGGCGACGGCAACCCGGACTACGACTCCCCGCTGCTGCCCGCCCTCGACCAGCTGCCCGTGGACCCGGCCGCCGACCCCGCCCCCGGGTTCGACGAGTCCCAGCGGGACCGGCCGCACGGCTTCACCGGCGACCCGGACGTGCTCGACACCTGGGCCACGTCCTCGCTGACCCCCCAGATCGCCACGGGCTGGGCGTTCGACGAGCAGCTGCACGCCAACACCTTCCCGATGGACCTCCGGCCCCAGGGCCACGACATCATCAGGACCTGGCTGTTCTCCACGGTGGTGCGCTCCGAATCGCTGGCCGGCACGGTGCCCTGGACCAACACCGCGCTCTCCGGGTGGATCCTCGACCCCGACCGCAAGAAGATGTCCAAGTCGAAGGGCAACGTGGTGGTCCCCACCGAGGTGCTCGAGAACTACGGGGCCGACGCGGTGCGCTACTGGGCCGCCTCCGCCCGTCTGGGCGCGGACACCGCCTACGACGAGGGGCAGATGAAGATCGGCCGCCGGCTGGCCATCAAGCTGCTCAACGCCTCGAAGTTCGTCCTGGCCCAGGGCGTCACGGAGGCCTCCGTGCTCGGTGCCGGCGCGTCCGCGGACGTCGTGACCGACGCGGTGGACCGGGCGCTGCTGGCCCAGCTGGCCACGGTCGTGGAGCGCGCCGGCCAGGCGTTCCGGGACTACGAGTACGCCCGGGCCCTGCAGCTCACCGAGCAGTTCTTCTGGACCTTCACCGACGACTACGTCGAGCTGGTGAAGGACCGCGCCTACGGGGCCCGGGGGGAGGCCGCGCAGGCGTCCGTGCACGCCGCGCTCGCCACGACCCTCGACGCGCTGCTGCGCCTGTTCGCCCCCGTGCTGCCGTTCGCCACGGACGAGGTCTGGTCCTGGTGGCGCTCCGGCTCCGTGCACCGGGCGGCGTGGCCGGGCGTCGAGGGCTTCGCGGATGCCGTGACCGACGCCGACCCCGAGGTGCTCACCACCGTGGGCGAGGCCCTCTCGGGGCTGCGCAAGGCCAAGTCGGAGGCCAAGGTGAAGCAGCGCACCGAGGTGCGCTCGGCGACCATCACGGCCGCCGCGGAGGACGTCGCCCGGCTCGAGGCGGGGCTGGGCGACCTCAAGGCCGCGGGCAACGCCGCCGAGCTCGTGCTCGTCGCCGGGCCCGAGGGCCTGGCCGTGCGCGACGTCGAGCTCGTTCCCGCGGAGGAGCCGGCCCGGTAGCGCCGGCTCGGCAGGACAGCACGAGG
>NZ_BAAAOA010000015.1:262745-264833 GCF_039530085.1 Kocuria aegyptia
GCCGCGGCGGCCGGGCCCTCGTGCTGTCCTGCCGGACCAGGGCCGGTTCCCCGGCAACGGCTCAGTCGAAGATCGGGCCCTCGTCGCGTCCCCGCTTGAGCTCGTAGAAGCCGTGGTGGGAGACCAGGGCCAGGCACCCGTCCCAGACCCGCGCGGCGTCCTCGCCGCGCGGCGCCGGGGTGAAGACCGGGCCGAAGAAGCCCACGCCGTTGACGGCGATGCAGGGGGTGCCGATGTCCCGGCCCGCGACCGCCCGGGCGGCCTCGGTGGAGGCGCGCAGCGCGTCGTCGAACTCGGTGGAGTGCCGGGCCCCCGCGAGCTCCGCCGGCAAGCCGACCTCCTGCAGGGACTCGGTGACGATCTGCTCCAGGTCCTCCACCCCGCCGGGGTGGCGCCGGGTGCCCATGGCGTCGTAGAGCTTCTTGAGGTACTCGTCACCGTGGGCGCGCGCCGCCGCCTCGACCACGCGCACGAGCCACATCGACTCCTCGCGGCCGTGGTGGTGGTTGTCGGGATTGTCCTCGTTCAGGATGCCCAGCGAGATGATCCGCCAGTCCACGTGGACGTCGCGCAGGCGCTCGACCTCCTCCATCCACCGGGAGGTCATCCAGGCCCAGGGGCACAGGGGGTCGAACCAGAACTCCACCTTGTCCGTCATCGGTTTCCTCTCGTGCGGGCGTCCGCCGGGGTGGCGGACGCGTCACCGGGTAGAAGCCACGGCTCAGGCGGTTTTGTTCCGGTTCTGCTCCTCGCGGATCATCTCGTGGGTGATGATCTCCGGCTCGGCCTGCTTGGCGACGGCCTCCGCGGTGACCAGCACGGCGGCGATGTCGTCCCGGCTGGGGAGCTCGAACATGACAGGCTGGAGCACGTCCTCGAGGATGGCGCGCAGGCCGCGGGCCCCCGTGCCCCGCTGGATCGCGAGCTCGGCGACGGCGGTCAGCGCCTCGGGGTCGAACGTCAGCTCGACGCCGTCCAGCTGGAACATCTTCTTGTACTGCTTCACGAGCGCGTTGCGCGGCTCGACGAGGATGCGCGCGAGGTCGGCCACCGACAGCTCGCGCAGCGTGGTCACGACGGGCAGGCGGCCGATGAGCTCGGGGATCAGGCCGAACTTCAGCAGGTCCTCCGGCATGACGTCGGCCATCACCTCGTGGCGCGGCCCGCTCTGCTTGAGCTCCGCGCCGAAGCCGATGCTCGTGCGCCCGGCCCGGGAGTCCACGATGTCCTCGAGCCCGGCGAAGGCACCGGCCACGACGAACAGGACGTTCGTGGTGTCGATCTGGATGAACTCCTGCTGCGGGTGCTTGCGCCCGCCCTGCGGGGGCACGGACGCCACCGTGCCCTCGAGGATCTTCAGCAGCGCCTGCTGCACGCCCTCGCCGGAGACGTCGCGGGTGATCGAGGGGTTCTCGGACTTGCGCGAGATCTTGTCGATCTCGTCGATGTAGATGATGCCCGTCTCGGCCCGCTTGACGTCGTAGTCCGCGGCCTGGATCAGCTTCAGCAGGATGTTCTCGACGTCCTCGCCGACGTAGCCGGCCTCCGTGAGGGACGTGGCGTCCGCGACCGCGAAGGGCACGTCGAGCTTGCGGGCCAGCGACTGCGCCAGGTACGTCTTGCCCGAGCCGGTCGGCCCGACCAGCAGGATGTTGGACTTGGCGATCTCGACGTCCTCGTCACCGGCCGCCGTGGCCAGGGAGAGGGGCTTGCCGTTCTCGCCGGCCCGGACCCGCTTGTAGTGGTTGTACACGGCCACCGCCAGCGCGCGCTTGGCGGTCTCCTGGCCGATCACGTACTGGTGGAGGTGCTGGTAGATCTCGTGGGGCGTGGGCAGCTCCTGCTGCTCGAGGTCCTTGACCTCGCTCAGCTCCTCCTCGATGATCTCGTTGCACAGCTCGATGCACTCGTCGCAGATGTAGACGCGCGGGCCCGCGATGAGCTTGCGGACCTGCTTCTGGCTCTTGCCGCAGAAGGAGCACTTGAGCAGGTCCGCGGTCTCGCCGATGCGCGCCATGAAACAGTCCTCTGGTCGGGGTACGGAAATCCTCGTCCAGGATAGGCGAGGACAGGGCCCCGCCCCAACAC
>NZ_BAAAOA010000015.1:264857-266466 GCF_039530085.1 Kocuria aegyptia
CGGGTCGCGGCGCACCGGGGTGCCACGGAGCAGGTGCGGCGGGTCGACCGGGTCAGGAGGTGACGGTCGCGGGCTTGTGGATCTTCCGGGACTCCAGGACGTGGTCCACGATCCCGTACTCCTTGGCGGAAGCCGCGGTGAGGATCTTGTCGCGCTCGATGTCGCGATTGACCTCCTCGGCGGTCTTGCCGGAGTGCAGGGCGAGGGTCTCCTCCAGCCACTCGCGCATGCGCATGATCTCGTTGGCCTGGATCTCGATGTCCGAGGCCTGGCCGCCGCCCTGACCGGACATGGCCGGCTGGTGGATCAGCACGCGGGCGTTGGGCAGGGCCAGGCGCTTGCCGGGGGTGCCGCCGGCGAGCAGCACGGCCGCCGCGGACGCGGCCTGCCCGAGGCAGACCGTCTGGATCTCCGGGCGGATGAACTGCATCGTGTCGTAGATGGCGGTCATCGCGGTGAACGACCCGCCCGGGGAGTTGATGTACATCGTGATGTCCCGGTCGGCGTCCTGCGCCTCGAGCACGAGCAGCTGGGCCATGACGTCGTCGGCCGAGGCGTCGTCGACCTGGACGCCCAGGAAGATGATCCGGTCCTCGAACAGCTTGGTGTACGGGTTCTGCCGGCGGTACCCGTAGGGCGTGCGCTCCTCGAAGTCGGGGAGCACGTAGCGGCTGGTGGGCAGGGCGGCCAGGGAGCCGGCCGTGGACGAAGGTCCGTGGGTGAAGGTCATGGTTGAGTTCCTCGGAGGTCTGTCGGAGCGTGCCTGGTGAAGTGGTGGGACCGCCGAGGTCCTACTCCTGGTCCTTCATGGTCCCGCCGCCGCCGGTCATGGACCCGGCCGAGCTGGCGATGTGGTCGAAGAAGCCGTACTCGAGGGCTCGCTGGGCGTCGAACCAGTTGTCGCGGTCGTTGTCCCGGAGGATGGTCTCCAGGGTCTGGCCGGTCTGCTCGGCGGTGAGCTCCGCGAGGCGCTGCTTCATCGACAGGATCAGCTCGGCCTGCACCCGGATGTCCGAGGCGGTGCCCCCCATGCCGCCGGAGGGCTGGTGCATGAGGATCCGGGCGTTCGGGGTCGAGTAGCGCTTGCCCTTCGCGCCGGAGGAGAGCAGGAACTGGCCCATCGACGCCGCCAGGCCCGTGGCCACGGTCACGACGTCGTTGGGGATGAGCTGCATGGTGTCGTAGATGGCCATGCCGGCGGTGACGGACCCGCCCGGGGAGTTGATGTACAGGAAGATGTCCGCCTGCGGGTCCTCGGCCGAGAGCAGCAGCATCTGCGAGCAGATGAGGTTCGCGTTGTCGTCGCGCACCTCGGAGCCCAGCCAGATGATGCGCTCCTTGAGCAGCCGGTTGTAGACGTAGTCGTCCTGGCCGCCCATGGGGCCGCCGCCCTGCAGGCGCGGTCCGGTGGAGGTTGCGTGGGTCGAGCCGAACGGCGACTCGTGAGCGGAGGTCATGTAACAGTGCCTCTTTCGTGCGTGTGGTCCGGTGATCTCTGAACAGAACACTAGTGCCCGCCCCGGTCCCCGGCCGGTCCCGGTCCGGGTTGTTCGCTGATGGCGCATGGTCGGGCACGCGGCCCGCAACGCACGGAGGCGCCGGCGGTCCC
>NZ_BAAAOA010000015.1:266471-279661 GCF_039530085.1 Kocuria aegyptia
CCCTCCGGGCGCGGTCTCAGGACGTCACTTGGCGGATTCCGGGGATTCGGCGGACTCGGGCGAGTCCGCGGACTCCTCCTCGGTGCCAGGGGTCGGGGCCGCGGTGGTCTCCTCGGGCTCGACCTCCTCGGCGGGCTCCCCCGCCGGCTCCTCGCCCTGCGGGCGCACGAACTCGGAGAGGTCCACCGTGTTGCCCTCGGTGTCGGTGACCGTCGCGTACTCCAGGACCTTGGCCAGGGCCTTGCGGCGGCGCACCTCGCCCACCATCAGGCCGGCCTGGCCCGAGGAGTCCAGCAGCTGGGCGAACTGGTTCGGGTCCATGCCGTACTGCTGGGACATGTTGATGATGTAGTCGATCAGCTCCGACTGCTCGACGCCGATCTCCTCGGCCTCGGCGACCGCGTCCAGCACGATCTCGTTGCGGAAGGCGTCCTCGGCGTTCTTCTGGACCTCGGCCCGGTGGTCCGCGGTGTCGTGGTCGGCCTCGGCCTGCGGGTTGTCGAAGTGCTGGGCGATCTGCTCGTCGATCACGGCCTGCGGCACGGGGATCTCCACGAGGGACAGCAGCTTCTCCAGGACCTTGTCGCGGGCCTCCACGCCCTGCTCCACCACGGCGCCCTCGGCGGCCTGCTTCTTCAGGTCCTCCTTGAGCTCCTCGATGGTGTCGAACTCGGAGGCCAGCTGGGCGAACTCGTCGTCGGCCTCGGGGAGCTCGCGCTCCTTGACGGCGGTGACCTTGACCTTGACGACGGCGTCCTCGCCGCTGTGCTCGCCGCCGGCGAGCTTGGTCTCGAAGGTCGCGTCCTCGTCGGCGGACAGACCGGTGATGGCCTCGTCCATGCCCTCGAGCATCGTGCCGGCACCCACCTGGTAGGACAGGTCGTTGGCGGCGTCGACCTCCTCGCCGTCGACCAGGGCCTGCAGGTCGAGGGTGACGAAGTCGCCCTCGACGGCGGGACGGTCCACGGTCTTGAGCGTGCCGAAGCGCCCGCGCAGCTCGTCGAGGGCCATCTGCTCGTCCTCGGTGGAGGCCTCGCGGGCCTCCACCTCGACCTCGAGGCCCTTGTAGTCGGGCAGCTCGATCTCGGGGCGCACGGCCACGTCGATCTCGACCTTGGTGTCGGCCTCGCGGTTCGTCTCGTCGGGCTTGGCGACGACCTCCACCTGGGGCTGGGTCAGCGGGGTGATCTCGTTCTCCGCGAGGGCCTGCTGGAAGAAGGTGTTCAGGCCCTCGTTGAGCGCGTTCTCGACGACGAAGTCGAAGCCCACGCGCTGCTCGATCAGCCGCGCCGGAACCTTGCCGCGGCGGAAGCCGGGGACCTGGATCTGGTTGGCGAGCGAGGTGTAGGTCTGGTCGATGAACGGCTTCAGTTCCGCGAACGGGACGTCCACCACGATCTTGACCTGGGTGGGGTTGAGTTTCTCGACGGCGCTCTTCACTTCCGCTGCACTCCTGAGTGGTAGGTCGGTTGGGTCTTCCGGGGCCGCTTTCCGGTCCCGGGACAGTCGGGAAGGCGGCTGCCCGGCAGGACCGGGCAGCCGCTCCAACGTCGGGGCGACAGGACTCGAACCTGCGATCTCCTGCTCCCAAAGCAGGCGCGCTAGCCACTACGCTACGCCCCGGTACCTGCAGCCTCGGCTGCAACGACTGCGGTCCGGTGCACGAGCACGGACCACCGGCGAGTCTACCGGCTGGGCGGACGGGGCCGCACCTCGGCCCGCCGGACCCCGCTCACCCGGGTCCGCGCCCCGCCGGCCGGGCTCGCTCCGAGGGTCGGGCCGGCGTCCGGGATTTGACACCGCGCGCGCCGGGCCGGTTAATGGGAATGGCCTCGACGGAGCGTCCGGTGGGGATGTAGCTCAATGGTAGAGCCTCAGTCTTCCAAACTGATTACGCGGGTTCGATTCCCGTCATCCCCTCTCGCCACGAACGCCCCGGTCCCGCTGGACCGGGGCGTTCGTCGTCGCCCGGCCGGCCCGGCCCCCGCTCGCCCTCGCGGCGCGGGAGAGCTCCGGCGACCGGGGGCCGGCCCGTCTCACCGGACCAGCCCGACCACCCGCCACACCGCGCCCCGGTGCTCGTGCACGGGGCGCAGGCCGTGCTCCCGCAGGACGGCGAGCATGGCCGCCGGGGAGTGCACATAGGCGCGGAAGGGCGTGCCGGTCGCGCGGAGGCAGAGGTTCTCCAGGCGGGCGAGCGCCCGGAGGAGGCCGTGGCCGGGCGGGTGGCTGAACACGAACAGGCGCGTGGCCCGGTCCGCGGCGGCCCCCAGGAGCCGTTCGTGGTCGGGATAGCAGCACACCACCCGGTGCAGCACCACGATGTCGTGCGGGGCGACCGCCTCCGGGTCCGCGGCGATGTCCAGCTGCCGCCGCACCACGCGGCCGGACACGCCGGCGGCGGCGGCCAGCTCGGCGGCCTCCGCCTCGTAGGAGTCCACGAGCTCCAGGTTCGTGGTCCGCGCGGCGCCCCGGCGCAGCAGCTCGAGCTGGATCTCGCCCACGCCGCCGCCGACCTCCAGCACGCTGGCCCCCTCCAGGCCCTGGGCGGCCAGGAACTCCACGACCCGCCGGGAGGCGGGGTCGAGTCCCCGCCGCCGGTACCGGCGGGCGAGGCGCCGCGCGAAGCGGGGGCCGAAGACGCGCTGGTAGCCGGGCGCGCCGCAACAACCGGACATGGTCCCAGGCTACGCCGCGGGACCGTGCCCGGTCAGCGCTGGCAGGAGGGGCACCAGTAGAGCGAGCGGCCCTCCAGCTCCCCCGCCGCCACGGGCGTTCCGCACCGGCGGCACGGCAGGCCCTGGCGCCGGTAGACGAGGTGGGCGTGCTCGGGCCACGCCTGGGCCTCCCCGATCCCCGCCCGGTCCGCGGGATCGGTCGTCACGATCCGGCCCAGCCGCACGCCGGTGCGCATGAGGGCCGCGTTCTCCGCCCACAGCTCCCGCAGCACGGCCTCGCCGATGGCGCGTCCCGGGGTCATCGGGTCCAGTCCGCGGCGGAAGAGCGACTCCGCCCGGAAGATGTTGCCCACCCCGGCGACGACGGACTGGTCCATGAGCAGCGCGCCCACGGGGCGGCGGCTGCGCCGCACCGCGGCCACGAAGGGCGCGGGGTCCGCGTGCGGGTCCAGCGGGTCCGGGCCCAGCCGCGCCCGGGCCGCCTCGGCCTCGGCGGAGCTCTCGAGCACGCACAGCGCCGGCCCGCGCAGGTCGGCCCAGCCCTCGTGCCCGACCAGCCGCACGCGCACCGCCCCCACCGGCGCGGGCGGCCGCAGCGGGCCGGTGGGGGCGGTGCCGTCCTCGCGCAGCTCCCGCTCACCGATCCGGCGCGGGGCCCCGATCGAGGAGGCGCCGCGGAAGCGTTCGGTGCCGCCGAAGCTCCACGCGCCGTAGAGGCCGAGGTGCGAGCGCAGCACCCGGTCCCCGGCGAAGTCCAGGAACAGCTGCTTGCCGTGGGCCCGGGCTCCCCCGAGCACGGCGCCGTCCAGGACGGCCGCCGCCTGCGCGAAGCGCCCCTGCGGGGAGCTCACGGACAGCGGCTGTCCCACGAAGCAGTCCGTGAACTGGCGGGCGAGGCGGTGGATCGAGTGCCCCTCCGGCACTCAGGCCTCCTGGGCGGCCGGGAACTCGCGCGGGCGCAGGCCCTCGAGCTTGCCGGCGACCGTGCCCGTGGACTCGTACTCGCCGATCTGCGCGATCCGGCGCTCGTGGCGCTCGTCGCCGGAGAAGGGCTCCGCCAGGAACGCCCGGACGATCGCCAGCGCCTCCTCCATGGAGTGCTGGCGCCCGCCGACCGCCACGACCTGGGCGTCGTTGTGCTGGCGCGCGAGCCGGGCGGTGTCCAGGTTCCAGGCCAGGGCGGCGCGGATGCCCGCGACCTTGTTCGCGGCGATCTGCTCGCCGTTGCCCGAGCCGCCCAGGACGATCCCGAGGGAGTCGAGCCCCGCGGCCCGGTCCGCCAGGACGGCGCGCGCGGCGCTGATGCAGAAGGCGGGGTAGTCGTCGAGCGCGTCGTACTCGGCGGGGCCGTGGTCGACGAGGTCGTAGCCGGCGGCGACGAGCTCCTCCACCAGGTAGCGGGAGAGGTCCAGGCCGGCGTGGTCGGTGGCGATGTGGACGCGCATGGGCGGCGTGCTCCTGGGGTTCGCGGGAACGGGGCGGGATCGTGGCGGAGGGCCCGCGGCGGCGGACCGGCCGCCCTCCAGCGTAGTGCGTGCGGCGACCGCGCCGCGGACACCGCAGGGCCTCCGGGGGCGGCCGGGAACCGGCTGACATAATGGGACGATCCGCTGCGGCCCACCGGCCGCGGACGCCCCGATCACGACGCGAACACGAACCGACCCCGACGAGAGGACGGCACTGAAGTGCCCGGAACCAACCTGACCCGCCAGGAGGCGGCCGCGCGGGCCGAGACCGTGGCGATGGACGCCTACGAAGTGGTCCTCGACCTCACCCGCGGCGAGCGCGTCTTCCGCTCCACGACGACCGTGCGCTTCCGGGCGACCCCGGGCGCGACGACGTTCATCGACGCGATCACCGACGCGGTGCACTCCGTGGTGCTCAACGGCACGGAGCTCGATCCCGCCGAGGTCTCGGACGGGGTGCGGATCCAGCTGCCCGGGCTCGCCCGGGACAACGTGCTGACGGTCGAGTCGGACTGCCGGTACATGAACACCGGCGAGGGCCTGCACCGGTTCGTGGACCCCGTCGACGACGAGGTCTACCTCTACACCCAGTTCGAGGTGGCCGACACCCGGCGGATGTTCGCGGTGTTCGAGCAGCCGGACCTCAAGGCGCGCTTCGCGTTCACCGTGACGGCCCCCGCGCACTGGACGGTCGTCTCCACGCAACCCACCCCGGAGCCCGTGCCCGCCGGGGACGGCGCGGCCACCTGGTCCTTCGCCCCCACCCCGGTGGTCCCCTGCTACGTCACGGCGCTGATCGCCGGCCCGTACGCGTCCGTGCACGACGAGCTCACCAGCGCCGACGGCCGCACGGTCCCCCTGGGCCTGTACGCCCGCCGCTCGCTCATGGAGCACGTCGAGGCGGAGGAGATGTTCGGGATCACGAAGCAGGGCTTCGAGTTCTTCGAGGCGCAGTTCGGGGTGCCCTACCCGTTCGAGAAGTACGACCAGCTGTTCGTCCCCCAGTTCAACGCCGGGGCCATGGAGAACGCCGGCGCGGTGACGTTCGTGGAGCTCTACGTCTTCCGCTCCCGGCCCACGCAGGCCCGGGTGGAGCGGCGGGCCGTCACCGTCCTGCACGAGCTGGCGCACATGTGGTTCGGCGACTTCGTCACCATGCGTTGGTGGAACGACCTGTGGCTCAACGAGTCCTTCGCCGAGTTCATGTCTCACCTGGCGGCCGCCGAGAACACGCGCTACGGCAACGCCTGGACCACGTTCGCCTCCGGGGAGAAGTCCTGGGGCTACGAGCAGGACCAGCTGCCCACCACGCACCCGATCACGGCCGAGATCCGCGACCTCGAGGACGTCCTGGTCAACTTCGACGGCATCACCTACGCCAAGGGCGCGTCGGTGCTCAAGCAGCTCGTCGCGTGGGTGGGCCAGGAGCAGTTCATGGCGGGGCTCAACCGCTACTTCACCCAGCACGCGTGGGCGAACACCGAGCTGCGGGACCTGCTGGTCCAGCTGGAGCAGGCCAGCGGCCGGGACCTCGAGGACTGGTCCGCGAAGTGGCTCCGGACCGCCGGCGTCAACACGCTGACCCCGGTCGTGGACGCCGACGACGACGGGATCGTCCGCTCGTTCCGCATCGAGCAGACCGCCCCGGAGGAGCACCCCACGCTGCGCCCCCACCGCCTGGCGATCGGCTTCTACGACCACGACGGCGGCCGGGGCCGGCTCGTGCGCACCCACCGCGTCGAGCTCGACGTCGACGGCCCCGTCACCGAGATCCCCGAGCTGGTGGGGCGGGAGCGTCCCGACCTCGTCCTCGTCAACGACGACGACCTGGCCTACGCGAAGATCCGCCTCGACGAGTGCTCCCTGGACACGGCCCTCGCGCACCTGAAGGACTTCGGCGAGACCCTGCCCCGGGCCCTGGTGTGGGCCTCCGTGTGGGACGGGGTGCGCGACGGCGAGACCCCGGCCCGCCGCTACGTGGAGCTGGTGCTCGGCAACATCGCCCACGAGACCGAGTCGACGGCCGTGCAGGTCCAGCTGCGCCAGCTGGACACCGTGCTCGAGGGCTACGTGGCCGAG
The DNA here is from genome assembly GCF_039530085.1 of Kocuria aegyptia. Classification (NCBI taxonomy): domain Bacteria; kingdom Bacillati; phylum Actinomycetota; class Actinomycetes; order Micrococcales; family Micrococcaceae; genus Kocuria; species Kocuria aegyptia. The sequence goes on from NZ_BAAAOA010000015.1 coordinate 272,695, forward strand.
CCGGCCCGGGACGCCACGGAGCACGCGGCCGCGGACCGGCTGTGGCAGCTCACCGAGCAGGCAGCGGACGGCTCCGACCACCAGCTGCAGTTCCTCAAGGCCTTCGCCCGCCACGCCCGCACCGACGGGCAGCTGGACGTGCTCGAGCAGCTGCTCGCCGGGGAGCACTCGCTGCCCGGCCTGGACCTGGACACCGACCTGCGCTGGGCGGTGCTCACCGCGCTCACCGGCGGCGGCCGCCGCGGCGACGCGGACGTGGACGCCGCGCTCGCCGAGGACAACACCGAGAACGGGGCCATCGCCGCTGCCCGGGCCCGCGCGGCGATCCCCACGGCCGAGGCCAAGGCCCGGGCGTGGCAGCAGATCATGGTGGACGGGTCGCTGCCCAACTCGATCCAGGACGCGGCGATCGACGGGTTCCGCACGGCCGCCGACACCTCCCTCCTGGCTCCCTGGGCCGAGCAGTACTTCGCGGCGATCCCCGACGTGTGGCGCACCCGCACGCACGAGCTCGCCCAGCAGATCGCGATCGGCATGTACCCGAACATCCCCGCCCAGGAGACGGTCGACGCCACGGACGCCTTCCTGGCGGACCTGCCCGAGGACCTGCACGGGCTCCGCCGGCTGGTGCTCGAGCAGCGCGACGCCACCGCCCGCGCGGTCCGCGCGCAGACCGTGGACGCCGCCCACGAGGTGGCGCGGGCATGAGCGACGAGCGGCAGGATCCGGGGCCCGGCGAGCCCGGCAGCACGCCTCCGGCCGGCGGGGACCCGCGCACCGACCCCGCCGCCGCGGCCCCGCCCGGCGCGCGGTCCTTCGCGGTCGGGGCGCCCCTGTCCCAGCTGCGCCGCCCCGTGCCGCAGGTCGGCGACGAGCGGGAGCGGGCCGAGGCGGGCACGGCGTCGTCGTTCTACGACCAGGTGGGCGGGCACGAGACGTTCGTGAAGCTCGTGCACGAGTTCTACGCCCGGGTGGCCCAGGACGAGCGGTTCCGGGCGCTCTACCCGGACGACGACCTCGGGCCCGCCGAGGAGCGGCTGCGGATGTTCCTCGAGCAGTACTGGGGCGGGCCGACCACCTACTCGGAGCAGCGCGGGCACCCGCGGCTGCGGATGCGGCACATGCCGTTCCCCGTGGACGTGTGGGCGCGCGAGACGTGGCTGAAGCACATGCGCGCGGCCCTAGACACCCTGGAGCTCTCCCCGCTGCACGACGGGATCATCTGGGACTACTTCGACCGCGCCGCCCACGCCATGATCAACCGGCCCGGCTGAGACGGCCCCGGCCTCAGCGCTTGGCCAGGACGTGCCCGCCCGGTGTGCTCAGGCGCACCCAGCGGCCGTTCTCGGCGACCGCGACCTCCGCGCCCGGGCGCAGGAAGCCGAGCGAGTACGCGGCGAACGCCGCACCGTCCGGCGGCGGCGGTCCGGTCAACCGCCCCGCGAGGGGCTGCGCCCACCCGGACGAGCGGCCCCAGACCTGCGAGCGCACGGTGTCGACGACGGCGGCACCCGCGTCCGTGGGCACGGCCCGGGCGACCTCGGCGATCCCGGCGCGTGCGGCCTCCCGCAGCGCGTCCCCGGCGACGTCCCCCACGGGGACCCATCCGCCGAGGGGCGGGGCGATGCCCGCCCACGAGACGGCCGCGTCCATGGGGGGCAGGCCCACGTCCGTGGCGTCCTGGTCCTGGCGCGGCATCCGGTCGAGGACCCCGCCGAGCGGGACGGTGACGTCCAGCGACTGTTCCCCGGCCAGTGCGGCGGTGCGCAACCCCAGGACCGTGGGCGTGCTGTCCAGCAGCCCGTGCGGCTCCAGCACGCACACGTAGACCCCGAGGGCCCGCCCGCGCGCCTGGAAGCGCACCGCGCCCTGGGGGTCCACCCCGCGGGCCCGGGACAGGTACGTCCGCAGGTCGGCGACGTCCCTCGGATCCGTCAGCGGAAGGGACCGGTCCACGGGGCTCAGGCCTCGGCCGGCGCGGGCCGGCGGGCGAACCGGGCCGGGGCGTCCGACCAGTGCTCGAGGAGGCTCCGCTGGGTCTCGTCGAGGCGCACGGGCCGTCCCGAGGCACGGTCGATGACGACGACGGCCGTCTGCGCCACGGCGTAGACCCGCGAGCCGTCCTCCTCCTGCACCGTGTAGTCCAGCACGAAGCTCGACCCGCCCACGGAGGAGACCCACACGCGCACGGACACCGGATCCGGCCGGTACAGGAGCTGCTCCCGGTACTCGACCTCCTGCCGCCCGATCACGGTCAGCCGCTCCCCCAGCAGGGCGCGGAACGTGGCGCCCTCCGGCACGCCTGCCGCGGCGCCCGCGGACAGCGGCCGGGCCATGAGCCGGACCCGGGCGTCCTCGAGGTACTGGAGCATGGTGACGTTGTTGACGTGGCCGTAGCTGTCGATGTCGCCGAAGCGCATCTGGATGGGGATCAGCAGCGAAGACATGCCCCCATCCCATCACACCGGGGCGCGACCGGCGGCTTGGCTAGAGTGAAGGCCATGACCTACAGCCCGATCCCGGACCCCACGCAGGCCCTGCTCGACATGCTCGACCTCGCGGACGGGGGTGGCGCGCGCACCCTCGAGGACATCTACGTGGGCCACTCCCTCTCCCCCGCGCGCGGCCGGGTCTACGGCGGGCAGGTCCTGGCGCAGGCCGCGACCGCGGCCATGCGCACCGTGGAGCCGGAGCGGATCATCCACTCCCTGCACGCCTACTTCCTGCGCGCCGGGGACGTGTCCCAGCCGATCACCTTCGGTGTGGAGCGGATCCGGGACGGGCGGTCCTTCTCCGCCCGCCGGGTGCACGCCTACCAGGACGGGCGCGCCATCCTCTCGGCCATCGCGTCCTTCCAGGTCCCCGCCCGGGGCCTGGACCACCAGGACGAGTCCCCCCAGCACCTGCCCGACCCCGAGTCCCTGCCCAGCGCCGTGGAACTGCTGGGCCACATCGACGCCCCCGAGGCGCAGGCGATCGCCCACGAGCGGCCCTTCGACATGCGCTACATCACGGAGCCGATCTACTTCAAGCCGGACTCCCGGGGGGAACCGTTCAACGCGGTGTGGATCAAGACCCTCAAGCCGCTGCCCGACGACCCGAACATCCACCGCGCGGCGCTGGCCTACGCGAGCGACTACACGCTGCTCGAGCCCATCCTGCGCCTGCACGGCAGGACCTGGATCGAGCCGGGCATGAACCTCGCCTCGCTCGACCACGCGATGTGGTGGCACCGGGAGACCCGCGCGGACGAGTGGTTGCTCTACGTGCAGTCCTCCCCCAACGCCTCCTCGGCCCGCGGCCTCGGGGTGGGCCGGATGTTCTCCCGGGACGGCCTGCTCGTGGCCACCACCGCCCAGGAGGGCATGATGCGCTTCCCGGAGTTCTCCTAGCCGCACGGAGCACGCCGAGGGGCCCGTCCGGTGGGATGCTCTCCCACCGGACGGGCCCCTCGGCGTGCTCCGACATGTCCGGGCGAGGCCCGGCCCTGCGTCAGTCGCGGGTGAGGCGGCGGTGGGTGACGCGGTGCGGCCGCGCGGCGTCCGCGCCGAGTCGCTCCACCTTGTTGGCCTCGTAGGACTCGAAGTTGCCCTCGAACCAGTACCACTGGTCCGGCTCCTCCTCGGTGCCCTCCCAGGCGAGGATGTGCGTGGCCACCCGGTCGAGGAACCACCGGTCGTGGGAGACGACCACGGCGCAGCCCGGGAACTCCAGCAGCGCGTTCTCCAGCGAGCCGAGCGTCTCGACGTCGAGGTCGTTGGTGGGCTCGTCGAGCAGCAGCAGGTTGCCGCCCTGCTTGAGGGTCATGGCCAGGTTCAGCCGGTTGCGCTCCCCGCCGGAGAGCACCCCGGCCTTCTTCTGCTGGTCGGGGCCCTTGAACCCGAACGCGGAGACGTAGGCGCGCGAGGGCATCTCGACGTTGCCGACGTTGATGTAGTCGAGGCCGTCCGAGACGACCTCCCACAACGACTTGCTGGCGTCGAGGTTCGCGCGGTTCTGGTCCACGTAGGAGATCTTGACGGAGTCGCCGATCCTCAGTTCCCCGCCGTCCAGCTCCTCGAGGCCCACGATGGTCTTGAACAGGGTCGACTTGCCGACGCCGTTGGGGCCGATCACGCCCACGATGCCGTTGCGCGGCAGGGAGAAGGACAGGCCCTTGATCAGGCTGCGGTCCCCGAAGCCCTTCTGCAGGTCCTTCGCCTCGATCACGAGGTTGCCCAGGCGGGGCCCGGGCGGGATCTGGATCTCCTCGAAGTCCAGCTTGCGGGTCTTCTCCGCCTCGGCGGCCATCTCCTCGTAGCGGGCCAAACGGGCCTTGGACTTCGCCTGGCGGCCCTTGGCGTTGGAGCGCACCCATTCCAGCTCGTCGGCCAGGCGCTTCGCCTGCTTGGCGTCCTTCTTGCCCTGCACCTCCATGCGGGCGCGCTTGGTCTCGAGGTAGGCCGAGTAGTTGCCCTCGTAGCCGTACAGCCGGCCGCGGTCGACCTCGCAGATCCACTCGGCCACGTGGTCGAGGAAGTACCGGTCGTGGGTGACGGCCATGACGGCGCCGTGGTAGTCCTTCAGGTGCTGCTCCAGCCACAGCACGGACTCGGCGTCGAGATGGTTGGTGGGCTCGTCGAGCAGCAGCAGGTCCGGCTTCTGCAGCAGCAGCTTGCACAGCGCCACGCGGCGGCGCTCACCACCGGAGAGGACCTTGACGTCGGCGTCCGGCGGCGGGCAGCGCAGGGCGTCCATCGCCTGCTCCAGCTGGGAGTCGAGGTCCCAGGCGTTGGCGGCGTCGATGTCCTCCTGGAGCTTGCCCATCTCCTCCATCAGGGAGTCGAAGTCGGCGTCCGGCTGGGCCATCTCCTCGGAGATCGCGTTGAAACGGTCGACCTTCGCCTTGATCTCGCCCACGCCCTCCTCGACGTTGCCGAGGACGGTCTTCTCCTCGTTCAACGGTGGCTCCTGGAGCAGGATGCCGACGGTGTAGCCGGGGCTGAGCCGGGCCTCGCCGTTGGACGGCTGGTCGAGGCCGGCCATGATCTTGAGGATGGTGGACTTGCCGGCGCCGTTGGGCCCTACGACACCGATCTTCGCGCCGGGATAGAACGACATGGTGACGTCGTCCAGGATGACTTTGTCGCCCACGGTCTTGCGGGCCTTGGACATTGTGTAGATGAATTCCGCCATGCCCTCAAGGCTACCCCGCTCCGCGCCGGCCGACGGGCGGCGGACGAGCGGGGACGGAGCGGGGCGGGGCACCGCGGCCCGGCTCCGTCCCCGCGCCGGAACGGCTCCGCCCGGGCCGCTCAAGTGGCGGCGGGCTGCCGGCGCGAGCGCCGTCCCGGGACCGCCGCGGCCCCGAGGAGCTCGCCGGTCACCGGGTCGAGGCCCTCCGGGCCCGCCGGGCCCCCGCTCCCGCCCGACGGGTCGCCGCGCCCGTCCGACGGGTCGCCGCTCCCGTCCGACGGGTCGTCCTGCGGCGCCGCCGGACGGTCCGGCGAACCGGTCGCGGTGCCGTCCTCGGGCTGCGCGGCAGCCTGGTCCCCCGTCTGGTCGGCGGGCGGCGAGGAGTTCACGGTGCGCTGGAAGCACGCCGTGCCGAGCGCGAGGTCGTGCCCCACGGACACCGCGTCCACCTCCACGGCCGTGTTGCGCCCGTGCTCGCCCTCCCAGAACCGGACCTTGAGCTTGCCGACGACCACCACGGGCTGGCCGGTCCTGATGCTGGCCAGTGCGTTGAGCCCCAGGGATCGGAACGCCTGGACGGTGAACCAGTTGGTGTGCCCGTCCCGCCACGATCCGGCCTGCTGGTCGAACCAGCGCGGGGTGGAGGCGAGTCGGAAGGTCACCACCACGGTGCCGTCGGGCAGGTTGCGGGACTCGGGGTCCGTGGCCACGTAGCCGCGGACGGTGATCTGCTCGGTCATCGGGAACTCCTCTGGACGGCGGCCGGTCCGGCCGGTGCTGGCCCCGGTGGCGGGGTGCACCCAGCGTCCGGCCGGAGCGGGTGCCGCCGCGGCCGGGACGTCCCCGTTGTGGACGGCCGCGGTACCCGCGTCCCGGGACGCCGTCCTGTGCAGTGCGGCCGCCGTCGAGCCGGTGGCGGTCCGCGGGCAGCCCTCAGTCGATGTCGGCGGCGTCCCAGGCGATGACGGCGAGGGGCTCCCGACGCCGCTCCTGCTCGTGGGAGCACGCCCAGCACCACGGTCCGTAGAGGGGTGGGGCGCCGCACTGGCAGAGTCGGATCCGGGCCATCGGACTCACCTCGATGTCGGTTGCGGTGGTCTGACAGGCGGCGGCCTGCCGGAAGTCATCCTGCGCGGGTGTCCTCACCCCTACTACCGGCGCGGGAGCCCCTGTGGATGCACCGGGGGCCGGATCTTCGCAGGCCGCACGGCGGCCGGACCGCCGGAGCAGGGCCCCTGCCCCCCGTTCCGCAGGCGGCCCCGCCGACCGGAGGCACTCCTGCGCTCGGCGGGGCGTGACCCACGGGCCTCTCGTGCGCGCCGTGACCGCGGGGAACCCGTGCTGCCGGTGCAGTGCGGGCGCCACGGGTGGACGCGGGGGTCGACGTCGAGTGCAGCGCCCTCCCGCGCCGGCGCTGCCCACCGTCATCTGCCGGCAGTGCGGCCGGCGGGGCTAGGTGTACTGACTCGCAGCGTTGTTGATGCGCTCGATCGGGCACAGGCCGCCGATGCCGGTGTGGGGTCGCTCCAGGTTGTAGTGCTCCAGCCATTTCGGCAAGGCCTGCGCACGTTCGTCGTTGGTGGCGTAGGCGCGGGTGTAGGCCCACTCGCGTGCCAGAGTGCGGTTGAGGCGCTCGGCCTTGCCGTTGGTCCAGGGGCAGTGCGGTTTGATGAACTTCTGCCGCGCCCCCAGGGCCGCCACCGCGGCGCGGAAAGCGGTGGAGTGCCTGTAGGCGAAGGCGTTGTCGGTGATCACCCGCTCGATGCCGGTGATGCCGTGGTCGGCGAAGTAG
>NZ_BAAAOA010000016.1:0-33776 GCF_039530085.1 Kocuria aegyptia
ACACCTCGGAACCGACACGCTCCCTAGCGCCGCCATCACCGAGCAGACAAACTAACCACAACCATGTGGCCCACTATTCGACGAGCACTACCGGCCCACAATTCCAAGAGCGCTGACACGGGGGTCGAGGGATCGGGTGCAGGCTCCGGTGGGGCAAGTCCCGGTCATTGCCCCGGGCACTGGCGCTGCGCGGAGCCCTGGTAATCGGGAACCGGACGGGCCGGGACTGCCCCGAGTTTGGCTGACTCTCTGACCTGCCCCACGGTTCGCTTACCCCACGAGGTCTGAAGATCAGGCAGGGATAGACGGTGGTTCGTAGCGTAGTTCGTGGGTGACCGGGGACTCGTAGTTCAGCTGTGAGTGACGCCGTTGACGGTTGTAGAAGATCTCGATGTACTCGAAGATCGCGTTGGCCAGATCGATCCGGGTGCGCCACCTCTTCCGATTCAGCAGCTCGATCTGCATGGACGACCAAAACGATTTCATCATCGCGTTGTCGTAGCCATCCCCGATGGTCCCGAAGGATGGCATAAGCCCTGCGGCACGGATCCGGCGGGTGAAAGCCCAGGAGGTGAACTGCACGCCGTGGTCGGCGTGCACGATCCCGCCCGGTGCGGGCCGGCGGTTCTTGATGGCCATGTCGAGGGCATTGACCACCAGGGAGGAGTCCTGATGGTTGTCGATGGACCAGCCGACGATCCGGCGGGAGAACGCGTCCAGCACCGCGCAGCAGTAGATTTTTCCTTCTCGCGTGGGGTGCTCGGTGATGTCGGTGACCCACAGCTCATTGGGCGCCAGGCGGTGGAACTTGCGGTGCACGAGGTCATCGGCGGTGGCGATCCCTTTGAGTTTCTTTACCTTGGCCGGGCCTGAGAGCCCGGCGATCCCGGCGAGACTCATCAAGACGGCCACCGGGTTCTCACTGACGACGACGTCCATGTCGCGGGTGAGCTCGGGCGTGGACCCGGCGGGAGCCGTAAGTGCCGCGGGAGGCGGTGTGCACCTCCCGGATCAGCCCGGTCAGCCACTGCCGACGCATCGCTGTGGGCGAGAGAGGCCGGTTCTTGTACTGGTAGTAGCCGGGACTGCTCACCCCGAGCAAACGGCAGCAGACCTTGACGGGGTGCCCGGCGTCGACGAGCTCATCGATCACCGGATGGATCCTTTGGGTCGGGACGGTCCTCCCCGAGCAGCTTTGCGGCCCTCTTGAGGATCTCGACCTCGGCCTCGAGGGCCCGGATGCGTTTCTTCGCCTTCGCCAGCTCCGCTGACTCCTGGGTCGTGAGCCCGGATCGCTCCCCGCGGTCGATCTGGTCCTGGCGGACCCAGTTGTGCAATGCACCGGCGCTGATCCCGAGTTCGGCGGCCGTGGCAGTGATGGTCTTGCCGGCCCGTACGAGGGCGACGGTACGGAGACGGAACTCGGCAGGGAAGGGTCGCGGCATGGTCGGAGCCTCTCGAGGAGATGCACCGCTTCACACCAGCAAGGGCAAGCGGGCCGTGGGGCAGGTCAAGAAGTCAGGTGAACCGGGGGCAGCCCCCGATAACCAGGCGGCATGGCACATTGCTCCTTATTTTCCATCAATGCCGACCGCGAATTGCCAAGACAGTAATGTCCCTTGTCCTTTTCGGTCTTGCACCGGATGGGAGCGGCGGATCAGTGCTCGTCGGCCTGCTGGCCTCCCACGAAGGCCTCGTCGCCGGGCTCCGCCGGGACGTTGGACGGGTTGGCCGGGGTGGACGGGGCCCCGCCAGGGATGTACTCGGCGTAGCGGGGGAAGGTGTGGTCGAGTACCGGCACGGAATCGGTCACGGACTGGCCCGCGGCGCTGATCTCGGCCTCGACCATGAGCCCGGGCATGGCACCGACCGGGTCGAGGATCACGGGAGCGGCATCCTCGAGCTGCACGGTGCTCCCGGCGGGGACGACGATCTCGCCCGTGGCGCCGTCCGCGTCCACCGTGACGGTGATCTCCTGCTCGGCGTTGTTGGTGAGGCTGCCCAGGAGGCGGCCCGGGGCGTCAGCGCTCTGGGCCACGATCAGCAGGTTGGTCGCCTTCAGGTCGCCCATCTCCACCACGATGCCGTCCGCGGGCGCGTAGCCCACCTCGGCGGTGGCCACCGGGTTGATGTAGGTGCATCCGGTGGCGGTGAGCAGGGCGGCCACGGCGGCGGCACTGAGGCCTGCGCGCTTCAGGGACTTGCGGGCGGCGGTTTTCATGGCGCGTACTCCTCAGGAGCCCAGGACGATGTCCCGACCAGTTTATCGGGTGCGGATAAACGGAAGTCGACTACTTTAGAAGCACATGGCCCGGGATTGATAAGGCCACGATCGTGACGATGGCTGGGAGCCCAGCACGTTCGACTGCGGTGTCCCTCGAATGCCCTGTGGGCCGCGGTCAGTAGGCAGGCTTCGATCGCAGTCCGAACGATGCCCCATCGCTGCTAATTCGACGCAACCAAGCGCCGTTGAGCTGACGGACCCCTAGTGGCGTTTACAGTAGACAACACCTCTCCTTTCGTCTTGGCGGGCCCTTTTTGCCTGCGGTCAAGCTCTCTGGAGTGGTGTAGCGATCCTTCGTGCGGGGATGAGGCGGTAAGGGCGGTCAGGGGGTCGGAGCTCACCTCGCTCCCGGCGTCGGCGACGGTGGTGAGTCGGCACCGGGTGAGGACCTCCAGGCCGAGGTAGCGGCGGCCCTCGGCCCACTCGTCAGTCTGCTCGGCCAGCACCGCACCCACGAGGCGGACGATGGCCGCTCGATTGGGGAAGATCCCGACCGCGTCGGTGCGGCGCCGGATCTCCTTGTTCAGCCCCTCGGCCGGGTTGTTGGACCAGGGCGGCGGCCGCGGCGGTTGTGCGCAGTGTGGGGCGTCGGGACGGTGTCACGGTGAACCTCCTGCAGGTGGGCCGCTGGCGGGCGAGCCTGTGGCGTGCGAATCGGCTGATCCCCGGCCATATGCACAGGTGAGGAAGGGAAACAAGGATGAGGGAGCCCGCAGGCGGGGCTGGCGCACATCGTGATCATCCCGTGTCCGACAGGGCGGCAACCAAGCAACGATGCCTCGGTTCGGGGCTGTGGAGGTCATTCGGTTCCGGGGGAGCTCTTGGCCTGGACGGTGTGGGTGAGAGTCATCAGCAGCAGCCCGCCGACGAGGTTCCCGGCGACTGCCAGCCCGAAATTTTGCCCCAGGTCCCCGACGGTCACGGCCGCGCCGAGCCAGAGCCCGAAGAGCAGGTGCAGCCCGGAGACGACGACGTGGTCGAAGGGGCCCAGGGCGAGGAAGACCCCAACCAGGTAGGCCAGCACGATGCGGGCGGTGGCCGAGTCGGCAGCGTGTAACAGGTAGGAGAGCAGGGTCAGCAGCGTGCCGGCGGCGATGGCGCGAGCGAAGGTAGCCCACCCGCTCTTGGCCGCGACGTCCTCGGCGACCGACACGAGGACCTCGTGGGCCCCGGCCGGCAGTGCGCCCTCGATGGTGAAGATCGCGGCCATGACCGTCCCGCCCACCAGGTTGAGCGCCAGTACCAGGATCCACAGCCGCCCCAACCGGAACCAGACTGAAGCCCCCTGCCGGTCGATGGCCGCGGCGACGGGGTCGAAGAAGTTCTCGGTGAACAGCTCGGAGCGACCGATCACGAGGAACACCACGCCGGTGCCGAAGGCCAGGGCCCCGGCCAGTTTCCCGGGGCCGGTGCCGAGGCTGGGGGCGATGAGCTCTTCGGTCATGGACAGGGCGACGATGCCGAAGACGATGGTGACCCCGGCGATGAACCCGGTCGAGGCCTGTTCCAGGGGCGGCATGGACAGCCGCCGCGCCCCCTCCTCTTTAGCGCGGTCGTAGATCTGGGCCGGGTTTGGTGCGCTCATGGACCACACCTACTCCACCCCTCGACTGGGGAGCAATCGATTCCCGATCCAAGGGCAGTGATAGCACGGGTCGGTGCGGGCATCACCACGCACCGTGGACACCGGTTTCCCGGTGGCCGTGCAACGGCCCGACCATGATGCCAGTGCTTTCCGGGGCATCTCGTTAGTGCTGCTGGCAGCTCGGTGGTCCCTGGATGGGATGCTCGTAGGGCGGGCGGATGGACATTCCTCACCTGCTGTGGAACACCGTCCCGCCGTGGGCGGGGGCTGCGTTCTTCGCCGTGGATCTGGTCATCCGGCTACTGGCGCTGGGCACGATTCCGCACAACCGGCGTCCTTCGGCGGCCTGGGGCTGGTTGCTGGTGATCTTTTTCTTCCCGATCTTGGGCGGGCTGGTGTTCCTTCTCCTGGGCCGGGCGGATCTGCCCGAGGTCCGGAAGCGGAAGCAGCGGGAGGCGGTGGAGAGGGTCGATCCCGGGGATGCCGAGGACAGGGTCCGGCAGCTCGAGCGTTTGCCGGATTGGGTGGCTGAGACAGTGCGGCTGAACCAGCACAACGGTGCCTTCCCCGTGTCCGGCGGGCACCGGATCGAGGTCATCGGCGACTACGACGTGTCGCTGGCCGCAATGGCCGAGGCGATCCGGGGCGCGGAGCGGTATGTGCACTTCGAGTTCTACATCGCCGTGGCCGAATCCAGCACCGAGCCGGTGATCGCCGCCTTGGAGGAGGCCCACGCCCGTGGAGTGAGCGTGCGGGTGCTCATCGACCACCTCGGCGCGGCAGGCTACCCCGGGTACCGGCAGTTCGTGCGCCGATTGGAGGCGGCCGGGATCGACTGGCGGCGGATGTTGCCGGTGCGGCCCTGGCGTGGGGAATACCAGCGCCCGGACCTGCGCAATCGCCGCAAGATCCTCGTGGTCGACGGCACCGTGGCGTTCACCGGCTCGCAGAACGTCATCGATCGCAGCTACAACAAGGCCAAGAACAAGAAGCGGGGCCTGCAGTGGATTGGGATGACGGTCCGCATCCACGGCCCGGCTGTCGGGCACCTGGACGCGCTATTCGCCACGGATTGGTACTGCGAGACCGACGATCTGATCCAGGATCCGACCACGGATCCGGGCCCGTTCGACGGGAACTTGGCCTGTCAGGTGCTGCCGTCCGGGCCGGGGTTGGGTCAGGAGTCGAACCTGCAGTTGTTCAACCACCTGTTCGCCTCCGCCCGATCCCGGATCACGGTGTGCAGCCCGTACTTCGTGCCCGAGGACTCGATGTACAACTCCCTGCGCACCGCGGTGGGCCGCGGGGTGGCGGTGGACCTGTACATGGGGGAGACCTCCAACCACGCGCTCACCCACCACGCCCAGCGGTCTTTCTACGAGCGGCTGATCCGTGACGGGATCCGGATCCATCTCTACCGGTCCCCTTACGTGCTGCACTCCAAGTTCGTGCTCATCGACGAGGAGACCGCGGTGGTGGGCTCCTCCAACATGGACATCCGCTCCTTCGTGCTCGACCACGAGGTCAACCTCATGGTCGTCGGCCCCGACTTCGTGGCCCGGCTGGAGGAGCTCGTGGCGGACTATCGGCAGCACTGCCATGAGCTTCAGTTGGAGGACTGGTTGGCGAGGCCCTGGTACCAGAAGTATTTCGACAACACCGCCCGGCTCACCTCCGCCCTGCAATGACCTAGGGAGCGCTCGAAGGGTGGGCATGGAGGGGCTGACAAGGGGGTATCGACTTGCCGCCCAGGACTTCGTTATTCCTGTGTGACGGGTTTCCGGAATAGGCCGGAGGCTGAGCTCCGACGGTGGACAGGTCAGTAGCGAATGATCCCCTCGTATGGAGAACATCATGTTGACCAGCTCGAAGATGAAGATTTCTGCTCTGCCAGCTGCGGCCGCTTTCGCCTCCGCGCTGATGGTCGGCTGTGCCGAGGAGACTCCGGTGCAGGAGGCGCAAGAGGGAGATGCCTCCGCTCAGGCGGCGATCCTCAACGAGACGGTCACGATGCAGAATGAGGTCACCGAGATCGTGGGCCCGAACCTGTTCACCGTCGGTGAGGACGACACCCCGGTCGTGGGGGGCGATGCCGCCGCCCAAGACCTCCAGGACGGGGACATGGTCCAGGTCACCGGCACTGTCCGCCAGATCGTGGAGACCGACATCGAGACCGGCTGGGGAGTCGACTTCAACGACGACGAGACGTCCTATCTCATCGAGCGTGAGCTCGACCTCGGCGTGGTTGCCGAGGACGTTCAGGTCATCGAGGACAACTAGACTCTGGCCCCCACGACGAAGGAAGCCCTTGCCACCGGTGCGGTAGGAAGGTTTTCCTTCGTCGAGTGAACCGGGTACCTACTCGACGACGGTGACGGTGGCCTCGGTGAGGTAGGGCTCGGACTCCCGATTGACGAGGTAGTTGGCGGTCTCCTCATCGGTGAGCCGCATCAACCGATCCCGGTCACCAGGTTCACTGAACAGATCACCGGCGGCCACGGTGCCGGTGGCCTCGACCTCGTCACCGGGGCGCAGATCGGCCGGCATCTCCGTCACAAAAACCACGGTCAGTTCATCTCCCATGGTCAGGAACTCCTCACCATAGATGCCCTCCACCTCATTGGTGAGGGTGATCTGCTCCCCGACCAGTTCCTCGGTGGAGACCTCCGACTGGTCCAGCTCGGTCAGCCGGGTCTCGTCCTGGCACCCGGTCAGCAACAGGGCACCGGTCAGGCCGGCGGCGGCGACAATACGTGTCCGATGAGTCATCTGCGTGCTCCTTGGTGCTCCGGTGACGGTGTGCAAGGTGGCCGGTCCTCGACCTGTGTCGTCCCACCCTAGCGAGCACAGGTGATGGATGGGATGAGAGGCCGGGCAGGCGGGGCCGCGGGCCCGGCGTGCCTGTCACCGCACGTCGCGTCATGGTGGGTCCGGCCCGTCCCGTGGGTGATCGTTAGGGTGGGGGACCAGTGACCCAGCAGCCGGCGTGCTGCCTGCGAACCGGCGGAGACGCCCGCCGGTTCGCAGGCAGCAGCAGAAAGGGCATCGATGCACTCTTTCGCACATGCTGACGGCGGCCGCCGGCGCCGGCGCGGTCGTGCCAGGTCGTGGTTCACGGGTTTGGTGGCGGTGCTGGCCGTCCTGGGCCTGGTGGTGACCGGGTACGGGGTGGCGGTCGAGCCGCGGCTTATCCTCGACGAGGAGCGCATTCAGGCCCGCATTCCCGGACTGAGTCCGGAGTGGGAGGGGGCGCGGGTGATGGTGTTCTCCGATCTGCAGGTGGGTATGTGGTGGGACAACACCTCGATGATCGACCGTGTGGTGGAGAACACTGTGGCCGCCGATCCGGCGGCGGTGCTGCTGCCCGGGGACTTCCTCTACCAGAGCGAGACCAGCATCCAGGAACGGGTGGATGATGTAACCCGGCTGCTGGAACCCCTGACCGCTGCGCAGATTCCGGTGTACGCGGTGATGGGCAACCATGACTACGCCGTCGGGGCCGTCGAGGAGCTCACCACTGCCTTCGAGGACCAAGGCGTCGAGGTCTTGGCCAACGAAGCCGTCCTGCTGCCCGCTCCCGGTGGCGGCCGCGGGTCGGGACTGTTCCTGGTTGGGGTGGGGCCGGCCGCGGTCGGGAAAGCCGAGCCGGAGGAGGCCCTCGATGACGTACCGGAGGCGGCACCACGGCTGGTGATGATGCACAACCCCACCACGTTCCCCGAGCTGCCCGCCGGTGCGGCCCCGATGGCGGTGGCCGGGCACACCCACTGCGGCCAGATCGCGGTTCCTTTGCTGTCGCGGTGGTCTTATCTGGGGCTGAGCGAGGAGGAGGAGCTCGTCGCAGACGGCTTCGCCCCGGAAGGCTACGGGGCTGAGGGCAACGAGATGTTCGTGACCTGTGGGATCGGCTTCAGCCTGTTGCCGGTGCGGATCAACGCCCCGCCCCAGCTGGTCACGATCGAGTTGCACCGGGCCTGAACTGGCCCGGTGCCCGCCCGGGTAGGACTACTCGGCGCCGAGACTGGCCTGGTCCAGGTAGGGCTGGCCGATGTGGCGGTCGTAGAACCCGACCTCGTTGTCCACGTCGTCCTGGTCGGCCCGGGCATGGAAGTTCGTCTCCAGGGTACCGGTGACCTCCACGACCGCGCCTTCCTCGGCGTCGGGGAAGGCGTACTGGGCGCTGACCAGCAACGGGTCCGCATCCGGGTTGTCGGGGTCGGTGAGGACCATCGCGGAGCGGGAGGGCACCAGGTCGGCGACTTCCCCGGTGAGGCGCACCTGCTGCCCTGAGTAGGAGGCCACGTTCGTGCGGAAGTCCTCGTTGTAGGGCCCGGTGTAGGCGGCGGTGGCCTGATCACTCGGGGTCTGCTCGGTCTGGGCTGGGCTGGATTCGGTCTCGGGGGCGGGTTCCGGGGGGTCGCTGGTGCCGCAGCCGGTGCTCACCCCGACGGCGGCGGCCAGAGCTAGGGCACCGGCCAGCTTCCGTGCTTGAAGTTGGTGGTGGGTGGTGTTCATGGTGGTTCCTCTCGTCGTCGAAGCGGCGCACTGGGTGTTGGCCGAGGAGTTGCCCCCGCTGGGTGATCTGCTGCTGGGCCGGCAGACGCGGACCGCATCATGGGCCAGGTTGCCCCGGGGCGGTGGTGGATGCCCCGTCGTCAGCCCAGGGCGGTGATCAGGTCCGCGCAGGCTACTTCGCATCGGCAGTAGGCTTCGGCACAGATGCGGCAGTGCTCGTGCCGGTCCGCGAGGGTTTCGCACTCCTCGGCGCAGGCCTTGGCCACCATCCAGCAGGCCCGTAGCACGGCCAGGTTGATGCTGCCGTCGTAGCCGGTGTGCCGGGAGAGCACGTTGCCTGTGGTTGCGCACAGATCCGCGCTGTCCAGGCTGGTGCGGATGCACTGGGCCAACTCCGCCACCGTGTCCTCGGACGGACGCGCATCGGCACCGGCTGTGCAGGTCGGGGCGCACTCGAAGCAGGCAGCGATGCGGGCAGTCAGCTTCACTTCCTCCACCGACCCGAGGTCCTTCGGATATTGCCTGGGCGCGGACAAGGGCGTCCGTGTCGGGACAGGGATAGCTCTACGCTACGGGGAGTCGGTCACCAGCCGGCGGCTCGATAGGGTCCTACTCCTCCGGTATCAGCTGCACGTCGGTGGCCTCGATGTAGGGCTGCTGGTCATGGTCCTGGTAGAGCTCGTCGGTGAACTCTTCCTGGGCCTGGTTGTCCAAGGTCGAGGGGTCGAAGGCCTGCTGGACGGTGCCGGTGACCTCCACGACCTGGCCTTCCTCGATGTCGACCTGGTCCATGTTGTAGAGCACCAACAGCGGGTCCACGGTGTTCTCCGCGGTGCCGGCGATGACCAGGGCGTCGTCGCTGATGACGTCGCTGACCTCGGCCGAGAGCGTGACTTGCTGACCGACGTAGGTCTCACGCTCGTCGTAGAAGTCCTGGTCGTAGTTGCCAATGAAGGTGTCTCCGGCTGTGGGATTGTTCTCCGGGGCAGGCGAGGACTCCAGGACCTCGCCCTCGGTGACGTCCTCGACGTCGGTGCCGGTCTCGGGGCCTTCGGTGCTGCAGCCGCCCAGGCCCAGTCCGGCGACGGCGGCGAGGGCTGCGGCGGTGGTGCGGGCGGTGGGGCGGCGATCACGGGTGGTCATTTGGTGCCTCCTGGATGAGCTGCTGCGCTGGGCCCGGTACGGTGGGCCCGGTGCGCGGCGAACCTGCGGTGGACCGGCCGACCGTAAGCACGCTGAGCTGGGCCTTTCAACAGCAGCAGTGCCCACAGGCCGGACATGGCCGGAAACGTGACCGGGCCGTGATCACCTCCGGTGTGACTTCGCCGGATGTGCTGAGGATGTACGCAGGTTCGGAGGTAGCTGCCCCCGCTGGCGGCCGGCTCGACTGATTGGTCTCTCATCCGCCGTCTGGGCCGCCCGTGGGTAGGACGTGGGCGACCCAGCGTGTGATCTGCTTGGCGACGAGCTCGGGGCGGGTCAGGGACAGCATGTGGCCCTCCCCGGGAAGGCTGAGGAGCTCCCCGTCGGGCAGTGCCCCCATCAGCTTGCGCAAGTCTTCCTCAGACACCTCGGGGTCCGCACTGCCGTGGATCACCAGCGTGGGCACCGGCAGGTCCGGGGCCATCCGGCTGCCGTCGTGGCTGATGCTGGCCAGCGTGGTGCGGACCAGTGCGCGGGGGCGGCTGTTGAGGAAGTCCTCCCGGACCCGGGCGACGATTTCGCGCGGGGCCTCGGCGGTGAAGGCGAACCGGCGGACGAGCCGGTCGGAGAGAACCTCCACAGAGCGGATCCGCTTGCCGATCAGCACGACGGTGCGCAGCACTTTCATCCAGCCCAGGCGCAGGGCTGCCTGCACCGGCGCCGGCAGTGCGCGTGCTGGGAAGCCGGGGAAGGTGACGGTGGACCCGCCGGAGCCGGCGAACACCGCTCCGGCCACTCGGTCGTTGCCGCAGTGGTGGGCGCGGGCGACGATGATGCCCCCGCCGAGGCTGTTGCCGACCACCACGGCGGCCGAACCGTCGCGGACGACCTCGTGCAGCACCGCATCGAGATCCCTGGCATGGGCCTCCATGGTGTAGTCGCCGCTGCGGGCGTCACCGCTCTGGGCGTGCCCGCGCAGGTCGTAGGCCACCACGTGGTGCTCTGCGGCGAGCAGGTCAGGGACCTTTCCCCACGAGTCGCTGGAGAGTCCGAGTCCGTGCACCAGTACGACGATCGGGGCGTCGGCGGGCCCCCAGGCGGTCAACGCCAGCCGGGTCCCGTCGAAAGACGTCACGTCAGCCATCGGTGCACTGCTCCTTGGATCGGTGCGGGCTGTCTCGCCCATCGCCATGTCCCACCCTAGAGGCGCCGACTCACTCCGCGGCAGGGGGCGGAGACCACCGGCCCGCTGGAAGCCCGGGCGGTCACGGTCAGGTCACAAGTTCCCGGGCGGGGGCGCACGATGTGGTGCCAGCCTTGCCGTGGTTGCGCCGCCCTCTCTAGCGTGAGGATCCCGAAGCCGGCAGCCGTGCAGGTCACCCCCGGGGTTTCCCACTCACAATCGGAGGCACACGATGAGAATCCGCGACCGAAGCTCGACCCGCGTGCTGAGCGCGATGCTGGCTGCTGTGACCGTACTGGGTCTGGTCGGGTGCAACCAGGACGACCCGGTCCCGGCCGAAGGGGAGTTCATGGGCAACCCCACCCCTTATGGCGTAGGCACCCCTACGGAGGAGAACAAGGTCGTCTACGAGGGCCAGTACAACCAGGAGTTCATCAACGAGGCCGAGAACTATGTCGGGCAGCAGGTCACGATCTCGGGGCAGGTGAGCCGGACGCTGTCCCCGGAGACGTTCGCCATCGCCGGTCCGGCCGACCCGATGCTGATCGTGGAGGAGCGGGAGATCCCGGCGGTGACAGACGGTGAGTCCGTGGAGATCACCGGCATGATGCAGGAGAGCTTCTCGGTGGTCGAGGTCGAGGAACAGCTTGGGATCGATCTGGAGGACGAGCTGTACGCGGACTTCCAGGGAGAGAACTACGTCATGGCCACCCAGGGCTGGGCCGGCGGGTAGATCCGTCGAAGGACCGCAGGACCCGATCGGCTCACGGCGGGCCGTGGGCGGTTCAGATATCGGTGTGCCGCCGCGCCCAGCGGAGTACGAGGAGGCCGGCGAGGAGGGAGCCGCACATTCCGGCGAACAGGTCGATGATGGTGTCGGTGTAGCCCACGAGCATGCCCTGCGGGCTGATTTGCTCGACCACCCACTCGTAGTACTCCCACAGCACCGCCGCGGCCGACCCGACGAGGCCCACCCACACGACCGGGGCCCATGTCCGCATTGACCGCCCGGTCCTGCGGGCATCGGGCAGCAGGCCGGCGTCCACCAGCAAGAAGTAGGACACCGCCGCCAGGCTGCCCGGGGTAAGGACGTGGACGATCGTGTCGAAGTGCGGGATCTCCGCATACCAGCGTTGCACCGAACCCCACATCGCCAGCAGCACCAGCACCGCGAAAGCCGCCACGAACCCGGTGGGCACCTTCGCCCGCTGGGTCAGCAGCAGCACCAGCATCACCGCCGCGAAACGCAAAACCCCGTCCCAGTGCTGCATCACTGCTAGACCTATGGCACTGGCCGCGGCGACGGCTATAGCCGCGAGGAACACCCACGATCCCACTCTGCTTCCCGTGCTCATCCATTTACGCTACGGCCCCGGTCCATGCTCCGCCAACGCCCAACCGTGGTGCGGGGCCCGTCGTGACCGGCGCGCAAGCGACTGGGCCGGAGGAGGGTTGTGCGCACCACGGCACAGTTGCTCCTGTGACCGTGCGCGGGACCGGCGGGATTTCCACCGGAGTACGACGGTGTGTATCCGACCGCTCGTTGTTGGACTACCGCACCGGAGCAGCTCCACAGTCAGGGACGAGAGCTCCCCAGAGTGATGAGCGGTGCCCGTGTCAGGATGTCGCCATGCCTTCGACTCCGCACGACGGGCGGCGTGCCGCCGATCCGCTGCCCCACGGGCAGCTGCGCCCGCTGCGCAGTGAGGCCGCTTCGGGGGTGGCGGTGCCGGTGCGGGTGGCCGCGGCGTGGTCGTGGCGACTGATCATCGTTTTGGTAGCCGTGGGCCTGTTCGGGTATCTGCTGTCGAAGATCACGGTGGTGATGATCCCGGTGCTCATCGCCGGGCTACTGGCCGGTCTGCTTTTCCCACTCGTCAAGTGGATGCGGTCCCGTCGCGTCCCGGCGGGGGCCGCTGCAATGGGGACGGTGCTCGCGCTGATCAGCTTCGTGGTGGGGCTGCTGGTCCTAGCCGGCCGCCAGATCGTGCTGGGCTTCGCCCAGCTCTCCGGCAGCGTGGTCACCGGCACCCGGCAACTGCTGGACCGGCTGGAGAACAGCCCGCTGGAACTTGGTGTGGGCAGCTTCGACGGCTGGATCAGGGACTTCGAAGCCACGGTCGAGGCCAACAGTGAAGCGATCCTGGACGGGGCGATCTCCTTCGGCTCCACCGCCGGCAACGTGCTCACCGGCTTGGTGATCCTCATCTTCACCCTGCTGTTCCTGCTCATGGACGGGGAAAGAATCTGGTTGTTCCTGGTCCGGCTCTTCCCGGTACCCGCCCGCCGGGCGGTCAACGGGGCCGGCCGCCGAGGATGGCACTCCCTGGTGCAGTACGCCCGGGTCCAAGGTCTCGTGGCCTTCATCGACGCGGTGGGTATCGGGGTCGGCGCGGCCCTGCTCGGAGTGCCCCTGGCGCTGCCCATCGGCATCCTCGTGTTTCTGGGCTCTTTCATCCCCATTGTGGGGGCGGTGGCCACCGGGGCGGTCGCGGTGCTGGTGGCACTCGTGGCCCACGGAACCACCAACGCGCTGCTGATGCTCGGTGTGGTGCTGCTCGTCCAACAGATCGAGTCCAACATCTTGCAGCCGCTGATCATGGGCAAGGCCGTTTCTCTGCACCCCCTGGCGGTGTTCCTGGCGGTGGCCACCGGCTCGATCCTCTACGGCATCCCCGGGGCGCTGTTCGCGGTGCCGGTGCTGGCCTTCACCAACACCGCGGTGCGCTATCTCACCGGTGGCTGCTGGCGGACCGACGACGAGATCGTCTGGGAGCCCTACTACTACCCGTGGGAAATCAAAAAGCGCGCACAGATCCACCAGCTCACTCCGGAGCAGATCATGGCCCAGCTGGAGCGCTTCCGCCGGACCCGGGCGAAGGAACGGGCTCGGGCGAAGGACAAGCACTAGGACCAGCAGGCGAAGACCCTGCCCACGGCAGGAGCTCAGCGACGGTCCTGGCAGGTGTCGGTCAACCAGGCCCTGATCTGCTCGAGGGATTCCTCCAGGGCCGCATTGTCGAGCCGCGGCGCCTCGCGCGGGGCCGGTCCGGCCGTGGAGGATTGGTAAGCCGTGAGGTCCTCCCCGTAGCTGTCGACCAGCAGCTGGATCCGGGCGTAGTGGGAGGCCAGGGCCGGCGGGGCGCTCTCGAGGCTGGTTCGCACCTGGTTCTCCACCTGCTGGAGGTCCTCTGCGCGTCGGCTTACCGGCAGGCTGGAGGAGAGCAGGGACAGGGTCACCACATCCGTGGCGACCCCTGTGCACGCTTCTTCCCGGCTGCCGTACGCCCCCCACGGTCCTTGCGTCGGCGCCGGAGAGGTACTGCTGGTGGCGTGCGGTGCGCTCGGGGCCCTCGATGGCAGCGCCGAGTTGCCGGGATCCTCCGACCCCGAGGGACCAGGATCTGCGCAACCGGTCAGGACCGTGCAAAGGACCGCCGGGACCACAACCCACCTGCTGAGCCGGGCACGAACTGCCGTGTGGGCCGGATTGGTGGGTGACGGCTTCGTCATCGTTTCGCCCTCGCGTCATCGACCTGGGGTGTTCCCCACTGTAGGCGCCTGCCGGGCCCGACGGTCGCTGAAGACGTCCCCGTGCTTCAATCCCGGGCTTACCGCCTAGCCTGGGATCGGACAGGGCAGGGCGTGCATCTGGGGTGTGCGCACGGAACTCCCGCTGTGGCCGGTGCACTACCGGCCGGTTCGAGGAAGGGAAGACCGTGCGGTTCGTCGTCCTCATGGTGCGGGTCATGGCCCTGGCCCTCGCCTTTTGGGCCGTGGTCTCCCGGGCGGACTGCGCCCTGGTCACCGGGACTTGCCGGGGCTTCAATCTGTTCAGCTACTTCACCATCCATAGCACCATCCTGTTGATCCTGGCCGTGCTGCTGGCGACGTTCCACGCGGCCGTCAGCAGGGCCGAGCCGGTGTGGTTGACCGTCTTCCGGGCCGTGGCCACCACCTACATGGTCGTCTCCGGGGCCGTGTTCACCGTGCTGCTGGCCAACGCCGAGCTGTTCGGCCATTTGTTCCTAGTACCGCCGTCCTCGAAGGTCCTGCACTTCGTGTTGCCCGTCTACGCGGTCGCCGACTTCCTGGTGGGCCCTTACCGGAACCGCCTGCGGTGGTCCACCGTGTGGGTGGCGATGATCTTTCCTGTCCTGTGGGCGCTCTACACCCTCGTCCGGGGCCGGCTGGTCGATTGGTACCCGTACTTTTTCCTCGACCCGCACGTGGTCGGCGGCTACCACGCCGTGGGCATGTACGCCCTGGGACTGTCGGGGTTCATCCTGCTGGTGGCCCTGGGCGTGGTTGCTACCAGCCGAGTGCCTCTCCTGTGGGGCGCACCCGTGGGCCAGCACAAGCCCGTCGAGCCGCTCCAGCCGAGCGGGAATCGCACGAAATCCCAACCCAGCAGGTAACTGAACGCGTTGGCTCCACCCGCAACCGGGAACCACACCAGTTGGTCGATCAATTCTCGGGCAAGATGGTTTTCCCCCAACCAGGGCGAAGGCCCCTGTCCTGGTGGAGACTATGACAAGCCCGCTCCCTAAGCTCTTCCACGGCCGAACCCGTGACGCAACTTGTCTTTTCGGTGAGGGGTCCGCAGGCGCTGAGGCCCTCCATCTTTTCCATCAATGACGATGATCGGCTGGCCACCAGAGAGGACGTCCAGATGCGCAGAGGCAACGTGACCGCCTATGTCCTCGTTGGGTTGGGCACGGCGGGCGCGATCGGTGTGGGCAGTGTGGTCCGGATGAGCTACGCGGCCGTCGGCGTGCTCCTGGCAGTGGTGGCGGTCATGGTCTTGAGCATCTATGAGCGTTCGAGCGTGGACGAGCAAGCCGGTGTAGCCGCTTCAGGAGCAGAAAATGCGGTGCTGATCGTGATGACGCTCTTACTGGGTGTCAGCGTGGTGAGCGTCCTTGTCACCGGGGTCTTCCGGATCCTCGAAGGCGCTGCGCTGCGGGGAGCCTCGTGGCTGGCCTTGGGATGTCTCCTGGCTGGGGTCGGCATCAAGTTCCTTCACGACCACTGGTCCCGCTGAGGCCGTCCCTCCATCCACCCCATCGGCGGGGTCGTGAGTCAATGCCAGCGGGTGCGGCCCAGGTATGCAGCAGTTCCTGAGATGCCTCTTCGGCCGGAGGCTGGGACTTGTTCCGGGTGCTGTGAAGGTCCAGAGAGGAGGGTTTGCCGGCGGACATGTGGGGGTAGTGGCGCAACCACGAACGGGGTGTAGGGCTGCTCGTCCCCAGGGAGGACACACGGCACGGGGTTGCTACGGCATCGGGTTCTTTCAGCGCCGACCTTGCCGGGAACGATCTCAGTGCAGGCGTGGTCTCCTGCCCCACGACATCTCGTCTCTTCCCCGGAAGAGACGCCATGCTACGCCGGTCGGGGACTCCAGGCGGGCATTGCGGCACTGCACCCTTATTCCGCGCCTGGCGGTGGTCCCCTGGATCCGTTGCATGGTGGCGGTCCTCGGGAGGGCGGTCGATTACAGGTGCGTCACAGCTTCCGGTGCGAGAGCCTGTAGCTGGTGACGTCCCGCCCCTAAGCTTCCCTGGTATTGCGCTACTGCGGCCGGGGAAGGTCCGCAGAGTCCAATGTTTTCCCTTGTGGTGCCGGGAATCCAGTTTCACGGTAGAGGTATGGGCACTCGGGCCGCTGAGCAGCGGGAGCCGGGCGCCACCTACCAGCTCCAGGGAGCACACCATGAAAACCCAGAAGCGCTACACCACCCGCAAGACCGCAGCTGCCCTGGTCGCCGCCGCAGGCCTGGGGCTGGCCGGTTGCGGCACTGAAGGCCCGGAAGCCGGCACCGATGTCGAGGACATCACTGACGGTGAGGTCGTCGAGAGCTCCGCCCCCGCCACCGATGGCGCCACAGACGGTGCCACGGACGGCGCCGCATCGATGGTCTACGAAGGTGACTACAACCAGGAGTTCTACGACGAAGCCACCACCTATGTAGGCCAGCAGGTCACCGTCTCCGCGGAGGTCAGCGAAATCCTCTCCCCGGACACCTTCGCGATCGCAGGTGCCGTAGACCCGTTGCTGATCATCGAGGACGGAGAGATCCCCGCTGTGGACGAGGGGCAAGTCGTGCAGGTCACCGGCACCGTGCAGGATAACTTCACTGTCACCACTGTGGAGGACTCACTGGGAGTCGATCTGGACGACGAGCTGTTCACCGACTACGAAGGTGAGCCGTACATCATGGCCACCAGCGGGGAGATCCTCGAGCAGGAATGAACCAGCGCACCACCGCCTCACCCCAAGGTGTCACTGGCACAGAACTCTTCCCCGACAGTCCCGCCAAAGGGGACAGGAATGCCCTCACCAACACCGAGGGGCATGGACGCGATGACGGTGGAGCGTGCTGACGACCCAGTAGAACCTCCCCGGCCGGGCAGAAAGCACCGAGGTGTTGGTGCTGTGCTCGGCCGGTTTGGCTCAGACCATCACCGTCGGGCTCTAAATCATCAGGCCCGGTGGATCCGGTCACACAAGCGTAAGGAGAACGTCATGACTGCCCAGCACCACTCCGGAGCCACCACGCCGAAAGGGCGACGCAACGATGTCGTCGCCGCGGAGAAAGACGAATACGGGGGCATGAAGTTCGGTTCGGCGTTCTTCGGCTGGCTCACTGCCACCGGGATGGCGGTACTGCTCACGGCCCTGGCCTCGGCCATCGGGGCCGGGGTAGGGGCGGCCACCAACACCGATCCAGCGCAGGTCGCCCAGCAAGCCACTCAGGACGCGACCACGGTAGGGATCGTCAGCGGGATCGTGTTGGCCGTGATCCTGCTCATCGCTTACTTCTGCGGCGGCTATGTGGCCGGACGCATGGCCCGCTTCGACGGGGCCAAGCAGGGCATCGCGGTGTGGCTGTGGGCGATCCTGATCGCCATCGTCCTGGCCGTGTTCGGTGCCGTGGCGGGATCCCAGTTCAACGTCCTGTCCCAGCTCAACGGCTTCCCCCGGATCCCGGTCGGGGAAGGCGCCCTGACGACTGGGGGGATCATCGCGCTGATCATCGCCGTCCTGGTTCCGCTGATCGGTGCGGTGCTGGGCGGGAAGGCCGGGATGCGCTTCCACCGCAAGGTCGACCAGGTCGGGACCAATCACCAGGCCGGCCTGGGCGGCTGAGGCCCGGCAACCCCTGCCGGGTCGGTCGGCCTGGGGCCACTGGTGCGGTGGCCACGGGGCGGCTGCGGCAGTGGTGATCGACGGATGGGTCAGGGCCTGGGCTGAAGGGCCTCGGCGGTGGTGAGCATCGGATGGTCGCGGCAGTAGGCGATCATCACCCCGTGGAAAGATCGGGCCCGCGCTGCCTGCTCGGAGGTGCCGGTGCGCACCCCACGGGACTTGAGCCGTTGCTGCTGGCCCAGGCGGACGGTCATGGCCGGGTCGGCCACCAGGATGCCAAAATCACCCCAGGTGCGGTCCTCGGCCTGAACGAGGGCCCCGTTGATGGCCCGGAACAGTCCGTTGGCCGGGGCCCCCACAGAGGCGCCCCGCGTCTCGGGTGATGGAGGAGTGAGACGTGCAGACGCTGACTGTGGGGGTGCTGGCCGACCCGGGCTTGCCGGAGAAAGTGGCCCGATCGCTCACCGACGGATTGTTCCAGGACTTGACGGATCAGGCCGAGCCCGGGGTGGGCACCCGGTGGGTGGTGGAGGTCAGCCGCGAGACCCTGCCCCTGACGGCCGAAGGCGACATTCCCCTGCTGGATCATGCCGGTCGATTGCGCGAGGAGCACGGCTGGGACTACGTCGTGTACCTGACAGACCTGCCCCGGGCCCACGGCGGGGACCCGATGCTGTGCGAGGTCAGTGCTGAGGCCGCGGCGGCGCTGATCTCGCTGCCGGCCCTGGGGGCCGATCACTTCTCGGGCAAGGCCCGCAAGCTGCTGGCCACCCTGGTCGGCTCCATCCGGACCGGCACCGAGGACTACCCCTCACCGGCGGCGATGCACCAAGCCCTGGGCCGGACCGCGGTGCGCCGGACGTCACCGGCGGGGAGCGGGGACGCCTCCTACATCGTGCTGCCCGGGCGGATGAACCGGGTACGGTTGCTGGCCGGCATGGTGCTGAGCAACCGCCCCGGTCGGCTGCTGCCGGCCCTGGCCAGCTGTGTGGCCGCCGCGGCCGCCACCGGCGCCTTCGGCATCTTCTACGCCTCCATCTGGAACATGTCCGACGCCCTGTCCCCGCTCCGGCTGGCCATGATCAGCGTGGTGGTCACCGCGGCGCTGAGCGGATGGCTGATCTTCCACAACAATCTCTGGAACCGGCCCCGGGACGCCGAGATCACCTGGCGGGCCCGGTGGGACAACGCCTCCACGGTGATCACCGTGTGGTTGAGCGTGGCCATGATGTACGCGTTGCTGTGGTCGGTGCTGTTCCTGGTGGGCCTGGCGGTGATCGAGGCCGGTTACCTCCAGTCCCAGCTGGGCCACCCGGTGACCCTGCTGGACTACGTGCACCTGTCCTGGCTGGCCGCCTCACTGGGCACCCTGGCCGGGGCGCTGGGCTCGAACTTCGACAGCGACGAGGCCATCCGCGAGGCCACCTACAGCCGGCGCGAGCACCAGCGCCGCCAACTCGGCGACACCTCCGAGGATTGACCCCAAGCGGCCATGATGCCGCGCCGAGACACAGGCACCTCTCACCGCCCCAGTTGCAGCGATCCCGGGCCCGTGGCGGTGCATCCCGGCCCTGTCCCCGTGGTTTGCCTAGGCTCGCCGGCAAGTTGATCGTTCGGACCCTGCCGGCAACAGGCAAGGAGACCATTGGTCTGTGGTTCGGCGAGGGTTGACACCTCGGGGTCGCCCACCGTGACGCATCACCGGCGAGGAGACGGAGGACCCGACATGGACCTGCAGATCAGCACGACCCAAAGCCTGTGGATCGCCCTGGGACTGGGGGTGGTGCTGGCCGCCCTGCACCTGGGCGCCCCGCACATCCGCAAACTTCCCTTGGTGCCCGAGCGCTACACCGCGTCCTTCGCCGGCGGACTGGCCGTCGCCTACGTGTTCTTGCACCTACTGCCCGAAATCGCCGAAGGCAACGAAGCGGTGGGCGAAGCCCTCTCCGACGTGCTGGATCCCACCCCATTACTGGAACTAGGCATTTTCCTGGTCGCCTTGGCGGGGTTCACCGTGTTCTACGGCCTGGAACGGCTCGCCCGCCGCCAGGGGCCGAACCGCCGCGGAAGCGGGGAATCCCCGGGGGTGTACTGGCTGCACCTGGGCTCTTTTCTGATCTACAACGGGCTGATCACCTACACTATGGCCCTGCGCGTGCGCACGGGATTGCTGTTCGCGGTGCTGTTCACCGTGGCCATGGGCCTGCACTTCATCCTCACCGACCGCGGACTGGAAGAGCACTACCCACACCGGTTCCGGGCCACGGGCCGGGTTCTGCTGGCGGCTGCTCTGCTCACCGGATGGGTTCTGGGCGCGATCGCCGCCCCGACCAGTACTTTGCTGGTCTCATTGCTGACAGCGCTGCTGGGCGGGTCCATCCTGCTCAATGTGTTCAAAGAAGAGATCCCCGCAGACCGCGATTCCAGTTTCGGATGGTTCTGCGTCGGCCTGGTCCTCTACGCCGGCCTGCTGACCATCATCACGGCCATGCAAGGCTGAGCAGAAGCACGAAGCTTCGGGGCCGCCGCACGGGGTGGTGCTGGGCGGATTCCTGCGCTGACCCATCACCCTGACACACAGGGCATCGCCAGGGCCGACCTGGTGCCTACCGGGACGAACCCGCGCGCCTCCTACGGCTCCTTCGCCGAGCTTGAGGTCGCCTGCACGGCGTTCTGCACGAAAATCAACGAGCGCACCCACCGGGAGGCGGCCAGGCTCCTCGACCAGGCCCTGGCCGAGGAGCAGGCCCCGCCGCCCGTGCTGCCTACTGCCCTACACACCGCCGCCCTGGGGGACTCAGAAGTGGTTTCAATAGTTATGGCCGAAGCATTGAGCGCTGCCTGCCCGGTTGGTGATCATGGCTGCCATGGCGAGTCAGACAGCGTCCGGGCGACTGCTCAGCGACCGGTTGTGGGAGCTGCTGGAACCGCTGATTCCGCCGCCTCCACCGGCCAAGAACGGGCGGACGGGGCGACCGCGGGTCGATGACAGGGCCGCGCTGGAGGGCATCCTGTTCGTGGCCGAGCACGGCATCGCGTGGAAGAAGCTGCCCGTGGAGCTGGGCTACGGCTCAGGGATCACCTGCTGGCGCCGGCTACGGACCTGGCAACAGGCCGGGGTGTGGGAGAAGCTCCACCACTCCGTGCTCGACCAGCTCGGTCAGGACGGGGCGCTCGACTGGTCCCGGGCGTGCCTGGACTCGGTGAGCGTCCGGGCCAAAAGGGGGACGAGCTGACCCGACCCAACCCCACCGACCGCGGCAAACTCGGCACCAAGTACCACCTGCTGGTCACCGCCGACGGGCTGCCCCTGACGGTCGCGATCACCGGCGCCAATCGGCACGACTCCATGCTCGTGGAGCCGATCCTGGACGGGCTGGCCCCGGTCAAGGGCCGAGGCCGCGGTCGGCCACGACGCCGGCCCGTCAAGCTGCACGCGGACAAGGCCTACGACAACAAGAGAGTTCGCCGCTATCTGCGCAAGCGGGGCATCATCGCCCGTATTGCGCGGATTGGGGTGGACTCCAGCGAACGCCTGGGCCGGCACCGCTGGGTGGTGGAACGCACCATCGCCTGGTTGCTGGCCTTCCGCCGCCTGGCCACCCGCTACGACCGCAGCGCGGACACCATCACTGCTGTGGCCACCTTGGCGATCACCGTCATCTGCGCCCGGCGACTGCCCCGGAGAAACTATTGAAACCACTTCTTAGGGTCGAGCAATACAAGTCGGATCGCGCCCACGTCGACAACCACAACGTCGAGGGTCAACGCAGAGGAGACCTCCCATGAGCACATCAGCTCAGCGGATCACCCGGCCCTTGGCCACTGTCCTGGTCGCCGCCGGTCTGAGCTTGGCCGGTTGCGGCACTGAAGGTCCGGAAACCGGCACGGATGTCGAAGACGTCACCGACGGCGAAATCGCCGAAAGCCCCGCGCAGGCCTCGGCAGGGGCTGGCGAGATGGCCTACGAGGGGGATTACAACCAGCAGTTCCAGGACGAGGTCACCACCTATGTGGGAGAGCAGGTCACCCTGTCCGCGGAGGTGAGCAGAAGCCTGACTTCGGACACTTTCGAGATCGGAGGCCCCGGGGACCCGTTGCTCATCGTCGAGGAGCAGGAACAGCTTCCTCCCGTCGAGGAGGAGCAGGTCGTCCGCGTCATAGGCACCGTGCACGATGACTTCGATGTCACCGTGGTAGAGGAGCTCGGGATCGATCCGGTCGAGGAATTCGACGCGTACGACGGAGAGCCGTACATCAGAGCCACCAGCGCCGAAATCATCGAATAGAACCGACCTAAAACGACCGGCTACCTTCCGGAGGCGCGGCAAGGTCCGGAGGTGTAACCCTGCAGTCGCTGGTCGGCCCGTGGGCATCGGGTACAGGGAAAGTTCTGCCCTCCCTGGTTTACATATGGCCGGCTATCGAACACTGATCCACGAATGTGTAGCCGACTTCGGGAACTGACACTGGCGCAGCTGTTCCCGGCCGCGCGAATCCTGGTCACCGGCGCCTGGGGTTCCGACACCTGCGCCCACGGTGTCGAGGAGTCCCTGGACCTCGAGGACCTGCGTCGGGTCGGGGGGTGCTGTTCGAGGCGCTGTTGGCCCGGCTCAACCGGCGGGCCTAGCCGCCCCGGTACGCCTAGACGGCCTTCGATGTGTCTATCGGTGTCCCTTCGCCCGTCTCTCGCGTCGTGCTCACCGACGACTTTGCCGTTCCGGTGCTCGCCGACCGCCGGAGCGGGGCGCGGTGGGTGGCTGCGAGGGCGGTGACCACGACGTCGCGCAGGTCGTGCCGGTCTGCATAGGCGTGCCGCTGGAGGTGGGCTCCGGAGCCGTGACGCAGGATGTCGGCGACCACGTCCTCCACCTGCTGCTCCTCCCCGTACTCGGCCAGGACCGGGCGCAGGACCTCCAGCAGGCGGGCCACGACGTCCCCGGCCGGGGCCGGGGTGCCGGTGGCCGGGTCGATCAGCCGGCCCTCGACCCCGGTGCGGCTGGCCTGCCAGGACCAGGTCCGCAGCAGCGACGCGGGCACATCCGGGGCTTCGGTCCGCCACTGTCTCGCGGCGGTTTCGACCAGCGCACGGACCAAGGCCGCCAGGACGGCGGCGTGGGCAGGGTCCAGGCACACATCGGCGATGCGCACTTCGAGGGTCGGGTGGTCCTCGCACAAGCGGGCGTCGTGGTAGAGCATTGCTGCATCCAGCGGTACCTGGGTGCGCAGCAGGGCCGTTCGGTGCCGGTCGTAGGCGGCGACCGAGCCGAACACGTCGGTGGGCCCGGCGCTGGGCCACCGGGACCACGCCTGGTAGCGGTAGGAGGCGTAGCCCGTGTCACTGCCGTGCCAGAACGGGGAGTTGGCGCTGAGCGCCAGGATCACGGGCAGCCAGGTGCGGATGCGGTCCAGCACGCCCACGCCCTCCTCCCGCGAACCGATGCCGACATGGATGTGGAATCCATTGGTGAGCTGCTCGGCGGCGGTGAGCCCGAACTGCTCCTTGATCCTGCGGCACCGCGGGGCGGGGTACAAGTGCGGAGTGACCATGCCCGGGGCGGTGGGCAGGGCGACCACGCGCCCGCCTACGCGGGTGGCGGCGGCCTCGGCCAGGGCCCGGCCGGTGCGGATCGTCTCGAGTTGCCCGGCCAGGGTCGTCTGGGGCGGGGAGATGACCTCGAGCTGTTCCTGCTGCAGCTCCGTGGTCAGCTCGTGCCCGGACACGGGGGCGTCCTCCAGCAGGCCCACCGCCCATTCCCCGGCCGGCAACGGCTCCAGGGTCGAGCTGTCGACCAGCAGCAACTCCTCTTCCACACCGAATGTGCGCACGTCCCGGTCCTTCCTGTTGTCGTCGATGTCTGTCACGGCTCCTGGGTTCACCCCACTCCGTGGCGCTGCAGCCACATCTCCAGCAGCCCCAGCTGCCACAGCACGTTGGGCCCGGTCGGGGCATGCCGGGCGTTGGGCTCGGCCAACAGGTCCTCCAGCAGATCGGTGCGGAACAGTCCGCGGTCCTTGGCCTCCGGGGCGTAGAGCGCCTCGCGCACCATGGCCAGGATCGGCTCTTGAAGGTGGACGAGGGCCGGGACAGGGAAGTACCCCTTGGGCCGGTCCACCACCTCCGCGGGCAGGAGCCGACGCCCCAGGTCCTTCAGGATCCCCTTGCCGGACTGGGCGGTCTTCAACTCCGGCGGACACGCCGCGGCCAGTTCCACCAGGTCCTGGTCCAAAAACGGCACGCGGGCCTCCAGACCGGCGGCCATAGTCATGTTGTCCACCCGCTTCACCGGGTCATCGGCCATCAGCAGGTGGGTGTCCAAGCGCAGCACCGCGTCCAGGGCGGTGGCCGCCCCCGGGGCAACAAGGTGATCAGCCAGCCGGGCCCGGCTCGGATCTGACGGATGCAGCCACTCCGGCTCCAAGATCGCCAGTAGCTGTGCCTGGTCATGATCCACGAACGCACCCGCGAAGGTGTCCAGGGCCGCCTCCCGGGGCGCGGTCGCGGCGGAGTGGTGGTAGGCGTAGCCGGCGAACACCTCATCGGCGCCCTGGCCGGACTGCACGACCTTCACGTGCTCGGCCACCGCCTGGGAGAGCAGGTAGAAGGCAGTGACGTCGTGGCTGGTCATCGGCTCGGTCATCACCGCCACCGTGTCCTCCACCGCCTGGGGCAGGTCGATGGCGCCGATGTGCAGGCGGTGGTGGTCGGTGCCGAAGACCTCGGCGACCAGGTCCGAGTAGGCGAACTCGTCGCCGGCGCGATCGCCGGCGTCGTCGAAGCCGATGCTGAAGGTGGACAGCCCCTGCTGACCGGCCTCGGTGAGCAGAGCCACGATCAGGCTGGAGTCCAGGCCCCCCGACAGCAGCACCCCCACCGGCACATCGGCCACCAGGCGGCGCTGAACCGCCGTGCGCAGGGCCCCGTGGACAGCGTCCCGCCACTGCTGGGCGTCCCACCCGGCGTGCTCGGGGCGGCGGGTGTAGTCCGGTTGCCAGTACACCCGGTCGCGGGTGCGGCCTGCGATGTCGACCACCCGCACGGTCGCGGGGGGCAGCTTCGTGACCCCGGCCAGGATCGTGGCCGGGGCCGGGACGATGGAATGCCAGCTCAGATAGTGGTGCAGACCCACCTCGTTGATCGAGGTGTCCACCCCACCGGCCGCCACCAGGGCGGGCAGAGTGGAGGCGAAGCGCAGGCGCCCACCCACCTGCGCCAGGTACAGCGGCTTGACCCCCAACCGGTCCCGGGCCAGGACCACACATTGCCGGCGCTGATCCACGAGGGCGATCACGAACATCCCCACCAGATGCTCCACGAAGTCCTCACCCCACCGGTCGTAGGCGGCCAGGATCACCTCGGTGTCCGAGGCGGACCGGAACGGGTAGCCCTCGGCCAGTTCGGCGCGCAGCTCGTGGTGGTTGTAGATGCAGCCGTTGAACACCACAGCCAGCCCGAAACGGTCCTCCACCATCGGTTGCGCTGCGGCCTCGGTGAGGTCGATGACCTTCAACCGCCGATGCCCCAACCCCGCCCACCCGCCGTGCCAGGTGCCCTGGCCGTCCGGACCCCGTTCCGCCATGGCCTCGGTCATCTTGCGCACCGATTCCAGATCTGCCCGCGATCCTCGGAACGCGATCTCCCCGGCAATACCGCACATCGTCGTGCTCCCGTGTTCGTCCGCTCCGGTTTGCCCCGTTGCTTGAGGCGCCGGACAGCCCCCGGATCCTCAAGGGGGTTGGTATGCGTACTGACTATATGCCGTTTCTAGGACGCGGGGGCAGCATTCCCTGGTCATGAGCAGGGACGCCCATCGGCGGAGGCTGCCGGCTGTTGCCACCGTCCCTGTGGGCATTCAGGCGTGGTATCGGCTGTTGTTGCATCGTGGGCGCTGAGCCTGCCCCTGCGGCCACCACCGAAGATTCGTGTACGGATCTTCGAGAATGTGTGACAGCGGCACCAAACCTGTGGGGGTCGACTCGGCGCTACCATCGGGTCACCGGGGAAGGGGGCGCGGATATGCAGGCGGAGTCACGGAGCATCCTGTATCTGGACAGCTACACCACCGGGGACCCGGCGGAGAAGGTGGCCAGCGACGCCAGCGGCTACGGCATCACCGCCTCCCAGGCGATCCGCTCGGGCCTGGCCGGGCGTGGGTTCGAGGTGTCCTCCCCGGCGGTTCCCTCGGTGGCCGACCTGGCGCCGGAGCTGCGGTCCCTGTCCTGGGCCCTGGCTGGTTACAGGGCCACCCTGGACACCCTGGTCGCGACCGATCCGGATGTGGTGTTCGTCTTCCACTCCTTCCGCACCTGGCCCACCCAGATCCGCCACTTGCTTCTGGAATTGGGCAAGAACATCCCGATCGTGGGTTACACCCACGGCAGCCACTGGGATCCCTCCGACTACGTCCGCACCCGGTTCTACCCGGGCCTGGAGATGGCGGACCTGGCCAACCTCATCGCCATGGACCGGGTCCTGCTGGTCTCCGAGTACATGCGCGAGACCCTGCACCACAACATCTCCGCACTCAGCCCGCGCCTGGCCGATGACCTCATGGAGCGATCAGCCGTGGTGGGCCTGCCGATCAACACCGCACTCATCGACGCGTGTCGACCCACCCAGGCCCCGGACTCACCGGCGATCGTGTTCAACCACGCCCCGGTGGCCAGCAAGAACCCCCAGCTGTTCATCGCCGTGATGGCCCGGATCCTGTCCGACTACGACATCCAGGTGCTGTTCACCCGTGGATTCGACCTCACCACCGCAGAAGGGCGGGCGGTGGCGGATCTGCACACGTCCTTCCCGGAGCAGGTGGTGCTGGGCAACAACTTGAGCTTGAGTGCCTACTACGAGGCGCTGTGGGCCGCGGACCTCCAAGTTTCCACCGCCGAGCACGAAAGCCTGGGCATCGCCACCCTGGAGGCCATGTACACCGGCACCTGCTGCATCCTCCTGGATCTGGGCAGCTACCCGGAGATCACCGGCCACGACACCGAGGTCCTCTACCCGCCGGGAGAGGAGGGACTGGAGGAGCGGATCCGCTGGTTCCTCGACCACCCCGCCGACCGGGCCCGGGCCGGGGAACGGCTGCGCCAGCAAGCCCTGCGCTACACCCCTGAGCAGGTCGTGGGCGCGATCATCGCTGCCCTGCCCTGAGGCGGCACCGAGCCGGCCACGACTCCCTTCGGAGGCTGGTGCGGGGCACCGACCATGGCGGGTTAGGGGCGGAGCATGGTCACGGTCAGCTTTCGCAGTCGCTGCAGTACTGGTGGCCGCCCTCCGTGCGGGCGAGCTGGCTGCGGTGGCGGACCAGGAAGCAGGAGTCGCACACGAACTCGTCCTCGCCTTCAGGGATGACCTGGATGGTCAGCTCTTCTCCCGACAGGTCCGCTCCGGGCAGGTCGATGCCTTCGGCGGTGTCGGCGTCGTCGATCTCCGGGACTTGGATGGTGCCCTGGCCTCGGGCCCGGGTCGTCTCCAGCGACTCGTTGGCCGGTTCCTCGTCGGGGTTGGTGCGCGGGGCGTCGTAGTCGGTGGCCACGGGTATCTCCTTTCCAACGCTTGTGGTGCAGAAGGTGTGTTCTCGGCCCACTGGGCGGGCAGAGAGCTTGCCCTGGACTGGTCTGTTCAGCGCCCTCCAGCCCCGGGTACCCGCCAGTGGTGGCATGACCATAGATGAGGCCTCCGGGCCTGTGCGACCGTATTGCGCAACCAGCAGAGGGCGACCGATGCAGATGAGGGTGCGCCTGTCGTTGCTAGGTTGACTCTATGCATCGGTACCATCCCGACGAGGCCGGTCCGTGGCCGGCCGGTCCGGCGCTGCCCGGGCCGTTGGTGATGGAGCAGTCGTGGTCTGAGGCGGTCATCTTGCACTGGCGGATCCCTGCTTCGGTGGCGGCCGTGTACATGCCGCCCGGGGTGGAGTCTGATGTGTTTCACGGCTCGGCCTGGGTGGGCCTCATCGGCTTCCGCATGAGCGGGACACGCCTGGGGGCGGTTATGCCGTTGCCCTATCTCGGGTCTTTCACGGAGGTCAACGTCCGTCTGTATTCCCGTGGGGCGGACGGGACGCGCGGGGTGGTGTTCTTGTCGCTGGACGCTTCCCGGCTGCCCGTGGTTCTGGCCGCCCGATCCGTGGGCGTGCCGTATGTGTGGTCGCGGTGCCGGCCCACCGTCACCGCAGGGCCGGATCCGGTCTGCGGCTACCAGGTGCGGCGATTCCGCGGGCACGGCGGTTCCTCCTTCACCGTGCGCCCGGACCTTCAGCAGCAGGCCGACGACGAGCTGTCTCTGGAGCTCACCGCCCGGTTCGGGGCCCACCACAGGATCGCCGGGGCCACATTGTTCCTGCCGATCTCCCATCGGCCGTGGCCGTTGCACCCGGCCGCTCTGGTCGGCCTCGAGGACGGGTTGTTGGACGCGGTCGGTCTCCAGGTGGAGGGACCACCGGAATCGGTGCTGTTCTCACCGGGGGTGGACACCGTGTTCGGCAGACCCTGGACGGTGCGCGGCGCCTGAGCGCCCTGGCCCGGGGCCTGTCTGCTACCGGGGCATGTTTGGAGGAGGCAGACCTTTGTCTTCGGCAGCTGAGGAGCCGGCGATGCCCTGTGCCTTGGCCGCGGCCCGAAAACCGTTCGGACAGATGCTGTGCCGCAGGAACCAGGTAGGTCAGACGGAGCGGGTTTCCCCGGCCCGGTCCCGGAAGGCGCCGTCGAGGTCCCCGGCCAGGGCCAGCTCGATCCGGCGGGCGAAATCGCGGATCTCCTCGGCGTCGGCGTCGATCAGGCCCGGGTCCATGGTCTGCAGGATCAACTCGGTCTGGCGGGCGATCTCCGTGCGCTGGGAGTCGTCGCGGGCGGTGGCCGCGCACGCCCGCAGCATCCGCAGCAGCGCGGTCAGCACCAGCGGCTCACCGGCCCCGTAGCGGCGGACCGGGGCGCACACCAAGTCCAGATAGTAGCGGTGGTCGCGGTCGGGGGTCACCAGCCGCACGATGCCCTGGCCGTCGACGTGCTGCTGGGGTCCTAGTTTGCGGTGCTGCAGCCGGGCGATGAGGTCGGTGCAGTAGCCGATCGCGTGGGCGGCGGTGATGGGGTCGTTGATCCCCGGGGAGATTGCCTTCACAGCGATGTCGGTGAGCTGGCGCAGCCCCAGGGCCGCGTCGTGTTCGAGGGTGCGCTCAAAACCCATCTCCACCGCCTCCTCCACCGCGGCCTCCAGCGCCTCGGCGTCGGCGGCCGGTGACCCCTCGACCGCCCAGGCGCTACCGATCGGGGCGCCGGCGGCGACATGGTCCCCGGGGCGGATCCCGAGCCGGAAGAACAAACCGTGCTCGGCGCATCCCTCGACCAGGGGGCTCGGGCGGACGGCCTGGATGAAGCCGCTGCGTGAGGAGTAGAGCAGGGTACCGCCCTCGGGGCCGGGAAGCTCCGGGGACGGGTCCTTGGAGTGGTCGTCGTAGTCCGGGTAGGCCTCGGCCACGGTCGCGGCGGCCTCCTGGTGGACGGTGACCATCATCGAATCCACCCGCAGGGACCGGACGATATGACCCAGGAACATCACCAGCGCGCCCGCCGAGGTCAGGCCCATGACCAGTGCCAGGGTCGGCACCAGCACCGGCAGCGGCGTCTCCGAACCCATTCCGCGCAACCCGGTCACAGAGATCACGAAGGTGGAGATCAGCACCGCGAGCACGATCTGGGTCTTGGGGTCCCGGGCGAACTCGCGCAACAACCGCGGGGAGAACTGCTGGGAAGCCAGTTGCAGGGCCACCACGGTCAGGGAGAAAGTCAGGGTCGTGGCGGTCATGATCGAGGTGGCCACCACCTGCAGCATCGTGCTCGCCGCATCAGATCCGCCGGGCCACACCACCGTGGCCCACGCGGTGCCTGGTTCGGGTCGGACGGTCATCAGCAGCATCGTCACCACCAGCGACCCCGCGGCGGCCACGGCCGGCCAGAACCACAAGCTCGCCCTCAGCGCCTCACCTTTGCCGCCTCTGTTGATGCCCATTGGACTCTTCTCCTCCGCACTCGACTCGCGCACCCGGTCCCTGAACATCGGCTGCAGGCCGGGGGCAACATCTGTCTCAGCAGACTTACTATGTCATGGAAGGGCTGGTCAGCAGTGGGAACGCTTTCAAGGACGAGGACTCCCCAGCACGGGCGGCCGCTGACCACAAGGCCTGTCCCGTTCAGGCACCCCCTGAACGGGCACTTTTCGAAAGGTCGTCATGATGAGATCCATCGCTGATCAGAAGGTCCACGAGCTTGGCGGGCGGTTGAGCGTGCTGACCCGGCAGCGGCGGGACCACGTCAAGCTGGAGGACCTGCTGGAGGACCTCGCCGGCACCACCGGGGCGGCCCAGGGGCAGGTGCTGCTACGGATCCACCGGCTGGTCTTCCCGCACGCCTTCGCCGAGGAGGCCGTGCTGTGGCCGGTGATGCGCCGGGTCCTGCCCGACGGGCATGAGCTGACCCTGGAGGTGGAGCGCGAACACCAGGAGGTCAACGAGCTCGTCACCGCTCTGGAAGCCATGGCGCCCGAGGACCCCGCCCGGGGCCCACTGCTGGCCCGGTTGGTCGCGGTGCTGCGGGAGGACGTGCGTGATGAGGAGGACGTCCTGCTCCCGCGGCTGCAGGAGAAGCTAGGTCGGACCCGGCTGCGTGGACTGGGGCTGGCGTGGGAGGTGATCCGGCGTACCGCGCCCACCCGCGCCCACCCCGTGGTGGCCCGGCGTCCGCCGGGCAACGTGGTCGCGGCCGTGCCCCTGTCGGTGCTCGACCGGGTCCGAGACCTCGTGGACGCCGTGGTCCTCCGCGGACCGGAGCGAAGGGCTCCGGGATTGCGCCCGGTGAGTGCGCGCCTGGCCCGTCTCACCCACCGGATCGAGCACCTGCCCGTGATGCGCCGGGGCGAGGATCCCTCCACGGCGTCACCGGGCACCTGACCACCCGTCATCACGCACACGAGGAGCCCGCTATGACATCGATCGCAGACCAGACCGTGGAGGAACTGGGCGGGCCGTCCAGTGTGCTGGTGCGGATGCGCCGAGAGCACGGAGAACAGGAAGCCCTGCTCCAACGCCTGGAGGCCACCTCGGGCGATGCCCAGGACGAGGTGCTGACCCGGTTGTGGCGACTGGTGTTCACCCACGCCTACGCGGAAGAAACCGTGGTGTGGCCGGCCATCCGGGCGGTCTCCCGGGACGGGGACGAGCTGACCCTGCACATCGAGCAGGGTCACCAGAAGCTCAGCGAGCTCACCGCCGAGCTGGAGCGCACCCGCCCCGGCGACCCCGGACGCGGGGAACTGATCACCGAACTGGCCGCCGAACTGCGCCTGGACATCCGCGAGGAGGAGGACATCCTGCTGCCGCGGTTGCGCGAGGGCGCCGACGACCGACGGCTGCGCCGACTCGGTCGGGCCTGGGCCCTGGTGCGCTCTACCGCCCCGACCCGCCCGCACGTGGCCGTCTCGCGCCGCCCACCGGGCAATCTGATCGCGGCGGCACCACTGAGCGTGCTCGACCGCTCCCGCGATCGCCTGGACCGCGCCGCCCGGGACCGTTCGGGCCGGGTGCGGTCCGGGGCCGAGGCCGCCAGCTGGGCTCTGGCCCGAGTGGCCGGGGCTATCGAGCGCTCCAGGTTGGTGCAGGTCGGTGAACGGGCCCGCACCCGGCCCGGCCGGTGGACGGTGCACCGGTGGCTGACCCGCAACACCCCACCCACCAGTGATCAGTCGGACTGAGCCAATACTGGCCCGGGAGGACCCCACACAAGATCCGACAGAGCGATTCAGTAGGATCCGCTCCCCGCTTTACATATGGCCGGTTGGCGGTCATCAAGCCGGGTCAAGGTGTCATCTATCGGTGCGGCAGTCCCGACCGCTGGTCGGTGGGGGCTCGGGCAGAACGAATCGCACCGGATGCGTGAGATGGATCGGCTGGTAGTGCTCGACCTCCCAGCACAACAGATCCAGCGCTGCGGTTGCGAGATGCTCGACCGCGCTCAGATCGATGACAACCTCAGTCGCGGTGGCGAAGGTGTAGGCGCGGTGGATCGAGGGGTACAGCATCTGTTGATTGCTCTCGGTCAGACGCCCGGTGGTCACCAGTCGGACCTGTTGTTCGTCCAGGGTGACTTCAAAGTGAACGGAAAGCTCCAGCTTCACAACAGGGCTCCTGAGCCTCGGAAGGTTCGTGGCCGACTGCTGGACCTTCTGCCAGGCTAGGCCGGTGACCTCCGATTGACCAGGTGTGCAGACGTTCCATCTGCCTGAGCGGGCGGCGCAGACCGCACGCATGGTGGACATGATGGAGGAGCCACGGATGGGAGCACCGGTCGATGGGCTGTCCTGTCAGCACGTGGTGAGGAGCATTTGGAACGCCGTTCTTCGTTTATGGGAGGCCTGCACCATGGTGTGCCTGGCCACTTCGTGCAGGCCCCGGTATGACGGCCATCAGGGGTGTCGCTGGGGGAGGGGCACCAGGAAAAGCCGTCCTTCTCCTATCGCCGTCAGCGCGTGTTCAGTGATGGACAGCTGCGACAGCACTGTTCCCACTGTCAATGCAGCCAGGGTGCTCATGGTGCCGGGGTCCCAGACTCTCACGGTGCCGTCGAGGTGGCTGGTGCCCAGCCAGGTGCCGTCGGGGGAGACGGCCATGGCGGTCACCTCGTACGGGTCGCCGGGGAGGGTGTGGGTGGCGATGCCGGTGGCCGGGTCCCAGATTCTCAGGGTGCCATCGAGGTGACTGGTGGCCAACCAGGTGCCGTCGCCGGGGGCAACCATCGCGCTGACATGCCCGGTGGAGAGGGTGTGGGTGGCGGTAGCGGTGGCCGGGTCCCAGATGATGAGGGCGCCGTTGACGTGGCCGGTGGCCAGCCAACCCCCGTTGTCGGGGAGGCCCATGGCGGTCATTCGGCTGGTGGAAGCGGCATCGATGGCGGTGCCGGAGTCCGGGTGCCAGACGGTAAGGGCACCGTTGACGTGACCGGCAGCCAGCCATGTGCCAGTGGCCGGAGTGACCATGGCAGTCACCCGATGAGCTGGGACGGACAAAGTGTGGATCGGGGTCCCGGTGGTCGGATCCCATAGCGTCACGGTGTGGTCGCTGTTGCCGGTAGTGGCCAGCCAGGGACCGTCGGCCGGGGTCACCATGGCGCTGACCCACTGGGGATGGGCGGAGACAGTATGGGTCGGGGTGCCGGTGGAGGGGTCCCAGACCGTCACGGTGCCGTCGGTGTACCCGGTGGTGGCGAGCCAGGCGCCGTCGGCCGGGCCGACCTCCGCGCTGACCCACTCCGCGTGACCGGGAAGGACACAGGTAGGGGTACCGGTGGCCGGGTCCCGGACCGTCATGGTGCCGTCGGTGTATCCGGTAGTGGCCAGCCAAGCGCCGTCGGCCGGGGCCAGTAAGGTCCGCGCCCCGCACATCAGGCCCTGGGCAACCACAGTCTTGGGGGCTTGCATCACCACCCTGTGCTCAGCCGCACGAGCCAGGACACGATCGGCGGGCGTGTCGGCCCCGCGCAAGGCCTCCCCGGGAGGGCGGGTACGAGGCAGGGCGGTCATGGGGTTGCGCCTATGGGATCCGGGACGCGGTCCGGGCGGGGCGGGGCGCTGGGATAGTCGGCGGTCACGAGCCCATGGGAGGGTGGTACCGCAGTCTCGCCGCCCTGGGCTGCGCTGATCCGCCCGGTCGCCGGGACCCGGGGCAGGTCCTGGGCGCGCCGGTAGCGCAGCGCGCCGGGGATCCGGCCCTTCTCGCCCAGTGGGGTGCCGCGGGCGAAGTCGGCCCACAGCCGGCGCAGCTGACGGCCGTGGGCGTCGATCTCCTCCCAGTCCGCGCCGGCGACCAGCCCGGTGCCGGCCCAGGTGTGCTCGTGGCCGAAGAGCAGGGGCAGGTCGATGGCGTGGG
>NZ_BAAAOA010000017.1:0-150463 GCF_039530085.1 Kocuria aegyptia
TCTCCTACGACTACTACAATTTCTCCGACGGGGCCGCCGCCGCGGAGGGCTCCTGGGCACAGGGGCCGACCCCGGACGGCAACGGGCAGTTCTGGTACAAGGACCAGCCCATGGCCGGGGTGCCGATGCCCCCGCCCACCCACCCCGACGCCCGGTTCTACGGCACCACCGAGATCCCCAACCGGGTGGAGAAGGCCGCCGGCACCATCCAGGACAAGCTCAACAAGGAATAACCCCACCGGCCCCGCGCAGGCGACGGGCCCGGGACGGCGACGGCCGACCCGGGCCCTTTCGGCGGCTCCTGCAGGTCCCGCTCAGTGGGCGCCGACCGCGCGGGCGTGCCGGACCGCGGCCTCGGCGCCCTGAGTCCAGCGGTCCCCGTGCCCGGGCAGCACGGTGCGCGCCCCGGTGGCGGCCACCGCGTCGAGGGACTCGAGAGCCACGGCGGAGTCGTTGGTCGCCGCCGCGGCGACGATCTGCGGGCCGCGCCGGCCGGTGTAGGGGTCCAGCGTCACGATCGCGTCCCCGCTGAGCACGGTCCCCCGATCCGGCAGGTCCAGGACGCAGTGCCCGTCCGTGTGACCCGGGGTGTGCACCACCACCGGCCGGCCCGGGACCGGCAGGGCCGCGCCGGCCTCGAGCGGGCGCAGCCCGCGCACGCCCTTGACCGTGAGGGCCCCGGCCGCCGCCATGCGCCCGAGCAGCGGCAGGGAGCGCGGGTGCGTGAGGGGGTAGAGGAACCGGTTGCGCTCGGGCCGGTACCGGTACGGGTGGGCG
The DNA here is from genome assembly GCF_039530085.1 of Kocuria aegyptia. Taxonomy (NCBI): domain Bacteria; kingdom Bacillati; phylum Actinomycetota; class Actinomycetes; order Micrococcales; family Micrococcaceae; genus Kocuria; species Kocuria aegyptia. The sequence goes on from NZ_BAAAOA010000017.1 coordinate 778, forward strand.
GCCAGCCGCTCGTCGCCCGGATGCCCGTACACGGGCAGCTGCCACTCCTCCTGGGCGCGGCGGGCGAAGCCCACGTGGTCGAAGTGCGCGTGCGTGAGCACCAGCGCCCTGACCTCCTCGGGGCGCCGTCCGCGTTCCTCGAGCCCCGCCAGCAGCATGGGCCACATGCTCGGCAGGCCGGCGTCCACGAGGGTGACGCCGTCCTCGTCCTCGATCAGGTAGCAGTTGACGTGGGCGTGGGTGATGCGGTGGATGCCGTCGGCCACTTCGGGGGTGAACATGGGTCTCCTCACTCGATCAGTGTGCTGATCATACCTGCCGGTCCCCGACACCGCCCGGGCGAGCGCCCCTGCCGGAGGGGACGCCCGCTACCATGGGTCCTGAGCGCGGCTCCGGCCCGCGGATCCCCCGGTCCGCCCGGAACAGGCCGTGCGCCCTCCCGACCTGCCCCCGAAAGGTCCCGCGGTGATCGACCAGCGTCCTGATGCCCTGCCCTCCGTCGAGATCGTCGCCGTCCCCTTCCACCGGTTCCGCCGGCACCGGTGGGCCATGACCTTCGTCCCGGCCGACGGCGGCAGCCCCGTCCGCAGCACGTTCCGGGACTTCCAGGACGCCGTGGTCGCCGCCCGCGCCCTGGCGGTGGCCCGCCGGACGGTCGTCAGCACCTGAGCCCGTCGGCTCCCGCGCCCGCCCGCGGCGCACGCCGTCGGCGATCACGACCCGCTCCCCCGCCCGGCCCTTCCGGATCACTCCGCGAGCGCCTCCACGAGGACGTCGGCGACCGCCTGGCTCGACTGGGGGTTCTGCCCGGTGATCAGATTGGCGTCGCGGACGACGTGGCTGGACCACGCGGGTCCGGTCTCCACGACGGCTCCCTTCTCGCGCAGCACGGTCTCCAGGAACCAGGGGGTGTTCTCCCCGGTGCCGCCGCCGAGCTCCTCCTCGTTGGTGAAGGCGGTCAGTCTCCGGCCGGCGAACAGGAAGGTCCCGTCGTCCTGGGCGCTGAGCAGGGCGGCGGGGCCGTGGCAGAACGGGGCGATGAGCCTCCCTGCCCGGTCCGAGGAGGCCAGGATCCGGCCGAGCGAGGGGTCGTGGACGAGGTCCGCCATGGGGCCGTGGCCGCCGGGCAGGACCACGGCGTCGTAGTCGTGGTCGTCGACCTCGGCCAGGACGCGGGGCGCCGAGAGCTCCGCGTCGATGTCCTCGAGGTAGGCACGGAACTCCTCGGCCCGCTCCTGCCCCCCGGTCATGTCCGGGGTGAAGCTGGCCCGGTCCACGGTGGGCCGGCGTCCGCCGGGGGTGGCGATGTCGACGGTGTGCTCGGCCCGGCGCAGCGCCCGGTGGGCGATGACGAGCTCCTCCGCCCAGAAGCCGGTGGGGTGCTCGGTGCCGTCCCGCATGGTGAGGGAATCGGCCGCCGAGACGATCATCAGAACACGGGCCATGATGGTCAGCTCCTCAACTGTGGTGTCTGTCCGGTGGTTGTCCGTCCGGGGGTCCGGTCCGGGGCGGGTCAGCCGGCGGCGGTGAGCTCCTCGTAGGTGGCGTCGTCCAGCTCGAGGTCCGCGGCGCCCATGTTCTCCTCGAGGTGGGCGAGGGAGGCCGTGCCGGGGATGGGCATGAGCGCCGGGGAGTGCCGGAGCAGCCAGGCCAGGGAGACCTGGGCGGTGGTGGCGCCGAGCTGCCGGGCGGCCCGGTCGACGGGCCCGCCCGGGCGGGCCAGCTCCCCCGCGGCGATCGGGGCCCAGGGGATGAACCCGATGCCGTGCTCCGCGGCGTGCTCCAGGACGTCCTCGGCGGTGCGGTCGGTGAGGTTGTAGCGGTTCTGCACCGTGGAGACGGTGAAGTGCCGTCCTGCGGCCACGAGCTGCTCGACCGTCACCTCGGACAGGCCCAGGGCCCGGACCTTGCCCTCCTGCTGGAGCTCCCGCAGGACGCCGAACTGCTCCTCGGCCGGGACGGCCGGGTCCACGCGGTGCAGCTGGAGCAGGTCGAGGGCGTCCACCCGGAGCTTGCGCAGGCTCAGCTCGGTCTGCTGGCGCAGGTACTCGGGCCGGCCCAGCGGAATCCACTTCCGCGGCCCGGTGCGGGCGAAGCCCACCTTGGTGGCGACACGCACGCCCTCGGGATACGGGTGCAGGGCCTCGGCGATGATCTGCTTGCTGACGTCGGGCCCGTAGGCGTCGGCGGTGTCGATGAAGTCGACACCGAGCTCGACGGCCCGGCGCACCACGCGCACGGCGTTCGCGCGGTCGGCGGGCTCGCCCCACACCCCCTCGCCCACGATCCGCATGGCGCCGAAGCCCAGTCGGTGGACGGTGCCGAGGTCGCGAAGGTCGATGGAGCGGGGAACAGCTCGGGCGGTGGTCCGGGTGTTTTCCGTCATGCGTGCCGCAACGAGCCCGTCCGCGCGCTTATTCCGGCCGGCGGCCCCGGGGGCGCGGCTATGCTGGCCGGGATTCGGGCACGACCGAGGAGGTTCCATGGACCGGCGCGACGGGCGGCGCACCGACGGCGACGCCGACCGGCACGACGGGCGGCGGAGCGGCCGGCGCACGGTCGTGATCACCGGCGCGAGCGACGGCATCGGCGCCGCGGCCGCCCGAGAGCTGGCGGGCCGCGGCCTCGACGTCGTCGTCGTCGGCCGCTCGGCGGAGAAGACCGCCGCGGTGGCCGGTCCGCTCGGGGTCCCGCACTTCACCGCGGACTTCGAGCGGCTCGACGACGTGCGCCGGCTCGCCCGCGAGCTGCAGGCGTCCGTTCCGCGGATCGACGTCCTGGTCAACAATGCCGGCGCGATCTTCGACCGCCGCGAACCGACGTCCGACGGTCACGAGAGGACGTGGCAGGTCAATCACCTGGCGCCGTTCCTGCTGACCCACCTGCTGATCGACGGGCTGGTGGCGGACCGGGCCGCGGTGCTCACCACGTCCAGCATCGCGTCCCGCATCAGCCGGCTCTCGCCGGAAACCCTCGTCGACGACCGGCGCTGGTCCCCGCAGCGGGCCTACGCGGACACGAAACTGGCCAACATCCTCTTCACCCGCGGTCTCGACCGCCGGCACGGGGCGCACGGGCTGTCCGCAGCGGCCTTCCATCCCGGGGGCGTCGCGACGAACTTCGCCTCGGGCACCACCACCGCCCTGCGCTTCCTGTACCGCATGCACCCGGGCCGCCCGCTCATGGGCACCCCGGAGCAGGGTGCGCAGACCCTGGTGTGGCTGGCCGCCGGCGCCGCCGGACGGGACTGGCGCTCCGGGGGCTACTACGAGAAGCGGAAAGCCGCCCGTATCCCGGCCCGCGCGGCCGACGACGCCCTCGCGGACGCCCTGTGGCGGCGCAGCGCCGAGCTCGTGGGGCTCACCCCGGGGCGCCCGGCCGGCTGAGCGCCAGGGCGTCGACCTTCGCCCAGAGCTGCTCGACCGTCCCGTCGTTGACGAGGACGGCGGTGATCCAGCGCGGGTCGATGCCGGCCTCGGAGGGGTGCGGGTCGTCCGGGGCGGACACCCCGGGGCGCACCACGTGCACCACCCTGCCCCCGGCGGCCGTGATGGCCTCGGCCTCGACGTCGAAGCGCACGTCCGTGAACACGACCGGACCGCCCAGCTGCCGGGCCGTCTCCAGCCCGCGGTCGGCCCACACCGTCTCCCCGAAGACCGCCTTGCCGGCCTCGTTGCCCACCTTCTGCAGCAGCGTCCGGATCTCCCGGTGCACCGGGTCCCGCGCCTCGTCCTTGAGCAGGCCCCAGTCCCCGCCCACCTCCGAGAGCACCGTGGCCAGCCGCAGCGGCCGGCCGTCCCGGACGCCCACGAGGGGGTCCAGTTCGGTGAGGAACATCCGCAGCGGGTCCGCGAAGGCCACCCGGGCGTAGCCGTGGGCGCGCACGAGGCGGTCACCGCACGTGTCCTTGCCCGACTGCTTGCGCCCGTGCAGCCCGATCAGCCGCGGTCGGGGGTCCGGTTCCTGCGCCATGACGGGCCTCCTCCGGTCGGTCGTGCGCCGACGCGTTCCAGCGTACGGACCGGAGCGCCGGGGTGCACTCGGTGCACCCCCGAAGGAAGTCCGCCAGGGCGGGGCGGGCGCACCAGCCTCTGCGCCACGAGCGGCTCCGGTGACACCGAGCGCGGGAGCAGCGCAGGCGGCGGACACCCCGTTCCCCTCGACGCCGGTGGGCGCCGGCTGACCGCCGGGCACGGGCCGGGCGGGTTCACCGTGGTCGGGAGCTGCGCGCAGACCGGTCGGGCCGGTGAGCTCGGGGGGGGGGGTGCCTCTATGGTTTTCGTCAAGCGGCCAGTGCCACCGGTGACGAGGTCTGAGGCTCGGTCGGGTCGTGGTAGAGGGTACCGTCGCGCAGCATCGCGAACAGGACGTCGGTCCGTCGGCGGGCCAGGGCGATGATCGCCTGGTTGTGGCGTTTGCCCTGGGCGCGTTTCCGGTCGTAGTACGCCCTCGAGGGGGCGTGGTTGAGCGAGGCGAAGGCCGAGAGGAACAGCGCCCGCTTCAGGCGTTTGTTGCCGCCCTTGGCGGCGTGCTCGCCGCGGATCGAGGTCCCGGAACGACGAGTGACCGGAGCGATCCCGGCGTAGGAAGCCAGGTGCCCGGCGTCTCGGAAGTCCTTGCCCACGACTTCGGTGAGAATCCTCGCGGCGGTCCTGACCCCTATCCCGGGCATCGAGGTCAGGACCGGGCAAAGAGGGTGGGCCTCCACCAGGGCCTCGACCTGGGCGGCCACCGTGGCGCGCTGATGAATCAGGGCGGCCAACTGCCCGGCCAGGATCGGGATCACGGTGGTCGCGGCCTCGGTGCCGGCCACCACCACGGACTGCTGCCCCAAGGCGGTGAAGACCTCCTCGGTCAACGATTCGGCCAACCGCGGGGCGTGCTTGCGCAGCCGCGCCCGCACATGACCACGACCGGCGGCGGCCAGCCTGGCCGGAGTTGGGTACCGGGTGAGCAGATCCGCCACCGCCGGATGGGTCACCCGAGGTCCCAGGACCCGCTCCAGGGCGGGGTGGATCTGGGTGAGCATCCCGCGCAGCCGGTTGGAGGTCGCGGTGACCTGCCCGGCGAGGTCGTCGTCGAAGCCGGCCAGCACGGCCAGCTCGGCGATCTGGGCCTCATCGGCCCGGATGTTCCGCAGGGTGTGCGGCATCGTGCGGGCGGCCTCGGCGATGATCAACGCGTCCCGCGCGTCGGTCTTGGCCGTGCCCGGGTGCAGGTCCGCGATCCGCCGCATCGCCAGCCCGGGCAGATAGGCCACCTGCACGCCGTCGGTGGCTTCGGCGACGGCCACCGGCAGCGCCCCGATGGTGGCCGGCTGGTCCACGACCATCAGCACCGGCCCGTGCTCCGTGGCCAACTCCTCGAGGATGTCCCGCAACCGGGCCTCGTCGTTGGGTAGCGCCTTGTCGTAGACCGTCTTCCCGGCCGCCGTCACGGCCACCGCGTGGTGGTCGGACTTACCGACGTCGAGGCCGACGAACACCGCCGGATGTGGTTGCTCTGCCATGGCCGAGTCCCTTCTCATCCGCTGCTGCACGAGCATGCTGGCCGGCCGGAAGGTGGTCACGCTCGGCATCCACGTTACGAAGGCCCTGAACCAGCAGGCCCCGCCTCTATTAGCGATCCGCGACCACCGGACCGGCCCTCGGTGACAACACCCCCCGGATCATGGGCGACTGGGGGCAAACGATCATGCCAAGGACCGACCGGCCAACACTCCCCATCATCACGGACTGAGGAGCTGGGAAGAAGGTAACGGGGGCGTCACCGACAACCCCCGAGACGCTCCCGGCCGACTTCGCCGGCGCCGGTGCCCTCCCGCCCGGACCGGGGAGGCGGCGGCGCCCCGGCCCCCTGACGGGCCCGGGCGCCCGGGCGGTCCGGGACGTGAACTGGTCGAAAGACCATGTGCGAAAGGGAACGCCCTCGGTAGATTGGGTGCCGGGCCGGGTCCCCGCCCGGCCCGGCACCCCGTCACCCCTCGGAAGGAACTGTCATGATCAGACTGGTCGGCGAGTTCGACGCCTTCTTCAACCCCAACGTCACGGCCATCCTCGGCATGTTCTTCGACCTGGTCCGCGCGGTGCTGCTCGGCGGCTGAGCCCCGGTCCACCCCGCGTCGGCGGCGCCGCCGGAGCCTCTCCGGCGGCGCCGTGCGCGGTCTCGGAGGCTTCCGGCGGTCCGCCCCGACTGCTACCTTCTGCGCATCAGGTACCCGGCGGATGGGCCGCCACCGTACCGCAGGCCCGAGGAGGTCCCCGTGAGCCGGCACCACCATCCCGGAGGCGCCACCGGAGTCGGCGCCCGTGCCGTGGTGGTCCGCGGGGGCCCCGTCCTGCGCACCGAGCGGCACACCGTCGTCGACGAGACCGACCGGACCGTCACGGTCGACGACGGCACCCGGTTCGCCAAGGCCACCGGACTGGTGTGGGACGCCCCGGCGGTCGACCACGGCGAGCTCGACGACGCGCACGCCCCGACCCGGCTGGTCACCGAGGGACATCCGGCGTTCGAGCAGCTGTGGGCCGACGCCGTGCTCAGCACCTTCACCGACGCCGATCACGCCGCCTACGTCGAGGGGCTGATCGCCTCCAACCGGCTGGCACGGCGCGGCGACGTGCACGCCCACTACGACGTGGCCGCCATCATCGACGAGCTCGCCGCCCTGCACCCCGATCTCGAGGCGATCCCCGAGGAGTTGTTCTGGGCGGTCGTCGACCGGCACGGCCGCGAGGACGACCGGGACGTCACCCCCTGACGCCGACCCCGGTCCGCCCCACCGGGCACGGGTCAGCGGGCACGGGTCAGCGCAGGCGCCCGCCGGAGTGCCGGAGGTAGCAGCCGGCGCACATCGACTCGTATGACACCGCCACGCCGTCGATGGCCACCTGGTCGCCCTCGAAGACCGGTTCGCCGTCCACCGTGCGGGCGTTGAACATCGCCTTGGACCCGCAGCGGCAGATCGTGCGCAGCTCCTCGACCGTGTGCGCCACGGCCAGCAGGCGCGCCGCGCCCGGGAACGCCTCCGTGCGGAAGTCGGTGCGCAACCCGTAGGCCAGCACCGGGACGCCGTCGAGCACCGCGATGCGCAGCAGGTCGTCGACCTGGGCCGGGGCGAGGAACTGTGCCTCGTCGACCAGCAGGCAGTGCACCGCTCCGTGCTCCCGGACGGCGGTCCGGAACCGCTCGCGGGCCCCGTCCTCCGGGCCCAGCAGCAGGTCGACCCGCCGGGACTCCCCCAGCCGTGAGACCACGGTGTCCGCGCCCTTGGAATCGATCGCGGGCTTGGCGACGAGGACCTTCTGGTCACGCTCCTCGTAGTTGTGCGCGGCCTGGATCAGCACCGTGGACTTGCCGGAGTTCATCGCTCCGTGACGGAAGTACAGCTTCGCCATCAGCGGGTCCCGGTGGGCCGGGAGGCGGGGGTGGTCATGCGGGTCCTCCTGGGACGGTGCGGGGGGGGCGGCGCACGGCGGGGGACGCCGTGCGTGCCGGTGAACACCCTACGTCCGCGGCCGGGCCGGCCGGCGCCCGGCCCGGGTCCCGGCACCGCTAGCCTGGGGCCCATGGGCTGGCACATCGGCACCTCCGGGTGGAGTTACGACCACTGGGAGCACGTCCTCTATCCCCCGGGCACCGCCCCGGCGCGACGCCTGGAGCTGTACACCCGGGTCTTCTCCACCGTGGAGCTCAACGCCAGCTTCTACCGCTGGCCGCGGAGCAGCACCTTCGCCAGCTGGAACCGGCGCCTGCCGGAGGGCTTCCGGATGACGGTGAAGGCCCCCCGCGGCCTGACGCACGCGAAGAAGCTTTACGCGCCCGAGACCTGGAGCCGTCGGATCGCCGAGTCCTGGCACGAGCTGCGGGACCGGCGCGGGGTGCTGCTGGTCCAGCTCCCGCCGGCGCAGGCCCGCGACGACGCGCGCCTCGACTTCTTCCTGGCCGGTCTGCCCGGCTGGCTGCAGGTCGCGGTGGAGTTCCGCCACGACAGCTGGGTCCACCGGGAGGTGTTCGAGCTGCTCCGGCGCCACGGCGCGGCGTACTGCGTGATGAGCGGGGCCGGGCTGCCCTGCGTGCTCGAGGCCACCGCCCCGTTCGTCTACCTCCGCTTCCACGGGCCCGACCAGCACCACCTCTATGCGGGCTCCTACTCGGATGCGGACCTGGCGTGGTGGGCGGACCGGATCCGGGAGTGGCACCACGGCGGCCGCGAGGTCTACGCGTACTTCAACAACGACGGCGACGGCCACGCCGTGCGCAACGCCCTGACGCTGCGCCGGTTCCTCGAGGGCGGCTGAGCGGGCTCTCGGGGCCGGCCCCGCACGCGGACCCCGGAGGGCCGCCGGGCCCGTGTCCGTGCTCGTCGGGAAGCCGGGGGGCGCGCAGCGCGAGGCTCCGGGCATAGGATCGGGCCATCATCGTCGAGCAGGACAGGAGCCGGAGATGGACCGCTATCCCGAACCCGCGGACCGCAACGAGGCCTACGCGGAGACGAGCCAGGAAGGACTGGGCGTCCGCGACGAGAACTGGCTGACCGCCGCCACCGACGAGAACAACCGGCGCGCGGACGGTCCGGCCGAGGACGCGGAGGACGACGTCCTGCCGCTGGACGAGCCCGAGGCGGGAGCCGGCCGTTCCGGGTGACGAGCCGAGGCGCGGCACGTAGCGTGGAGCCATGAACAATCTCGTACTCTCCCTGACCGGTTCCGCGGCCGCCGGGGCGCTGACGCTCATCTCTCCGTCGGGCTGGTCGTCCCGGACGCGGGCCGCCTACGTCGTGGTGCCGGGAGTCCTGGTGACCGCCGCGGGAGCGTGGGCGCTCTCGCAGAACACCGGCGAGGACGAGTCCGTCGGGTCCGGCGCCGTCACCGAGCACGGGTCCCCGTCCGGGGAGGTCCCCGTCTCCGTGCAACGGATGCCGGTCGCCGCCCGGGCGGCGCTGCTGCTGGGCCTCGGCGCGGCGACGTGCGGGGTCCAGGCCGCCTCGCTGCGGATCGACGCGCTGCTCGAACGCTGGCTGGTCGGACGCGGTGCGGCCCATCCGCGCCGGTGGATGGCCGCGCTCGCGGTGCTCGCCTCGCTGGGCATGGACGCTGCCGGGGACCGCGTGAACGCGCTCACCGGAGAGGGGCCCCGGCGCACCCCCTGACGCCCTCCGCTGCCACGACACCGGCCTCGTGGCGCGTGCGACGAACCGCGTCGGTCCCTCGACCCCCACGGGACACGACAGACCGCCCCGGCCGGGGGCGGTGAGCCCCGCCGGAATGCGGAGTTCGGCCTGCTCCCCCGGCGTCGGACGCATAGGATCGGGCCAGGGCTCGCTCTCACGCGCTCGGTGATCCCTCCTCGGTCACTGGTCCCTACGACGACAGGACGTCTCATGCGCCGATCTGCTCTTGCACTCCTCTCCCTCTCGACCCTCGCCCTGACCGGCTGCGGACCGACTGCCGAGGACATCCAGGCCATGGTGGACGGTTCCGCCAGGGCCTATGACGACGCCTTGGCGCTGCGCGAGGACGTCGTCGATGCCGGTGTCCCGTGCCCGGGCACGGACCAGCTGTCGGCGCCCGACGATCCGGAGACCACCTTCCTGGACTGCACCAACGGTCACATGGGGATGGCTGTCGCCGGTTCCGACGAGGAGATGGAGGGCTTCCTGAACACCCTCGGCAGCCGGGGAAGAATCCCGTTCCTGCACGCAGCCAACTGGGTCGTCATCTCCCCGGACGAGGCCCGGCTGGAGCAGCTCCAGGACGAGCTCGGCGGGGAGCTCAGCACGAATCCCTGACACCGCACGGACCCGGCTCTGCTCCGCGCGCAGAGGACGAGGAGCAGTCCGCGGCGCCGCTCGAGGACGCACGCGGACTGCTCCGGGGCGCCCGGGGGCACCGGGACGCCCGCGCCGAGCACGGCCCGTGTCCACGGGCGCCGGGGATCGAAGCCCGGGCAGCGCGCGCCCGGCGGGCAGGGGCCTGCGTGCGGCGCGGACCGGCCGCGGTGGTTCCCTGCGGAACCGCCGGCAGCGGGAGTCCGGCACTCCCCGGAGCCTTCGTGCGCCCGATGGGAGCGGCCGGCAGTCGTCGCCCGGTCGGGCAGCTCGCGAGGGGGCGTCGTCGTGTCCGCCGCCGACGAGTACGAGCGCCGGTCCGCCCCCACGGAGAAGGGCGAGCCGACGCTCGCTGTGTCTCGTCGTCCCTGGCCGGACGACACCTCCATCGTGTCACCGGAACAGCGCCGTTGCACACCGGATCCCCGCAGACCCTCTCCGCGGGTAGCCGCCCTGGTCCCAAGGCGGTCATCGTGCTGGTCGTCCCGCGGGTTCGCCGCATGCCGCGTCCCCTGGTGCCCGGACACCATCGCCACCGTGGGTCCCGCGACCCCCACCCCCAACCACGTCACCTGCGCCGTCGCCACCAGGATCCCTCGGTGCGGGCCGCCCTGCGAGGCCGCATCCCTCGGCGAGCCCGGACAGTCACTTCGGCACCGTTCCACAGGACAAGGCGGTGGTTGCCCGAGGTCCCGCCTTCGCGGTGAGCACTCCGTCAGGTCTGCCGGCGGAGTGCTCCAGCTCATCGACTGCACTTGACGGCGTCGCAGGCGTTCACCCGGCCATGTGCCCAGTAGGTACCGGTGCCGGCGATCTTCTCGGCGGTTGATTCGACCCTGGCGCGGACGGAGGTGTGCGTCGTACCGGGATCGGCGCTCCAGGCGAGAGCAGCTGTTGCAGCGACTATCGCCGAGGACACCGAGGTGCCGTTGCCGACGTCGTACCCCAGGGAGCGCTTGTTCTGCGTTCCCAGCACGAACGTGTGGTTCGGGAAGGTCGAGTAGACGTTGACCCCGGGGGCTGCGACGTCCACCCAGCTGGCTCCGTAGGTGGAGAACGAGGCTTTGGCGTCGTTGTTGTCGGTAGCGGCGACGGCGATGACGTTCGGATAGGCGCCCGGGTAGATTTTGGTCTGGTTGCCTCCGTTGCCGGCGGCGGCAACCAGCACCGACCCCTTGTTCCAGGCGTTGTTGACGGCGTTCTCCAGAGTCCGTGACGCTTGCACGCCGAGGCTCATGTTGATCACCTTCGCGCCGTTGCTGACCGACCAGTTGATACCGTTCGCCAGGCTCGAGCTGGAGCCGATCCCGCTGTCGTTGAGGACCTTCCCGTCCAGGACCTTGCAGCCCGGACACATGCCGGCCACACCCTCCGTGTTGTTCGAGGTGGCGGCAATATGGCCTGCCATGTGCGTTCCGTGGCCGTAGTTGTCGTCACCGGACTCACCATTCGTGAAGTTGGCGCGTGCCACGACATTCGGTGTGATGTCGTTGTTGTCGTTGGCCACACCGGAATCCAGTACGGCGACCTTGATGCCACTGCCCGTCGTGGCCTTCCACGCCTCGACGGCATCGACATCGGCGTCCACCTTGCCCTTGGCCACCAGTATGTCGCCGTTGGTGTTGGTGAACGACTGCCCATCGTTCTGCAGGGCGTACTGCCGAGGGAAGTACTGGTCGTCTGTGGCGGCAGTCACCAGATGGTCCGGCTCGGCGTACTCGACGGCCGGATTCCGGCTCAGAGCTTCGATGAGCTGAAGCTCCTTGCCCTCCGGCACCTCGATGAGATGAGCATCCGTGCTCCCGATCCGGGGTCCTTGCTTCAGGCCGTGCCGGCGCAGCACATCTGCTGCCGCTCCGTTGTCCCTGAACTGGACCATGATCTGCCCCTCTGCGTATGACGCCTCGGGCGCAGCGTCGGCCGGGACGACGAGGACGGCTGCGCCCAGACCCATCATTGCCGTGGCGAAACCCGCCAGAACCGCTTTTTTCATGCTGAACCCCCGTCAGGTGTTTCCGGCAGTCGGACAGTGGACGGGAAGACGTGCCACCGTTGTGCTCCGCGCCGCAGGACGCCGCGCCGCTCCGGCCATCTGCTCCGGTCCCCTCGGACCGATGAGATCAGGGCCTGGGCCGCACAGCCGCTGCGATGCTCCGGGTCGGTGGGCGGTCTGCCTCGTGTGGCTACAGCTTCCTCCGGACGGCACGTCCTGTCGACATCCCGGTGACCGGAGCAAGCCATCCCGACCGATCATGTCGAGGGAGTGACGGGCAAGGCACCTGCCAGGCGGAACCCTGGAGGCGGCCCGGCCCTGAGGTCGCCGGATCTGACGGCCGTGGTCGTCCTGCAGGTCCCGGGCCATCTCCTCGGTCCACCGCCAGGAGCGGGACCCACCCCGGACGGCGCTGCCCCGAGCAGGAACGCCTTCCGGGACGAGCACGAGCGGTGCTGGTTCCTTCAGGGCCCGCCGTGGATCGCGGCCAGGTTGACCTGCGGAATCAGCATCGACCGCATGGTAAGCCTGCTGGCCATCTGTGCGGTGGTCGTCTATTCTGGGACACCGGTCCAGCAGCAGGCCGCGGCATCCTCGCCCGAAGAGAAAGCTGCTGCTGTGGACCACAAGCTCTCCGTGACCGTCCAGGTCGATCTGGACGGCAGAACCATCCGGATCCTCGCCACCGGGTGCCTCACAGACGCCAGTCAGCGGGCTCTGCATCCGCTGCTCCGACGGGCCCGGAGCCTCACCCCCGGCATCCACGTCACCGTGGACCTCACCGGAGCCCGCCACGTGGAGGCCACCGGGGTGCAACTGCTGCGCTGGGCCACCCACCACGACGGCGCTGACGGATGGCGCCCGGTGGAGTTCCTGCTCCCCGATCCCTTGCCGGACCCGGCCTGGAGCCACGGGCACGGTGTCCGGACCACATCGACGACACCGTCGTGCGAGGTCCGGGATCCAGAGGTGACCGATACCCGCGGTCGGGACTCCTTGCCGCAGTACAGCACGACGGTGGTGTCAGCTCATGCCGCCCCCTGATGCCAACAGCTCCGCTGTCGGGCCGGCCGGGGTCCGCCGGGTGATGATCGGGCTGGGCCGGCGGAAGCGCACGGGCACCGACGGGTCGGCGCCCGTGGCGGCGACCCGGGCTGGCGCCCACCACGTGCAAGGCGCCCGGCGGGCCGGTGGGACCACGGCCCGTGACCGGCACCTCCGTCCTCCGTCCGCCACCGCCCCGGTGGCAGTGGAGACCGACGCCCCCCAGCGCGCGATCGGCGCAGGACCTGCGGTGCCTTCCCTCTCCGGGGAGGACCTCTGTCCCGGCCGTCTCGGCCCAGAAGTCCCACCGACCTGTCACCGAGGTCGCCTTTCCCTGATCCGCCCCCTTGAGGAGCAGCGATGAGCACGCACCAGGACCGCCCTCCGTCCCACCGTCTGCGGGAGGCTGCGCGGGTCTCCTTCGGGATCGAGGAGTTCCGGGACGGGCAACTCGAGGCCATGGAAGCCGCGGCCGGGGGTCGGGACGTGCTGGCGGTGATGCCCACCGGCCACGGCAAGTCCGCGATCTACCAGGTCCCCGGCATGGCCCTGCCCGGGACCGCCGTGGTCGTGTCCCCGTTGATCGCCCTGCAGCACGACCAGGTCGAGGCCATCAACGAGGACCTGGGGTCACAGCGGGCCTACGCGGTGAACTCCAAGGTGGGCGCCCGGCAGGAACGGGCCGCGTGGGCGGCGTTGGAGAACGGTCAGGCGAAGTTCCTCTTCCTCGCCCCCGAGCAACTGGCCCGCGAGGAGACCATGGAGCGGTTGGCCGCGCACCGGCCCTCCCTGTTCGTGGTGGACGAGGCCCACTGCATCTCCTCCTGGGGCCACGACTTCCGCCCCGACTACCTGAGCCTGGGTACGACGGTGGAGCGGCTGGGGCATCCGCCCGTGGTGGCGCTGACGGCCACAGCCTCCCCACACACCCGGACGGAGATCGTGGAACGACTGAGGATGCGCGATCCGCTGGTGATCGTGGGCAGCTTCGACCGCCCCAACATCGAACTGCGAGTGGTGCGCCACCACGCCGATCACGACAAGCGCCAGGCCGTGGCCGAGGAGGTCGCACACCTGGGCGGGCCGGGGCTGCTCTACGTGGCGACCCGCAAGGACACCGAGGCCTACGCCACCCAGCTCACCGAGCGCGGGTTGCGGGCTGCGGCCTACCACGCCGGGCGGAAGCAGTCCGAGCGACAGGAGGTCCACGCCCGCTTCCTGGCCGACGAGCTCGACGTGGTGGTGGCCACCACCGCGTTCGGGATGGGCATCGACAAGCCCAATGTCCGGTTCGTCGTGCACGCCGGCATCCCCGACTCCCTCGACAGCTACTACCAGCAGATCGGCCGGGCGGGCCGAGACGGGCAGCCTGCCCTGGCCGTGCTGCACTACCGGGCCGAGGACCTGGGCCTGCAGCAGTTCTTCGCCGGGGCGACCCCCGACGAGGCCGAACTGGCGAAGGTCTTCAGCGCCGTGGCCGAGGCCGGCCCGATCCGCCCTGCCCAGTTGCGAGACCGAACAGAGCTGGGTCCCCGCGCCCAGGCCCAGGCCCTCAATCTGCTCGAGCACAGCGGGAGCGTCGCGTCCACCCGCACCGGCTACCGCACCGTGGCAGGCATCAGCGCCCGCGCCGCGGCCGCGAAAGGCCTGGAAGAGGCCGAGTCCCGGCACCGGATCGAGCAGTCCCGGATCGAGATGGCGCGCGGCTACGCCGAGACCGACGGGTGCCGACGCATCTGGTTGCTCCACTATTTCGGGCAGGACACCGGGGGCTGGTGCGGCCACTGCGACCGCTGCGCGGAGCAGGGCGCCCAGGAGGAGGCCGAGCAGCGTCGAATGGACACCCCCTCCGGGTGGGAGATCCAGACCCCGGTCGCCCACCGGCAGTGGGGACCGGGGATCGTGATGGGGGCGGAACCGGACCGGATCACCGTCCTGTTCGAGTCGGTGGGCTACAAGGAACTGGCGCTGAAACTCATCGAGGAACAAGAGGATCTGCTCGTGCACGAGGGATCCGAGCAGGTCCACGGTGGCCAGGGCAGCAGGTAGATCGAGGCGCAGCCGGAAGAACGGACCACCCTCGGCAGACCGCGTTGCCGGCGCGGCCGACATCGGCCCCTCGTCGTCACCGATGTCGGGGAAGAAACAGCAACGCCGACGCAGCTCCCGTGGAACGCGGCCCCACCCGGTGTCATGTGTGTCCGGTCAGCCCGGCGGTCGAGAGGATGCCGGCCTCCGGCAGGCCTTATGTCCACCGGGGGACGAAGCCCGCCGGATCGCTCGGTACGCCTTGCGGCGACTGGTCCGGGCCGCACGGCCCGGGCGGTCGCGGGAGCGGTTGAGGACACTCAGCGGCAGAGCCGCGACGACATTGCCCGGCGGGCGGCGTGAGACCGCCAAGTGCGGGCGCGCCGGGGCGCTGTGGCGCACCACGGTCCAGGCCGCACCAGCCGTCGTAATCGCCGGGCGTCGGCGTCCTCGCGCAACCGTGGGAACAGAAGGTCTTCTTCCTCTTCGCGGATGTCCAGGCGCAGCTCCGCGGCCGGTTCGGTGATCAACTCCTCGCAGCCCGGCTGACCGGGTCCGGTCCGCGATCGATGTCATGGTGGACTCCTCCTCGTGCGAACGGGCGGTCAGGGGCCCGCCGGGCGAGTGGAGGGATCTTCGCCCCGGCGCATCACGGGCAGGTGCTCGATCCGGTGGGCCAGACCACCGAGGCGGGTGCTGATCCCACGCAGCACGGGCGCGGCCCGCCCCGGGCCGCGCAGCACGGCCCCGTCCACGAGGTCCCGAATCCGGTCGAGCACCGACAGCGGAAGAGCAGCGACCACGTTGCCGGGCGGCCTGCGGGCCACCACAGGGTGGGCACGGGTTGGCGCCGTGCGGCGCACCACCTCCCAGGCCAGGCCCAGACCCCGCAACCGGGACCGGCTCAGGGCCGTCTGCAACCGTGGGAGCAGGACGTCCTCCTCATCGCGCACGTCCTCCCGCAGCACCTCGGTCAGCCGGGCGAGCAGGCGACCCCGTGCCGGATCACCCGCTTCCGTGCTCTCGAGCCGGGTGACGAGCTCGTTGACCTCCTGGTGCTCCCGCTCCACCTGCAGCGTCAGCTCCTGCCCGTCGGGCAGGACCCGGCGCATCACCGGCCACAGCACCGACTCCTCGGCGAAGGCGTGCGGGAACACCAGCCGGTGGATCCGCAGCAACACCTTTCTCTGGGCCGCGCCGGTGGCGCCGTCGAGGTCCTCCAGCAGGTCCTGCAGCTTGACGTGGTCCCTCTTCTGCCGGGTCAGCACGCTCAGCCGCCCACCGAGCTCGTCGACCTTCTGTTCCGCGATCGATCTCATCCTGATGGCCTTTCGGGTAGCTCCCGTTCCGGGGCCGCCTGAACGGGAGCCGCCGTGCTGGTGTGCGGGGCGGTCGGCGTCGGTCGGTGCGCGACATCTCTGCTTCCCACCGCTGACCAGCCCTCCCCTGACATAGTAAGTCTGCTGAGCCACGTGTCGTCCCCCGGTCCCTGGGGAATGTTCATGCACATCAGCACGGCGCGCCACAGGGGTGACGCCCTGACGGCGCGCCTGTGGTTCTGGTCGGCCGTCGTCGCCCCGGGTCCTTCCTGCTCATGGTGGTGCTGCTGACCGTCCGGCCGAAACCGGGGGCAGCCTGGGCCGCGGCGGTGTGGCCGGGCGGGAGGAACACGGCGAGCGCCGTGCTGCAGGTCGTGGCGACCCCCGTGATGACGGCCACGGCCCTGACCTTCTCGTTGACCGTGGTCGCCCTGCAACCGGCCTCCCAACAGTGCCCCCCGGCTGCTGCGCGCGTTCGCCCGAGACACTGAGACCCGGACGGCGCTGGCCGTGCTCGTCGCAACCGTCGTCGCCGCCCTCACCGGCCTGCGGGACATGGGCTCGGACGAGCCGCTGCCAGTGTTCGCGCCCGCCCTGACCCTTGTCCTGGGGCCGGGCTCAGCGGAGCCCTGCTGATGTTCCCGGGTCACAGTGTCCGATCCGAGCGCGTGGACTCCATGACGGTCGCCGACCACCAGGAGGCCGCCGCCCACGCGGTCGGCTGCTGCCCCGATCTCCTCTCCCGGCTGCGGGTGGGACGGCACCGCGAGCACCGGGCAGGACCCTGGGCTCCACCGCCCATCACCACACCGGACGAGAGAAGCCCCTGGTCAGCGCGGGCGGGCTCGCCTAACCTGAGGGCAGGTCCAGCAGCCGGCCACGTCCGCCTCTACGTGGTTCTAGGAGCTCTGTCGTGGACCTCCAACTCTGCGTGCACGTCCGGGTCGACCCGGACCACAGACGCGTGCGTCTGATCACGACCGGGCGCCTGACAGAGACCAATCAGCAGGTCCTGTACCCGCTGATCCATCAGGCCCGGGCCCTGGCCTCCGACACCGAGGTCGTCATCGACCTCACCTCGGTCGACCGCCTCGAGGGCGCAGCGCTGGACCTGCTGTGCTGGGAGGTCGAGCACGACGGCACGGGGAGTCCGACCCGGCCGGTGCGTCTTGCCCTGGCCGAGCCCCTCTCAACCGGCAGGTTCCCCGGGCCCCCGGAGGGCAAAGTGCGCCGGACCGGGTCCACTGCCTGGACTCCACCGGACTCCGGCCCCAGCCACCAGATCTTCCCCGCCCCCGCGGGCGAGGCGTCCCGGACCGGATCCACAGCCTGGGCTCCGCCCGGCCCGGCCCCGGCCACCCGGTTCTTCAGCGGCGATCAACGTGGGCGCCGTCTGCTCGCCCCCTGTGCACCACCGACGAAGGGATGGACCATGACCACCGCTGCCGCCCGCTCCACGTACCGATCACCGGTGGAGACGGCCACGCTGGGCTACGTCACCGTCTTCCTGCTCTTCGGCCTGGCCGGCTTCATCCCGGGCCTCACCACGGACTACGCATCCCTGGAGCTGGCCGGCCACCACTCGGAGGCCATGCTCCTGGGCCTGTTCCAGGTCTCGATCCTGCACAACGCCCTCCACCTGCTCTACGGCGTTGCCGGGGCGGCCATGGCCCGCTCCGCCGCCGGCGCCCGGACATACCTTCGCTGGGGCGGGGCCGTCTACCTGGTGCTGTGGATCCATGGGCTGATCGTGCACCAGCAGTCCCCGGTGAACGTCGTTCCCCTCAACACCGCCGACGATTGGCTGCACCTGTTCTTCGGGGCCACCATGGTGGGCCTGTCCTTCCTCGGCCGTGAGCCTGCCCGAGCCGGCCACACCGGCCGGGCCTCCTGAGCATCGGCCGCCTCCCGGTCCGCGCTGGGCCGCACCCCGTCGGCCGAACCCGCGGCGGTCCCCACGTTCGCTCGACCCTGCCGGGCACCGGTTGGAGCTGTGACTGCAACGCCACGGGTTCGGATGAGGCCCGTGGACCTGAGTGAGAACATCAAGAACAACCGAAAGGACGGTCCCGGCGCACATTCGGTGTGGAAGAGGAACTGCTGCTCGTCGATGCCACGACCCTTCAGCCGCTGCCGGCCGGGAAATGGGTGATCAGTCTGCAGGAGGACACCCTTGTCCCCGGGTACGGGCTGACCACGGAGTTGCAGCAGGAGCAGCTCGAGGTCGCCTCCCCGCCCCAGACCACCCTGACCGGTCAGCTGGCGGCGATCCGCACCGGGCGGGCCCTGGCCGAGGCCGCCGCCACCCGCGTGGGCGGGCACGTGGTCGCCCTGCCCACCGCCCCCGGGGCGGTCACCCCGCACCTGGTCCCGGCCCCGCGCTGCCGCCGGATCGGCGAGCACTTCGGGCTCACCGCCGCCGAGCAGCTCACCAACGGCTTCCACGTCCACGTCGCCATCACCTCCCGGACCGAGGCAGTGACCGTGCTGGACCGGATCCGCACCTGGCTGCCCGTGATCCTGGCCCTGAGCGCCAACTCCCCGTTCCGGCACGGCATCGACACCGGCTACGCCTCCTACCGCTACCAGGCCTGGTCCCGCTGGCCCACCGCCGGGCCCACCGACGTGTTCGGCTCGGTCGCCGGCAACGACCAGCACCGGGAGGCACTGCTGGGCACCCGGGTGCCGCTGGATGCGGCGATGCTCTACTACGACGCCCGCCTGTGCGAGCACCACCCCACGGTGGAGGTGCGTATCGCCGATGTCTGCCTGGACCCCGAGCACGCCGCCGTGCCGGCGGCCCTGATCCGCGCACTGGTCGAGACCGCGGCCAGGCAGTGGCGCACCAGCGCCGCGGACGTGCCCGCCTCGCTGCTGCGGGCCTGGTCCTGGCAGGCCAGCCGCAGCGGGGTCGAGGACCGGCTGATCGACCCGGCCACCGGCGCCCCCGCCCCGGCCGGGGACGTCGTGGCCCGCCTGCTGGAGACCCTGCGCCCGGTCCTGGCCGAGTACGGGGAGGAGCAGCAGGTGGAGGACGTGGTCACCGACATCCTGCGTCACGGCTCCGGAGCCCACCTCCAGCGGCACGCCTATGCAGACCGGCACGACCTGCGCGACGTCATGGTCACCGCCCTCGCAGCCACCCACCGCGCCCCGAGCGTGATCCCCGCGATTCCGACCACCTGACACCGACACCGATGAGTTGGGACACCACCGCCGGCTGAGGACGTGTGGCCCTCGATCCCCCGGAACACACGGTGCCTCGTATCGTCGCGCGGATATCGTGCTGGGTCCGGGAAGCGTCGAGCAGACCCGAGGCTCGGTCTAGAAGCCGGTGGGCTCGGTCTCGAACTCCGGTTCCTCCGGTGGCCGTTCGTGGTGCAGGGGCCGCAGCGCGGAGGTGTCCTCGAACCACAGCAGCGCGTCGTAGCGTCCGCCCATGACCGTGGGCACGTAGTTGCCCGCGTCCTCCCACGAGGAGTACACCACCCCGATCGCCCGGTGCCCGGCCCGCCGGGACAGCCACGGCCCGGACCGGTCCGGGCCGAAGACCAGCACCGCCGGTTCCCCCAGCGCCTCGTGCAGGGCGTCCTCGTGGGAGCCGGGACGGGCTTCGGGCACGGCCATGGTCTCCTCGGGGTCCCCCCATGCCCCGGCGGCGATCACGGTGCCCCGGTGGGAGGCGAGGCCGACGAGCACCACCCCCTCGGCGGCGTGGCGCTCACGCACCAGCTGCCCAACGTTGACCAGCCCGTACCGGGCCATGTCGGTGGCCCGCGCGTCGCCGACATGGGTGTTGTGCTCCCACACCAGTCCCTTGGAGCCGGAGCCGTGGTGCTCGGCGAGCAGGTCCACGACGTCGGCCATGTGCGTGTCGCGCACGTTCCAGGACTGCTGGTCCCCGCCCACCATGGTGCGGTAGTAGTGCTCCGCGTCGGCGGCGGCCATGGCGTTCAGCGCCGCGTCCAGCGCCTCCGGGTCCTGCCCGGCACGGTCGAGGGTGCGGCGGCGGACCTCGGCGAGCAGGGCGACGACGTCGGCCTCGCAGGTCTCGGGCACGATGCGGGTGCTCCAGGCGTACTCGTGCGGGTCCTCCCCGTAGGGGGTGAAACACTGCCACGCCTGCTCAGCCGCCGGCAGCGCGTCCGGGGCGTTGGCCTGGACCCAGGTCCTGATCTCCCGCAGCGAATCCCACAGCGAGTACACGTCAAGCCCGTAGAAGCCCACCTGATCACCCGCCGGACGCCCGGCGTTCCACTGGTGCAACCAGTCCAAGAAGCCGGCGACCTCCTCATTGGCCCACATCCAGGTCGGCCAACGCTTGAAGGTCTCCAGCACGCCGCGGGCGTCGAGGCCCTGGTCGGCCTGGCCGCGGACCCAGCGGTTGATCCGCCAGCAGTCGGGCCAGTCCGCCTCCACCCCGATCCAGGTGAAGCCGTGCTCCTGGATCAACCGGCGGCTCAGGTCGGCCCGCCGGGCGTAGAACTCGTGGGTGCCGTGGGAGGCCTCCCCCACGCACACGAAACGCGCCACGGCCGCCTGCTCCACGAGCCGGTCCAGGTCCTCCGCGCCGCCGAGAGGGGAGGCGAGGGAACGGATCTCGTCGAGGACGCCGGAACCCGAGGACTCCGACTGTCCGACCGGCGTCATCGGGACACCTCCGTGGTCCGGCCCTGAGCTGGAGCGAGGTACCGCGTGAACCAGTCCCGGGCCAGTCCTGCGGCGACCTCGCCGGCGCCGGGCTCCTCGAACAGCTCGCCGGCGCCCTCCACCACGGCCAGCCGGTTCTCGCCGCGCAACTGTGCCTGCGCCCTGCGGTGCGGGCCCAGGCCTTCCCGGTCCTCCCCGCCGACGATCAGCAGCGTCGGGGCCTGCACCGCCGCCAGCCGCGGAGCGGCCGCCTCGATGCTTCCGCCGAGGGAGACGATCGCCTCGATCCGGGCGCCGGGCTCACCCGCAGACCACAGGGCGGAGGCGGCCCCGACGCCCGTCCCGCAGTACCCCACTCGCGAGGACATGCTCTTGGGCTGTTGGTGCAACCACGCCGCGGCAGCGGTGAGTCGTTGGGCGAGCGGATCGATGCCGCCCGCACGGCCGCGAACGGGCTCCTCCTGGGAGGTGAGCAGGTCCACCACCAGGGTGCCCAGAGCCGCCTGCTGCAACATCGAGGCCACCTCTTCCAGACGCAGGCGGCGTGCGTCGCCATGGCCGCCACCGTCGGCCATGATGACCACCCCGGCGTTGACGGCGGGCAGATGCAGGCGGCCCTTGAGCACTGTGCCGCCGGCGGGGATCTGTACGTCCTCGTCAACCACTGCTCCGGCACGGGGCTTCGCCTCCGCGGCGGAAGGCAGCCTCTGATGGCGCCGGTCGGCATCGGTTTCGCCTCGGGAATCCGCCACTGTCCCACAACCCTTCCGGCCCCCGCGCCGGGGTGCCGACTCACCGCCCGTTCCCGTGCCATGCCGGCCCGCCTCGACGACGGGGCCGACGAAGTAAACCATGCCCTATGGTAAGGATGCTTACGGGACGCGGGGAAGGCCCGCCGGGCTGTTTCCCGGCCCATCGTGGCCCCATCGCTCCCGCCTACGCCCGCGACCATCCATCGACGCCCGTGCATGCCCGACGGGATCCCGTGACAGCGTCCTTCGGCCGGTGGAGGGATGCTGTCCAACAAGACATCGGACGCGACGGGCAGGACAGCGGTTCCCGGGTGAGGGGCCGAGGAGGGCTGAGCGGGGTCGGTTCATCGATAGGTCGGGCAACGGGCAGCCCGTCAGGGCGGGAAAGCGTTGAGGGTCTGAGGCTGCTGGAGAGGGCGATCATCACCTCCGTATGGATCCGTCCGGGCGGGCCGCCCGAGGACCCCGTCGACCTCGTCCGGACGTAATCCAGTGCGGTCAGACAGCGCCGCCGGCGGCCTCCGGCGCCCCGGATCCGTGACCACCGCCGTGCCCGTGACCGCTGTCGCCGACCTGCTCACGGGCCACGAAGTTCTCCAGGTCGAAGAGATTCTCCGCACGCCGGGCGACGTTCACCAAAGTGGTCATCGAGGCGACCTCCTCCACCTGTTCCTTCAGGAACCAGAGCATGAACTGCTCCCCCAGCGCATCGTTCTCGGACCGGGCGGCGGCGAACAGGGCCTTGATCTGATCGGTGACCTCCTGCTCCTGGGCCAGGGCCAGGGCCAGGGGTTCCAGGACGTCGGTGAAGTCGTTGCGCACTTCCCCGACGGCCGGGATCGTCAGCTCAAGGTCCCGGTCCAGGATGTACTGGACGATCATCATGGCGTGGTTGCGCTCCTCCAGCGACTGCCGGTAGAAGTGCCGGGCCAGCTGCGGCAGGTCCTGGCCGTCGAACCACACCGCCACCGCGATGTATTGGTGGGAGGCGGCGAACTCGTTGCCCACCTGCCGGGTGAGCAGCTGATTGAAGGTCTCGGGGGCCATCGGGCTCTCCTCAGGTCGGGACGTCACGGGTTGCAGCAGCGGGCCGGATGTCGATTCCTTGGACCGCTCCCGGCCGCTTCCTGACCTGAACACGTTGATCATGAGCCCCACCCTAGTGCTCCGCGCCACTTTGCGGAGGACACCGCTCCTGCAGTCATAGGGCACGGACACGGCAGGCAACTGCTTCATGGCCGCCCCTGCCTCGATCAACCGCACCCCGGCCCGGATCCGGGAAGCAGTGAGATCCCGCCGGTATCCACCGAGGTCCTCCCGCGTTCGGACCGCCCCGACATCACGCGTCGCACCTCGACGTCGTGCTTCCGGCGCCCTGGCCGACACGCCGGAAGGTGCTCGAGCGCCCTGGGTTCCCGTCGTGACGTGCTGGGCGCTCAGCCCTGGCGGTAGTACTTCTCCTCCAGCATCCGGTCGATGCCCCTGCGCCGGGCCCGGAGGGCCATCAGCCGGAACACAGGCATCAGCGCCCGGCCCGGGCCGGGAAGGTTGATGTCGGACTCCACGAGGAGCAGCGCCGCGTGGTGGAGGTTCCTCGGCCGCCCGTCCGGGTGGGCAAGCCGTCGGCAGCCATGTTCTGCAGCGTGACCAGCCACTTCTCGAAACCGGGGTGCGCGGGACGGACCTCCACGAGGAAGCGCACCGTGCGGTCGCCGACGCTCCGGAACTCGTGCACCGCCCGCCGGGGCACCACGTCCCCGCCTGCGCGTGCATGTCCCGCCCGGCGCTCTTGCCCTCGATGACCCAGTCGAGCACGTGCAGGGTCTCTTGACAGAGCGTGTGGTAGTGCGGGGACACTCTGCCCCCCGGGGTGTACTCCCCGTACACCGGGCTGTATTCCCCTCCGGTGTCCTCACCGGTGCGCACTCAGGTCAGCGCGGTGCCCTGCCCCTCGTCCCGGTACACCGGCCGATCCGCCCGCAGTTCGGCGATCTGCTCCTCGGTCCGGTCCATCATCGTCACCCCTGCCACAATTCCAGGAACGAGGCGCCCCTGCGGAGCCGCGCTCACGGAAGGGGCGGCATTGTGAACGCCCCGGTCTCCGTCGTGGAGCCTGGGGGCGTTCACATCCGCACCGACTGGGGAGTGTTTGTGACGACCAGCCGGACGAGACCGTAACGATCGTGCGGCCAAGCGCCCTCT
This sequence comes from Kocuria aegyptia, assembly GCF_039530085.1. NCBI lineage: Bacteria > Bacillati > Actinomycetota > Actinomycetes > Micrococcales > Micrococcaceae > Kocuria > Kocuria aegyptia. The sequence continues at coordinate 24,595 of NZ_BAAAOA010000017.1, forward strand.
TGGCGACAGTGCATTCGATGAGACGGTGACACTGGACCCGTGGGCGCTGATCGATCTCGCCCGCAGCCCGAAACCATCCACTGCACCTGCCGCGGACAGCGCCCGGCCCGTCCTCGGCACTCAGTCGCGAGGACCGATCATGAACACCACCCAGCGCATCACAGCCGCGGCCGCCGCCGTCCTGCTGCTCGCCGCCGCACCGGCCGGCGCAACCAGCCATGAGCCCGCCCCGCCGGCCGAGCAACCGGCTGAGGTGCAGTGGCCACCGGCCAGCACCCACGGGAAGTTCCTGCCCATCCCCGAGGAGTTCAAGCAGCCCTTCACGTTCCCCGCGTGCGACTCCGAGGTCACCATCGCCCCCGGCGACGTCGACGAGAGCGAGTACCGCGCCCTGGTCACCGCCGAGGGGGACACGGTGGTGGAGTACCGGGGCGACGCCACGGCCGACATCACCCGCGCCTCGGACGGCGCCGTGCTCGATGAGGTCGACCTCTCCAACCGCGGATTCGAGACCTACTCCGCCGACGGCACCACCCTTACCCTCAGTGGCTCAGGGCCGGCGGTCGTGGCGGCGTACAGCGAGGTCGAGGCGCAGGCGTTTGACGAGGCGGGGCTTCCGCAGGCGTTCCTCTTCCTGTCCGGGGAGCTGGCCGGAACAATCACCTTCGCGTCCGCACCTGAGCCAGGACAGGAACCGACGGTGGTGTCTGCGGAGATCACCGAGAACTCCACGGAGTACGTCTTCGACCTGTGCGACCTGCTCGACCAGGCCGCGGCCGAGGAGACCGCGGCCTCGTAGCCCCAACCGGCGCAGTGTTCACAGCGGCACCATCACGGCGCGCGGCCCCGCCATCAGGTCGACGAGGACAATCTCCACGATCGCGGTCAGGAACCCGTCCTCGCCGGCGGCCGTAGCGGCCTCGACGATCGTCATGGGCTTCTCCGTTCGAGCAGTGGGTCACCGACTGGCTGAAGGCCCGGATCCCGGAGCTGGACTGAGCGCACCGGCGTCCGGCATCGCGACGCCGGTGCCCACCGGATGTAGAGTCGCCCCATGGGGGATCTGCTCTACGAGTTGATGGGCGCTACACAGGCCGCCGACGCCCTCGATGCGTACCTGGCCGAACGTGACGCAGCATTCCAGCGACTGCGCTCGGCACTGGCCGACCACGGCCAGGACCCCGAGGAGATGCTCGACAGCTCCGTCTACTCGGTCTCCCCGCTGTGGGTCTGGATCAGCGCCCGGGCCGCCGAGCTCGGCGTGGACCCGCACCCGCTCACCGAAGACCCGACCCGCCCCACCTGGCCGTCATGGTCCAGGCACAGCCGGCTCGTGGACCCGCACCCGCCTGCGGCCACGATCGCACTCGTCGACGGTTTCGCCTCCTACCTCGGAGCGGTCGTCTCCGCCGCGGCACCCCGGGCTTCCTGGCGGATCGGTGAGCACCTCATCGCCGACCACCCGTTGCACAACTACCCGGTGCTGGCCACCGAGCACCACCAGATTTTCCTGCCGGCCATCCCGCTCTACAGCGTCTACCAGTCCGCCCACGGCCGCTCCCCCATGAGCGGGACCGAGATGCGCGTGCACACCCAGCGCACCATCGACGCCCTGCGCGGCGAGGGCCCGGAGGCCGCGGCCATCGAGGAGCCGATGGTGACGGTCGTCGCCGAGCTCGACTGCTTCGACGTCGGCCTGCGCGAGGACATTCCGGCCCAGCACCCGGAGGTCGTGGAGGAGCTGATCGCGCAGCTGTGCGACCGCGACGGCGTCGAGTCGGTCCACCGCTACGGGGCCAATGCTCTGATCGTCAACGTCCAGGACTGGGACGAGCTACGACTGAAGCTGTGGTGCACGATGTGGCTGCAGCGCCACCTGCCGCGCTGAGCCATCGACGCTTCCGGCCGAGGCGGCCCCGCCACCTCCCCATACAGGAGCCCATGACCGGGCCTCTGCCGGAACACCCTGACGTGCGGCAGGCAGTCGGCGTCGATGCCTGCCTCAGCATCGAGGCACTCGTGGGGGCAGTCGCCATCGTCATCGCCTTCCAGCTCTGCGCACAGATCGCCCCTGCGTACCCGTGGCCGGCTGCACTGGGCGGCCCAGTGGTCCGCACCGTGGAATGCGTCTTCCGGGCCCGCGGCGGCCGGGCCTGGCTGCCTGTCCTGCACGGCGCCGGTCGCCCCGGCTGACGATCCGCTGCCCGAGCTATGGCTGCGCCCGCGTGCGCGCCAACTTCTTGGTCTGCCGCACATCCAGGGCTACGCCCGCCACACCGGTCAGCAGTGCGGCCGTGATGAACTCCAGCTCGCGGAAGGAGATCGCCGCGACGAACAGCACTGTGGTCAGCACGGCGAGGCCGACCCGGGTGATCCTGCGCTGCCGCGCGACGGCTCGTGCTCGCTGGTCCGGTGCTGGAGTGCTCATCGCCTTCCACGCTGTCACGGGCACCTGTGCCTTCCCTGGGGCGCCGGCCGCGACTGCTTCAGCGCCCGGACTGCTCCGTGCCCGCCACCCGTTCCTCTGCGACGTGCTGGAGCCGGCGCTGGATCGCCCCGGTCACCCGGTACGACTCGTCCGCCGAGACCACGACCGAGGTCTCCGCGGCGCTGATGCGCACGCTGGAGCCGCCCACCAGGTAACCGGTGGACCCGTCGTCCAGTCGGCGCCGACCGATCTGCCACCGGGAGGTGCGCGGCCCGACGGCCTCCTCGGTGATCTGCTCGTACGGAATGCTGACCTTGTGCCGGCCCAGCCGGACGCGCACGGACCGGTCCTCCACCCGGACGACGACCGACGTGTTCACCAGCCGTCCGTAGGCGACGAACCCGCCGGCCTAGACGAGCGCGCCCCACACGTTCCACGGCCCGCCCGGCACGGCCATGATCGCCGCGAACATCACCACGAGGAACGTGACGCCGAAGGCGATGCGGATCTGCCACGGCAACAGCGTGACGAACTGCGGTGCCTCCGGGTCAGTGCGATGGGCCATGCCTCATGATCGCCGACCGCGTCGACGGGGTGACGACCCGGCGCCCGGTCGGGCAGGTGTCACACCCTCGGTGCTCGAGCGCGAAATGCTCCCCTGAGACCGGCCGTCAGGTCGTGCGGGTCGGCGCGGCAGCGGGACGAGACGGAGGATGATGCGGCTCTCCCTCGCGCCGGTGCGCGAGCCGACGCCCACCCCCGACTTCGGCTTCGGCTCGAAGCTCTGCGCTCACCCCTGGGACGGCACCCCGGTCCCTGCGGGACGTCACGTCCCCGACCAGGCCAGGACCGCCGGCCCTGAACCCTCGACCAGCCCCCGGACACGAAAAAACACCCCGGACCGTGGGTCCGGGGTGTTTCCGATGTCCTGCGACATCGCACTGTGCGCGAGGGGGGACTTGAACCCCCACCCTCTAATACGAGGACTAGCACCTCAAGCTAGCGCGTCTGCCTATTCCGCCACCCGCGCGAGTGGATCCAGGGAGAACGTGGTGCCGTTGCCGGCCGTCCTTCCTGAACGCAACAGAAAATAAGGTACCACATGCGTGCCCACCGTTCACATCGGCGCCGCCGCCGGGGGACGGGGCGGAGCGCCGTCGAAAAACTTGATGAAAACTCGTCGGTACGTGTGCTCCCGCCTTTCCCCACGGCCCTGCATGCGGTTGAATGAGGTCGGAGCATCCCCCGGATCGTCCAGCTGACCTGGGACGATGCTCTCTCCAGAGCCGCCTCCGCAGCGCCGGGGTGCCCCCGTCCCCGCCGGTGCCATGGGCTCTCGGAGTGGCCGGGGACCCCCCTCACCTGTGCCGGCGGCGGCCACCGCCGAACCGTTCTCCCACGGGTCCACGGTGGCCGCCGTCTCCCCTGCGCGGCACGGAGCGACCTCGAGGCAGCCCCTTACCGCGGGGACTCACAGCACGGAGCGGTAGACCTCCAGGGTGCGCTCGGCGATGGACTCCCAGGCGAAGTGCTCCTCAGCGCGGCGCCGGCCGGCGGCGCCCATCGCCCGGGCGCGCGCCGGGTCGGAGACCACCTCGGTCAGCGCGGCGGCGAAGTCGGCCACGAACTTCTCCGGGTCGATGGGAGTGCCGGTGCCGTCCTGGACCTGCTCGATGGCGACCAGCCGGCCGGTCTCCCCGTCGACGACGACCTCGGGGATGCCGCCCGTGGCGGAGGCGACCACGGCGGTGCCGCAGGCCATGGCCTCGAGGTTGACGATGCCGAGCGGCTCGTAGACGGACGGGCAGGCGAAGGCCGTGGCGCCGGAGAGGATCTGGACGATCTCGCGGCGGGGCAGCATCTTCTCGATGAGCACCACCCCGGACCGGGTGGCCTTCAGCTCGTCGATGAGCGCGTTGACCTCGGCGCCCAGCTCCGGAGTGTCGGCGGCCCCGGCGCACAGCACGAGCTGGACGTCCTCGGGCAGCCGAGCCGCGGCGCGCAGCAGGAACGGCACGCCCTTCTGCCGGGTGACGCGGCCCACGAACGCGACGGAGGGCCTGGCCGGGTCGATGCCGTAGGACTCGAGCACGTCGGTGCCCTCGTCGCGCACCCACTGGCTCACGTCGATGCCGTTGTGCACCGTCCGGACCCGGTCCGGGTCGACGTCCGGATAGGACCGGAGGATGTCCTCGCGCATCCCGTCGGAGACGGCGATGATGGCCGCGGCCGCCTCGTAGGCCGTCTTCTCCACGAAGGAGGAGACGGCGTACCCGCCACCGAGCTGCTCGGCCTTCCACGGGCGCAGGGGCTCGAGTGAGTGGGCGGAGAGGACGTGGGGGATGCCGTACATCAGTGACGCGAGGTGCCCGCCCATGTTGGCGTACCAGGTGTGGGAGTGCACCAGGTCGGCGCCCGCGATGTCGCCGATCATGGCGAGATCGACCCCCAGGGTCTGGATCGCGGCATTGGCGCCGGCCAGGTCCGCGGGCACGGGATAGGCCTGGACCTCGACGCCGTTGACCCGGGGTTCACGTGGCGCACCGAAGCACCGCACCCTCAGGTCGACCAGCGGGGCCAGGACCCGCGAGAGCTCGGACACGTGGACTCCGGCGCCGCCGTAGATCTCGGGCGGGAACTCCTTGGACAAGATATCGACTCGCACGGTTTCGAGCGTACTGCAGGATCCGGTCCCCGCCACGGGAAAGGCGCGGCGAGGGGCCGACATCCCCAGTTCTGGTGACACATCGGGTTTCCTGTGCCGGGGGTCACGCTGCTTCGCGTCGGTTAAGACACAATGAAGGCCACTGTCGAGTGGTTCTGCACCGCGAGGCGGAGTGGTTGCGCCCGTTGTCGAAGACGTCAGAGAGGTTCCCATGCCCCACCGCAAGAAGGTACTCGCGATCGTGCTGGCAGGAGGCGAGGGCAAGCGCCTGATGCCGCTCACCGAGGACCGCGCCAAGCCCGCGGTGCCGTTCGCGGGCGGGTACCGGCTGATCGACTTCGCGCTGTCCAACATCGTGAACTCCGGCTATCTGCAGGTCGTGGTGCTCACGCAGTACAAGTCGCACTCCCTGGACCAGCACGTCACCCAGACCTGGCGCCTGTCCGCCCAGCTGGGCAATTACGTGGTCACCGTGCCGGCCCAGCAGCGGCGCGGCAAGGAGTGGTTCCTGGGCTCCGCCAACGCCATCTTCCAGTCGATGAACCTCATCGACGACGAGAAGCCGGACATCGTCGTGGTGGTCGGCGCGGACCACGTGTACCGGATGGACTTCTCGGCGATGGTGGACTTCCACATCGAGTCGGGCGCCCGCGCCACAGTGGCGGGCGTGCGCCAGCCCATGGAGATGGTGACGTCCTTCGGCGTGATCGAGACGGACCCGGAGGACGTCACGAAGATCAGCCGGTTCGTGGAGAAGCCGCAGAGCACGGCTCCCCTGCCCGACGACCCGGACGCGTTCTTCGCCTCGATGGGCAACTACGTCTTCGACACCGACGCGCTCGTCGAGGCCCTGCGCGCCGACGAGGCGAAGGAGGACACGAGCCACGACATGGGCGGGGACATCATGCCCTGGTTCGCGGATCGCGGCGAGGCGGCCGTCTACGACTTCACGGAGAACGACGTCCCGGGCTCCACGGATCGGGACCGGCAGTACTGGCGCGACGTCGGCACGCTGGACTCGTACTACGACTCGCACATGGACCTGATCCGTCCGCTACCGGTGTTCAACCTGTACAACTACGCCTGGCCGCTCTACACCAACGAGATGCAAGCCCCGCCGGCGAAGCTCGTGCGCGGCCCGCACGGGGAAGGCGGCATCGCGACGGACTCCATCCTCTCGCGCGGCGTGCTCGTCACGGGCGGACGCGTGACCGAGTCGGTGCTCTCCCCCAAGGTGCTGGTGCACAACGACGCCACCGTCAACCAGTCGGTCCTGCTGCCCAATGTCCAGATCGGGGAGGGAGCCGTGGTCGACCGGTGCATCCTCGACAAGAACGTGGTGGTGCCCCCGGGCGCGCAGGTGGGCGTGGACCACGAGCTCGACCGGTCGCGGGGCCTGACGGTCACGGAGTCCGGGCTGACGGTCGCCCCGAAGAACTTCCGTTTCGAGAGCTGACGCCCTCCGGACGCCTCGCGTCCGGTTCCGACGACGGGCCCCNGCGGGCCCGTCGTCGGAACGGGGGTGCCGTGGCACCGCTCGTCGGCATCCACCGGTTCCGGGAGGGGCCGGTGACGCATACTCTTCCGGGGACACGCACTGCCCGCCCGGTGCCGGAAAAGGGACAGAAAGCGGACGCCGCATCAGCACCTCCATCCAGGTGGAATCTGTCGCTCCAGGTCAGCGGCGCATCGTCGAGGTGCTGCACAACAGGGGACACCTCTGATCATGGGCTCTTCGGCCTACATGAATGCGCATGGGATCTCCGTACGGTGAGACCTGATCAGCACATCGCTTCTCACCCTTCGGAGATGATCGTGAACACCCCCCTCTGGCGAGCTCTGCTCGTCGCCCCCACCGCCTCTGCCATCACCCTGTGCGGGTTCACCGGCGCCCTCGCCGTAGATGTCGCGCCCGACGGAGCATCGCCCGGCACGTCGGTCCTCATCACCTCAGCGTCTCCCCTGCCGACAACTGCGCCGGCTGCCGGCCCCGGCAGAAACGGCGGGCAGGGCAACGGCGGGCAGGGCAACGGCGGGCAGGGCAACGGCGGGCAGGGCAACGGCGGGCAGGGCAACGGCGGGCAGGGCAGCGACGGCGCCACCCCCGGCAACGGCCACAACGGCAACGGCACCCAGGGCAACGGCGGACAAGGCAGCGACGGCGCCACCCCCGGCAACGGCCACAACGGCAACGGCACCCAGGGCAACGGCGGGCAGGGCAACGGCGGGCAGGGCAGCGACGGCGCCACCCCCGGCAACGGCCACAACGGCAACGGCACCCAGGGCAACGGCGGACAGGGTCACCACGGTAACGGTGACCACGAAAACGACGGCCACCTCCCCGGCAACAGCGACCAGGGCAGCGACGGCGGCGGCGATCACAGCAACGACGACGCCACCCCCAGCAACGGCGGCAGCGCCCTCGAGCACGAGAAGGACAGCGACAGTGGCAGCCCGTCCCCGGCTCCGATAAAGGCTCCTCCGGTTGTGCACGATGCGGGAGCACCGGCTCCGCGGCCGGTCGGCGTCGTCGGTCTGCCGGACACGTCAAGGACGGGGACCGGATGGGACCATGCGCCCCAGATCGGTTCCGCGCGTCCGGTTTCCACGGTCCGGACTTCCGTGCAGGACGCCACGGTGATGTCCCGGTCAGCCGGTGCTGAGGCTCCCACGATGCCGGCTGCCGCCGGAGCCCGGGTCTCCACCTCCGGGACAGATCCGAGCACACCGCCGCTGCCGGATTCCCTGGCGTACACCGGCGTGCCGGGGGGTGTTCTGAGCGCGGGCGGGCTCGGCGCCCTGCTCCTGGCCCTGGGCGCCGCCCTGCGCCTCAAGCGCGCCTGAGGGAGCGGCACCGTGCGCCGAGCCGCAGCGACCACCACCCGACACGATCCTGCGGAGCGGCGACGCGCAACCGTCCCGGTCCTGGTGATGGCGCTCGGGCTGACACTGCTGCTCGTTCCGCTGTGGAACCTGTGGTGGCCCGACCTCATGGCGGGACGGGCCCAGGATCGGGCGGTGGTCCGGACGAGCGACCAGCTGGAGCAGGCACTCCCCACGGAGCACACGGCGGCCACCGGCGCCGACGACGGAGCGCCGCCGGTGGCCGCCCACCCGTCGCCCGGGGAACCGTTCGGCATCGTCTACGTGCCGCGCTTCGGTGACGACTACGCCCGGCCAGTTGCGGAGGGAGCGGGACCCGACGTGCTGGACGCCCTCGGACTCGGGCACTACCCGTCCACGGCGATGCCGGGAGAACTCGGCAACTTCGCGATCGCCGGGCACCGGCAGTCCAACGGGAAGGCCCTGGACCTGATCCACACCCTGCGGCCGGGCGACCGCATCCACGTACGCACCGCAGAGGCGTACTTCACCTATTCCTACCGCGACAGCGAGGTCGTGGCCCCGGACGCGACACGCGTGCTGGCGCCGGACCCCGCAGCCCCGACCTCGGAGCCGACCGAGCGGCTCCTGACGCTGACGACCTGCCATCCGCGCTACGGAGCCACCGAGCGCTTCATCGGCCGTGCCGTGCTGACGTCGTGGAGGCCGTCGTCGGCCGGCCCGCCGGCGGAGATCGCCGAGGCGGTCGCCGCTGCCGGCCGCCGCTGAGATCGGCCCGCGGGCGCGAGGACCGTGCTCGGTGCCGGGTCACGCGGTCTGCGTGACCTCCACCGTGACGTCCAACCCGGAGGTCCCGCCGCCGCCGGTGACCATGCCCTTGAGCGGGGTGACGTCGGTGTAGTCGCGGCCGCGGGCGACGGTGACGTGGAAGTCGGTGAGCGGCGTGTGGTTGGTGGGGTCGTAGGCGTACCAGCGGTCGTTCCACCACTCCACCCAGGCGTGGGACTCCCCCGGCACGGTCGCGCCGATGCCCGCCTCGTAGTCCGGGTGCAGGTAGCCGGAGACGTAGCGGGCGGGGATCCCGATGTGCCGCATCATGCCGATGGCCACGTGCGCGAGGTCCTGGCACACGCCCTTGGCCTCCCGCCAGGCGGCCTCCGCGTCCGTGTGGACGCCGGTGACCCCCGGCACGTACTGCATGTGCGAGGCGATGCCCTGGAAGATCGCCGCTGCGGCAGCGGCCGGATCGGCCGCCTCCTTGCGGATCTCCTCGGCGACCTTCTCCAGTTCGGGCCCGAGCCGGGTGAGCGGGGTCTGGGGCACGAAGTCGGAGACCGCGTCCAGCACCTCGGGGGTCGCCAGCTCCTCCCAGCTCAGCCCGTCCGCGACCTCGTCACCGGGCCGCCGGTGCACCTCCACCGTGGCCGAGGAGCGGACCTCCAGGTGCCGGTGCCGGCCCTGGATGTCGAAGGCCGCCACCCGGGTGCCCCAGTAGTCCCGGTAGTTGCTGACCGTGGCGATCCCCGGACTCAGCGTCAGCTCCGCCTCGAGCACGATCTGCTCGTCGTCGGAGAGGGGTGTCATCCGGGCCTCGTTGTAGGACTTCGAAACGTTGTCGTTGTAGTCGTAGCGGGTGACGTGGTCGATCTTGAGCCGGGTCACAGCATGCCTCCGAACCAGGACGCCTCGACGGCGTGCGAGAAGTACTTGGTGCTCACGGCCTCCGACGCCCTCGCGCACGCGGCCTGGACGTTGTTCAGGTGCTCGGGCAGCACCGCGATGAGGTCCTCCGCGTGGTGGAACTCCAGGGCGGTGCGCGCCTCGCCGATGATCCGGCGGGCGTCGTCCTTGAACCCGACCCGCTGCAGGCCCGGCTCGAGGCCCACGAGGATCTCCTCCGCCGTGGTGAGCGCGTGCAGGATCGAGCGCGGGAACAGCCGGTCGAGGAGCAGGAACTCGGTCGCGGACTCGTCGCTGAACGTGCCGTACCTGGTGCGCAGGAAGGCCTCGTACCCGCCGGCGCAGTGCAGGATCGACACCCACGACATGCCGGACGTGGACGTCGAGCGGGTCCACAGCAGCCGGGACGTCATGTCCGCCCGCTCGATCGCCGCGCCCAGGGACAGGAACATCCAGGACTCGTCGTGGGACATGGTCATCTGGGTCTGCCCGCGCACGGTCGCCATCCGCTCGATGGTCCAGTGGCACACCCGGAAGGTGCCGACGACGTCGCGGCGGTGCTGGCCCAGACCGTAGTAGGTGGAGTTGAGCGACTCCCACATGGCCGAGGACACCGTCTCCCGGGCGCGGCGGGCGTTCTCGCGGGCGGCGTGCAGGGAACCCGAGATGGAGGTCAGGCAGTCCTTGTTCCACGCGAGCTCGTGGATCATCGACCGGACGCTGTGGTCGCCGTCGCCGGGCTCCACGCCCATCACCGCCATGATGCGGCGCACCTCGGCCTCCTGCTCGCCCACGGGCAGCTGGGTGATGCGCTCCAGGTGGACGTCGAGGATCCGAGCGACCCCGTCGGCCCGCTCGACGTAGCGGCCGATCCAGAACAGTGACTCGGCAATGCGGCTCAGCACGTGGGCCCCTCTCCGGTGCGGGTGGTCGCGGTGGTGGATGCGGTGGTGGACGCAGCGCCCGGGCCGGACACGGCCTGCTGCTGCTGCTGCTGCTGGCCGCTGTCGCCCTCGTCCTGCCAGGACGCGGAGACCGGCCACGTGTGCACCGAGGAGTCGACGTCCGGGGGCGGGGCCTGGCCGGGGTCCAGGTCCTGGGTCTGCGGCTGGCCCAGCACCCAGGTGTCCTTGGAGCCGCCGCCCTGCGAGGAGTTGACGATCAGCGAGCCCTTCTGCATGGCCACGCGGGTCAGCCCGCCGGGCAGCACGTAGACCTCGTCGCCGCTGTTGACGGCGAAGGGGCGCAGGTCCACGTGCCGTGGGCTGAACTGCCCGTCCGCGAACGTCGGCACGGTGGACAGCTGCAGCACCGGCTGGGCGATCCACCCGCGCGGGTCGGCGAGCACCTTCGCCCGCAGCTCCTCGAGTTCCGCAGCGGTGGCCTGGGGGCCGATGACCAGGCCCTTGCCGCCGGACCCGTCGACGGGCTTGACCACCAGCTCGTCCAGGTGCTCCAGGACCCAGGCGCGGGCGTCGTCCTCCTCCAGCCGGTAGGTGTCCACGTTGGGCAGCACCGGCTCCTCGTCGAGGTAGTACCGGATGAGGTCGGGGACATAGGAATAGGTGAGCTTGTCGTCCGCCACGCCGTTGCCGATGGCGTTGGCGATGGTCACGTTGCCCGCCCGGGCCGCGTTGACCAGCCCGGAGCAGCCGAGCACGGACCCGGAATGGAAGTGCAGGGGATCGACGAACTCGTCGTCGATCCGCTTGTAGATCACGTCCACGCGCTGCTCGCCGTCGGTGGTGCGCATGTAGACCTTGTCGCCGCGGACCACGAGGTCTCGGCCCTCCACGAGCTCCACCCCCATGAGCCCGGCCAGCAGGGTGTGCTCGAAGTAGGCGGAGTTGAACACGCCCGGGGTGAGGACCACCACCGTGGGATCCTCGGCCGCCTCCGGCGCCGTGGCGCGCAGCGCCTTGTAGAGGTGCCGGGGATAGGCCTCCACGGCCCGGATCGGCTGGGACATGAAGGCCTCCGGCAGGCCCTTGGTCATGGCCCGCCGGTTCTCGATCACGTAGGACACCCCCGAGGGCACGCGCACGTTGTCCTCGAGGACCCGGAACACGCCCTGCTGGTCCCGGACCACGTCGATGCCCGCCACGTGGATGCGGACGCCGCCCGCGGGCCGGAATCCCCACACCGCCCGGTGGAAGTGGGCGGAGGACGTGATCAGCGCCTTCGGCACGACCCCGTCGGCCACCACCCGCTGCTCCCCGTAGACGTCGTCGAGGAAGCACTCCAGGGCCCGCACCCGCTGCTTCACGCCCCGCTCGATCACGTCCCACTCGTCGGCGGTGATCACCCGCGGCACGATGTCGAGCGGGAAGGGGCGCTCCTCCCCCGCGAAGTCGAAGGTCACACCCCGGTCGAGGAAGGAGCGGGCCATGGAGTCGGCCCGGGTGTTGACGTCGCTCAGCGACAGGTCGTCCAGGACCCCGCCGATGCGGTCGTAGCCGGGACGCACCCGCCGATCCGCCGTGTACATCTCGTCGTAGGCGTCCGCCACGGCCATGTCAGCGGCGTAGTTCTCGAACAGGTCGGACATGTCGGGCGATCACATGCCTTTCGGGGTCGGGGCGGGCAGTACGTGCAGTATGGACGGGTCGTATTTCGCAGCGGTAACCCGGTGGCCCAGGCTCCACCCGATTGTGTCACGCGCCACGCGCCGGACGGCGGGAGGACCTGCCCCTACGATGGGAGGGCGTGTCCGCCGGAGGGCGGACGCACGGCCGCGTCCGCCACCGGGACACGGCGGACCCGACGGAAGGACACGATGGACGCCCCGGACCCCCAGTGCCGCGTCACGGTGGTCGTGGCCACCCGCAACCGCCGGGAGGAGCTCGTGGCGCACCTGGGCCGGCACGAGGGGCCCGTCGTCGTCGTGGACAACGCCTCCACGGACGGCTCCGCCGAGGCGGTGCGCGCCGCCCACCCGCACGTACAGGTGGTGGAGCTGCCCCGCAACATCGGCGCGGTGGCCCGGACCGTCGGTGTCCGGCTCGCCCGCACCCCCTACGTGGCCTTCGCCGACGACGACTCCTGGTGGGCGCCCGGGGCGCTCGCCCGCGCCGCCGCCGTCTTCGACGCCCATCCCCGGCTGGGCCTGATCGCCGGCTCCATCGCGGTGGGCCCCGAGGAGCGCCCGGATCCGCTCAACGCCGTGCTCGCCGCGTCACCGCTGGGCATCCCGACGGGGTGCCCCGGCCCGGCGCTGCTCGGCTTCGTGGGCTGCGGGGCGGTCGTGCGCCGCTCCGCGTTCCTGGCCGCCGGTGGCTTCGACGACGTCGTGCGCTTCCCCGGCGAGGAGGAGCGCCTGGCCCTCGACCTCTTCGACGCCGGGTGGCGGCTGTCCTACGTCCCGGAGGTCCGCGCCCACCACCACCCCTCGCCGCGGCGGGGGACGGACGAGCACCGGCAGGCCGGGCTCGTCCGCAGCCGCCTGCTCACCGCCCTCATGCGCCGGCCGCGGCGTGTCGTGGCGCACGAGCTGCGCGAGGCCCTGCGCGGTGGACGGGCGGGGCGCCGCGGTCTGCTCGGCGCCCTCCCCCGCGTCCCGGCCGCGCTGCGCGCCCGGAACCCGGTGTCCCCGACCACGGAGGCCGCGCTCGCACTGCTGCACGGGCCCGTCCGCACCGACCCGACCGACCCCGCCACCACCGACCCCACCGCCCCGGAGGAGAGCCCGTGACCGAGACCGATCCCACCCCCACGCCTGCCACCGGCCCCGACGGGCGCGTGGCGGTCGTGATGATCACCTACAACCGCCGGGACGAGGCCCTGCTGGCCCTGACCCGGCTGCGGCAGCTCCCGGAGCGACCGCACGTGGTGGTGGTCGACAACGGCTCCGAGGACGGCACCGCCGACGCGATCCGCGACCGGCACCCCTGGGCGGAGCTCGTGGCGAGCCCCGTCAACCTCGGTGCCGTGGGCCGCAACGTCGCGCTGGAGCGCGTGGACACACCGTTCGTGGCCTTCTGCGACGACGACACCTGGTGGGAGCCCGGGTCCCTGCGCCGGGCGGCCGACGCGCTGGAGGCCCACCCCCGGCTGGGCGTGGTCACCGGCAGGATCCTCGTGGAGCCCGGGGCCCGGGAGGACCCCATCAACGCGGAGCTGCTGCACTCGCCCGTCGAGGGCCCCGAGTGGATGCCCGGGCCCGCCCTCGGCAGCTTCCTGGCGGGGGCGTCCGTGGTCCGCCGGAGCGCGTTCCGCGAGGTGGGGGGGTTCAGCGAGCGGCTGTGGCTCGGCGGCGAGGAGGAGCTGCTGGCCGCCGACCTCGCGACCGCGGGCTGGGAACTCGTGCACCTGCCCGACGTCGTGGTCCACCACCAGGCCTCCACGGTCCGCGACCCGCACCTGCGGCGCCGCCACGGGCTGCGTAACACGCTGTGGTTCATCTGGTTGCGCCGCCCCCTGCGCGCGGCCCTGCGGCGGACGCGGGACGTGGTCGGCGCCGCCCCGCGGGACCGGGTCACGGCCCTGGCCCTGCTCGATGCCCTGCGCGGGGCGCCGTGGGTGCTGCGCGAGCGGCGACCCCTGCCCGAGCACGTCGAACGGCGGTTCCTGGCACTGGAGGAGTCGCAGCGCAGCAGCGCCGCGCGCCGCTACGTCAGCTGAGCCCCCCTCAGACCGAGCGCCGGGCCGACCGAGCGCCCAGCCCGGCGGAGCCGCCGCCCGGCTCCGTCCGGGGCGGTCCGCTCAACGGGCGCGCACGCCGGCCTGCGGGAGACCGGCCCCCTCCCGGAACCACTCGACCGTGCGCTCCAGGCCCTGCGTCCACGGGACCTCCGGGGTCCAGCCGAGGACCTCGGTCGCGAGCGTGGTGTCGGGGCGGCGCACCATGGGGTCGTCGACGGGACGCTCGACGAACTCCAGCCCCGAGGAGGAGCCGGTCGCGGCGATGACGTCGCGGGCGATCTGCAGCACGGACAGCTCGTGGGGGTTGCCGATGTTCATGGGACCGCCGTGCCCGCTGCCGGCCAGGGCCAGGATGCCGCGGACGAGGTCGGAGACGTAGCACACCGAGCGCGTCTGGGCGCCGTCCCCGGCCACGGTGAGGGGTTCCCCGGCGAGGGCCTGGCGGATGAACGTGGGGATCGCGCGGCCGTCGAAGGGCCGCATCCGGGGGCCGAAGGTGTTGAAGATCCGCACGATGGCCGTGTCCACCCCGTGCTCGGCGCGGTAGGCGACTGTGAGGGCCTCGGCGAAGCGCTTGGCCTCGTCGTAGACCCCTCGCGGGCCGACCGGGTTGACGTGGCCCCAGTAGCTCTCGGGTTGCGGGTGGACCTGCGGGTCGCCGTACACCTCGGAGGTGGAGGCCAGCACGAACCGTGCGCCCTTGTCCTTGGCCAGGCCGAGAGCGTGGTGGGTGCCGATCGAGCCGACCTTCAGGGTGTGGATGGGCAGCTTCAGGTAGTCGATCGGGGACGCCGGGGACGCGAAGTGCAGGACGAGGTCCACGTCGCCGGGCACGTGCACGTAGTCGGTGACGTCGCACTGGACGAGCCGGAAGCCGGGGTCGCCCACGAGGTGCTCGATGTTCGCCGCGGAGCCGGTGAGGAAGTTGTCGAGGCACACCACCTCCACCTCCCGGCGGCGCAGCTCCGTGCAGAGGTGGCTGCCGAGGAAGCCGGCCCCGCCGGTCACGACGGCGCGGCGGATCGGACGGGCTGCGCCCGCAGTGGTGGTCGCATCGGTCGTGGGGTTCACGGTGCTCCTCTGGGTCGAAGGACGGGGTCGAAGGACGGGGTCGAGGCCGGGGGGCGAGATCCGGGGCCGAGGTCCGGGGTGGATGCCGGGGTCCGCCGGTCGGTCCCCGGCGGACCGGGAATCCGGTGGGTCAGGTGCGGGAGGCGCCCAGCTGCGCCCGGGCCGCGGCCAGGACCTCGGCCGGGGTGACGGCGGCGAGCCGCTCGTCGAGCCGGTCCGCGTGGGGGTCGCCCCACGCCTGCGCGGCCGGGTCGCCGTGCCACAGCACGGTGTGCAGGTCGGGGTCCACGGCGGGCCCCCACCAGGCGGGCGGGGTGGGCCCGAAGAGCACCACGGAGCGCACGGCCTGGGCGGTGGCCACGTGGGCCACACCGGTGTCGGCGCTGAGCACCACGGCGGCCGCCCCGACGGTGCGGGCCAGACCGTCCAGGTCCAGTGTCCCGCACCGGTTCTCCGCGGCGTCGATCCCCGCCACCACGGTGGCGGCGAGGTCGGCTTCGGCCGGGGAGCCGGTGACCACGATCCGGTGCCCGTCCGCGGCCAGGTCCGCGGCGACCTCTCGCCAGCGCTCGGCGGGCCAGCGCCGCGCGGCGGAAGCGGCGCCCGGGTGGATCAGCACGGGGGCGTCCCCGGGCGCGGGGCGGTGGTCGCGCAGGCGCAGGTCCTCGGGTCCGCACGGCCCCCCGGCGCCGGCCACGAGGCGGCACCAGCGATGGACCTCGTGCTCGTCGGGCCGCCACGGCGGGCCGTCGTGGCCGGCCGCCGGGGCGGCGAAGCCGACGAGCCGCTCGGGGCGGGAGGCGAGGAGGAGCTCGTGGCTGAGCGGTCCGCGCCCGTGCAGGTTCACGGCCACGTGCCCGCCGGGGGTCGGCGGCAGCGGCACGAGCCCGGGGACCGGGAGCACGCCGTCGACGACGCCCAGCCCGGCCAGCCAGGCGCCCACGCCCGCGGGCGCGGCGAGCACGATCCGGTGACCGGGCAGCATCCGGCGCACGCCCCGGAGGGGGGCCACGGCCGTCAGGGCGTCCCCGAGCCCGAGCGCCCGCAGCACGAGGACGTCCCCCGGGCCGATCGTCGCGGGGTCCACGGCCCATCGGTCCGACACGGTCGCGGCCGCGGTGCCGGGCTCAGCGCTCACGGCCGGCCTTCTGCAGGATCGCGGTGGTCGAGCGCCCCGACAGGTAGGGCAGCACGGTGACGTGGCCGCCCCAGCCGCGGACGTCGGCGGCCTCGGGCAGCTGCTCTGGCGTGTAGTCCCCGCCCTTGACCCACACGTCGGGGCGGAGCAGGTTCAGGGCCGCGCGCGGGTCGTCCTCGTCGAAGAGGAGGACCGCGTCGACGCTGCGCAGGGCGCCCAGCACGCGGGCGCGGTCCGCCTCGCCGACCACGGGGCGCCCCGGCCCCTTGAGCCGGCGCACGGAGTCGTCCGAGTTCAGGAGCACGACGAGGGCGTCGCCGAGCCGGCGCGCGGCGTCGAGGGAGGCGATGTGCCCGGCGTGCAGGACGTCGAAGCAGCCGCCCGTGGCCACCACGGTCCCGCCACGGCCGCGCACCTCGGCCAGCAGCTCCTGCACGTCGCGGGGCAGGCGCTCGGCGCCCGGGTGCGGAACGGGCCGGGCCCGGGCGCCCGCGGCGCGCCGGCTGCGGTAGGTGGCCGCCCCGCCGGCCGCGACCCACTGGCCCGCGGCCTCGACCGCGGTCTCCACGGCGGCCGTCACGTGCGTCCCGCCGCCGAGGGCGAGGGCCGCAGCGGAGGCGAACCGGTCCCCCGCCCCGCAGGGGTCGGTGTTCTGCACGGGTGCCGCGGGCACCAGCTCGGTGCCCGCGGCCGTGGCCAGGTAGGCGCCCTCCACGCCGGCGGTGACGGCCACGGCACGGGCGGCCCAGTGCCGGCGCAGGGCGCCCGCGAGGTCCCGGGGGGCCCCGGACGCGGAGCGCCCGAGGGCGGCCGCCGCCTCGGCGGCGTTCGGGGTGACGAGCGTGCACCCGGGCACCGGGGTGCCGCCGCGCGGATGGGGGTCCCACACGACCACGCCGGTGCGGGCGTGCTCCTCGAGCGCCGCGCGCACGGCGGGGTCGCGCGTGACGCCTCCCCCGTAGTCGGAGACCAGGACGGCGTCCGCTCCGGCCAGGACGGCGCTCACGTGCGCGGCGGTGACACCGACGGGGGTGCCGGGCCCGCCCTCGTCCACGCGCACGAGGCTCTGCCCCGAGCTGCGGATCCGGGTCTTGGTGCGCGTCCCGCCCTCGTGCCCCAGCCGCTCCAGGGCGACCTCGCCGAGCGCGCCGGCCAGCTCCCGCCCGGCGGGGTCGTCGGCGACCGGCGCCAAGAGGGTCACGGTGACCGTCGCCGGGGCGGCGCCGACGGACGGCGGCTCCGCGCACAGCAGCGCGGCGAGACCGGCCCCGCCGGGGCTGGCGAACACGTCGTCGACGTCGACCACGGGCACGGGGGCGTCGGGGCTCAGCCGGGTCGAGGTGCCGGAGACGTCCCGGTCCAGCAGGGCGTCGCCCACGACGACGATGTGCGGGGCGCTCATGCGGCCCCCGCCCGGACGGCCGTCCTGGCCGGTGTCCCGGTCCCGGAGGGCTCCGCGGGCCCGGCGGCCGGCGCGAGCCGGGCGTCGACGGCGGCGCAGACGGCGTGCAGCAGCATGAGGTGGACCTCCTGGATCACCGAGGTGCTGGGGGCAGCGACGGTCAGGGACTCGTCCGCCCGCTCGGTCAGCGGATTGGGGCCGGGACCGGTGAGCGCCCAGACGTGCAGGCCGTGCTCCCGGGCCCGCTCGGCCGCGGCCAGGACGTTGGGGCTGCGCCCGCTGGTGGACAGCACGACGAGCACGTCGCCGGCACGCCCGTGGGCCTGGACCTGGCGGGCGAACACCTCCTCCACGCCGTAGTCGTTGACGATGGCGGTCAGGCTCGAGGTCTCCGCGGACAGGCACACGGCGGACAGCGGCCGCCGCTCGTCGACGAAGCGCCCGACGAGCTCGGCGGTGAAGTGCTGGGCCTCCGCGGCGCTGCCGCCGTTGCCCACGGCGAGCACCCGCCCGCCGTCCGTGAGCATCCCGGCCAGCCGTGCGCCCCACCGGTCCACGACGTCGGCGTGCTGGGCGGCGTCGCGGGCGGCGACGGCGAGCTCGTCCAGGTGGGCGCCGAGCCAGCGCTCGGTGTGCCCGAGCAGCGGGGGGTGCTCCCGGCGGTGCCGGGCGACGGCGCGGGCGTAGGAGCGCTCGGTGTCCTGGGCCACGCGCCGCCAGCCGAAGAGCCGCTCCACGCGCTCGCGCCCGGCGCGGCCCATGCGGGCCGCCAGCTCGGGGTCGGCCAGCAGGGTGCCCAGGGCGGCCGCGGTCGCGGCGACGTCCCGCGGGGGGACGTGCAGACCGGTCACGCCGTCCTCGATGCTGTCGAGCAGACCGCCGACGGCGCTGCCCACCACGGGGCGGGCGCACGCCATGGCCTCCAGCGGGACCATGCCGAACGGCTCGTACCACGGGGTGCAGGTCACGACGTCCGCGGTGGCGAGCAGCGCGGCGGCGGCGTCGTGGTCCACGCGGCCGAGCAGCTCCACGCGCTCGGCCACGCCGAGCTCCCGGGCCAGCGCCCGCAGCCGCAGGGCCTCGGGGTCGCGGTCGAGCTCGGCGCGGTCGGGGCCGCCGGCCACCACGAGCTCCGCGTCCGGCAGCTCGGCGAGGGCGCGCACGACGACGTCCACGCCCTTGCGCTCCACCAGGCGGCCCAGCGCCACGATCCGAGGCCGCCGCTCGCCGGCGGGCCGGGGTGCGGGCACGAAGGCGTCGAGGTCCACGCCGCACGGGACCACGTCGATCCGGGACGGGTCCCCGCCGAGGGCCAGGAGCTCGGCCCGCTCGTCCCGGCAGGTGGCCAGGACGAGGTCGGCCGCGGCGACGATCTCGTTCTCGGCTGCGAGCCGGCCGGTGGGGCTGGTGTCGGCCGCGCCCTGGTGCCGGCGCTTGACGGCCCCGAGCGCGTGGAAGGTCTGCACCACCGGGATCTGCAGGGTCTCCGCGGCGCGGCGCGCCGCGATCCCGGACATCCAGAAGTGGGCGTGCACGAGGTCGGGCACCCCGCGGCGGGCCCAGTCGCGGGCGAGCCAGCGGCCGAACTCGTCCATGTACGGGGCGAGGTCGTCCTTGGGGAGGAGGCTCGGGGGTCCTGCGGGGACGTGGACCACGCGGGCCCCGGGGGCGAGCTCGACCTCGTCGGGCAGACCGGCCGCGTCGCGGCGGGTGTACACGGTGACGTCGTGGCCCAGCCGGGCCAGACCCTCCGCGAGGGCGGCCACGTAGACGTTCTGTCCTCCGGCGTCGACCCCGCCGAGCGCGGCCAGCGGGCTGGCGTGCTCGGAGACCATTGCGATTCTCATGCTGTCACCTTCTCCAGGATGCGGTCCCACTCCGCGAGGAAGCGGTCTGCTCCATAGTGTCTCAGGGCGTGCTCGCGGGCGGCGGTGCCCGCGGCGGCCGCCGCGTCGGGGTCGTTCAACCAGTGCCGGGCCTGGGCGGCGAGGGCCTCCGGATCGTTGGAGAGCAGCCCGGCCCCGGGCGGCACCGCGCGGGGCGCCTCGGTGGTCGAGAGCCCGAGCACCGGCATCCCGATGGTCATGGCCTCCAGCAGCGCGAGCCCCAGGCTAGTCCACCGGTAGGGGTGGAAGTAGGCCCGGTGCTCGCCGAGCGCCGCGTGCAGCCGCTCCTGAGGATAGTTCTCGTGCAACCGCCCGGCCATGTGCGGCGCGTGCTCCGCGAGGCGGTCCATGCCCATGCCGTAGACGTCGACGGGCAGCTCCTCGGCCAGCGCCGTCAGCAGGTCGGTGCCCGCGATGCGCCCGCGCCGGACGGGCTCGTTGACCACGGCGGCCAGGCTGGCCGTGCGCCCGGTGTAGAGCGGGCCCGGGTCGAGGACGCCGTGCTCCACGACCTCGGTGGGCGCGTCCCCGTTGTCCCACATCATCCGGTTGAAGTGCGTCACGTGGACCACCGGGATGTCGGAGCGCTCGGCCAGGGGGTGACGGGTGGCCACGGCGGGCCCGCGCGGGGTGTCGTGCTCCACGTAGACCGCCGGCACGTCGGCCCCCGGCCGGCGCCCGGTCCACCGCTCCAGCAGCTCGAGCTCGTGCGGGCGCTGCAGGAGGACCACGTCGAACTCGGCGTCGGCGAGCTCCTCGGGCGTGCGCTCGACGGCGGCGGCAGGCCAGTCCCAGGTCTCGGCCCGGCCGCGGCCGTCGGGGCCGCGGCCGGCGACCACGGGCAGCAGGTAGGTGTGAGGGCCGTGCACGAACGAAGTCGTCCACGAGCCGTGGACGTGCCAGGTCAGGATGCGCACCCGGGTCCTCCTTCCGGTTCGGGAACAGTGGCGGGCGCCCCCGGGACGCCGTCCGTCAGCTCCTCGACGGCCGCGACCACGGCGGACGGGGACACGGACGACAGGCAGGGGTGGCCGGGAACGGGGCAGTCACGGGCGCGGGAGCCGCGGCAGTCCGCGCCCTGGTCCCCGAGCAGCACGACGGGCACGCCGTAGGGCGCCCACCGCTCGGGCGGCACGACCGGGGAGAAGAGGGAGACCACCGGGGTGCCCACGGCCGCGGCGAGGTGCGCCGGACCGGTGTTGCCCACGACGACGCACGCGGCGGCGTCCAGCACGGCGGCCAGGCCCGGCAGGTCGGTGCGGCCCGCGAGGTCCAGCACCGTGCCGCGCGGTGCGCCGGCCCGGGCGACGGCGCGGGTCGCGGCGGTGAGCCCGCGCTCCCCCGGCCCGCCCGTGAGGACGACGGTGCGCCCGGCCGCGGCGAGCCCCGCCGCCAGGGCCCCGGCGTGCTCGGCGGTGAGCCCGCGCGAGGGGACGGAGGCGCCGGGGTGCAGCACCACGAACCCGTCCGGCAGCGCGGACAGCTCGTCCGGCAGCTCCGGGAGCGGGCGGCGGACGGCCAGGCGCAGATCCGCCGGTGCCGGCTCGGGGGCCCCGGCCGCGACCGCGAGCTCCAAGGCCGCCTCGACCTCGTGGCCGCCGCCGGGCGGGTCCGCGCGGCGGTGCCGGACGTCGAGCAGCGACCCGGGGTAGTCCTCGCTCGTGGCGACCACGCGGTCGATCCCGGCGAGCCGGGCCAGCAGCGCCATCGGCAGGGAGCTCTGGTGGAAGGACGTGAAGACCACGGCGAGGTCGTAGCTGCGGGCGGCGAGGTCCGCGACCAGGGCCGCGGTCGCCTCCCGGTCCACCGGCGGCGGCCGGAAGCCCGACCACGGCGCCGAGTACTCGAGGACCTCGGCCACGTCCGGCAGCAGCCGCGCGGCGGCAGCACCGGACGGGGAGGCCAGCAGGTCCACCGGGTTGCCCAGCCGGGCCAGGGACCGGACGGCGGGCCCGGTCAGCAGGACGTCGCCGTCCGAGTCGAGGCGGACGGCGAGGGTGCGGCCCACGCTCAGCCCCTGGCCCCGGCCGTCGCGGCCGGTGTCGGGAAGCCCTGGGGGGCGCCTTCCGCCCCCTCGCCGGCGGCGGGCCCCAGCACGGAGGCGACGGCCTCCCGCAGGGTCCGGGCCACGGCCGGGGCGGCCGCCACCTCCTCCTCGCGGGTCACCGGGGTGGGCACCAGAACGCTGCGCGCGCCGGCGGCCTGGGCGGCCTCGACGTCGGCGCCGATGTCGCCGATCAGCACGCACTCGGACGGGTCCGCGCCGAGCTCGGCGGCGGCCGCGAGCACCATGCCGGGCCGGGGCTTGCGGCACGCGCAGTCCTGCTCCGGGGCGTGCGGGCACAGCTGCCAGGTGTCGAAGGGACCGAGCAGCTCGCTCACGCGAGCGTTGACGGCGTCGACCTGCTCGCGGGTCAGCAGGCCGCGGCCGATGCCGGACTGGTTGGAGACCACGCCCACCCGCAGTCCGGCCGCGCGCACGGCGTCGACCGCCTCGCGGGCCCCGGGCACGAGCTCGACCGCGGCGGGGTCGCCGTTGTAGGGCACGTCGTGGACCAGAGTGCCGTCCCGGTCGAAGAGCACGGCGCGCACGGGGACGGGCCACGGCCCGGTCTCCCGGTGCCGCCACCAGCCCCGGGCCTTGTGCCGCACGGCAGCCACGGGGATGGCGACGCTGGTGCGGACCATGCGGCTGAGCTCGGGCAGGAACTCGGGGTCGCCCGGGCGGGGACCCGGGACCGTGCGCAGCAGCAGGAACCGGCCGGTCAGCCAGCCCCACGCCGCGGCGCCGGCGCCGGCCGCGGCCAGGGCGGAGCGCCGGGCGGGCCGGTGGCCCAGGGCGGTGGCGGTGAGCGCCGCACCGGCTCCCGCTGCCGCGGTGCCCAGGGCGGCGACCGTCGCCGCGTGCCAGCGGAAGCCGCCGGGAGGGGCCTCGGCCGCACGCCGCCAGTCCGGTCCGTGCAGGCGGCGCATCAGGGCGTCGTCGGCGTTGCCGGCCTGGACGCGCAGGCTCACGAGGTCGTCGGCGGGGCGCACGGGGTGCGTGATCCGGCGCTGCCCGCGCACCAGCTGCCACCCGGCCCGGCGCACCCGCAGGGCGAGGTCCGCGTCCTCCCGGTAGGCCCGGGGGAAGCGCTCGTCGAAACCGCAGACGGCCTCGAGCGCCGCGGTGCGGTAGGCCATGTCCGCGGTCGCCCAGTCGGCATCCTGGAGGGACGCGGTGTTGCGCTCCCAGTCGGTGGGCCGGCGGGAGCCCGGGAGGGGGACGTTGATCCGGCCCTGCGTCGCGCCGATCTCGGGCCCGCACGCGGCGAGGTCCTCGGCCAGGCGGTGGGCCCAGCCGGCCGGCAGCTCCACGTCGTCGTCCAGGAAGGCGATCCACTCCGCCCCCGAGCGGCGGGCGGCCCGCCAGCCCCGATTGCGCGCGGCGGCCGGGCCCCGCCCGTAGCCCCGGACGGTGCGCACGGTCCAGGCCACGGTGTCGGGCACGCTCAGCCGCAGCGGCTCCACGTCACCCCGCCGGTCGTCGACCACGACGACCTCGAGCGGTCCGGGGTGGTCCGCGTCGACGTCCTGGGCGGAGAGGGTGTCCAGCAACCACTGGAGGGTCGGGCGCCCCACCGAGGGGACGACGACGGCGTAGGTCGCGGGCGCGGCCGTCACTTGGCCTCCTGGAAGAAGGAGGCGCGGCGGACAAGGTGCGGACCGAGCACTAGGGCGGCCACCGGGGCGGAGCCGAAGAGCTCGAGGGCGTCGCGGGGGTCGTCCACCATGGGCCGGCCGGCGGTGTTGAGGGAGGTGTTGACGACGACTGGCACACCGGTGCGCTCGTCGAAGGCCCGCAGCAGCGCGGCGATCCCGGCGTTGTCCTCGTCGGTGACCGTCTGGATCCGGGCGGTGCCGTCCACGTGGGTGACCGTGGGGATCCGCTCGCGCCACTCCGGGGCCACGTCGTGCACGAAGAGCATGAAGGGGCTGGGCATCGGCCCGCCGGCGAAGATCTCCGCGGCGCGCTCCTCGAGGACCATGGGGGCCACGGGCCGGAACTGCTCGCGACCCTTGACGTCGTTGAGCCGCTCGAGGTTGTCCGGGTGCATGGGGTTCGCCAGCAGGGAGCGGCGGCCCAGCGCCCGGGGGCCGAACTCGCTGCGGCCGTCGAACCAGGCGATCACGCCGTTGTCCGCCAGGATGTCGGCGACCTCGCCGGCGAGGTCCTCCGGGGTGGTGAAGGGCACCTGGGCGGTGCTCAGCCACTGGGCGAGCTCCTCGCCGGACCAGCTGCGCCCGAGGGCCGCGGTGGGCTGGGGCGCGCCGAGGTCCCCGGCTTCCTGGGCCAGGTGCAGGGCCGCGCCGAGCGCGGTCCCGGAGTCCCCGGAGGCGGGCTGGACCCAGACCTGCTCGAAGGGCGTCTCGCGCCAGATCCGGGAGTTCGCCACGCAGTTCAGGGCGGTGCCGCCGGCCATGGTGAGCACCGTGTCCCCGGTCTGCTCGTGCAGCCAGGTCGCGAGGTCCACCAGGACCTCCTCGACCACGGCCTGGACGGACGCGGCGAGGTCGGCGTGGTCGCCGCCCCAGGTGCCGTCGTCGATCCGGCGGGGCGCGAAGCGGGTCCAGTCGGGCGCCTGGGCGCGGAAGCCGCCGTCGCCCGTGGCGCGGACGATCTCGCGCAGCTCGGGCAGGAAGCGGGGCTCGCCGTAGGAGGCCAGGGCCATGACCTTGAACTCGTCGCTCGAGCGGAGGAAGCCGAGGTGGTCGGTGAGGGACTCGTAGAGCAGGCCGAGGGACTCGGGCAGGGCCTGGCGGTGCAGGATCTCCAGCTCGCCGTCGCGGTAGCGCCCGGCCAGGTGCGAGTGCGCCTCGCCGCGGCCGTCGACCACCAGGACGCTGCTCGTGCGGGTGGGGGCGGCGAGGCCGGCGGAGGCGGCGTGGGCCACGTGGTGCTCCACGAAGCGGACCTTCCCGCGCCCGAGACCCGGCAGGGCCTCGGCGAGGAACCCCGGTGCGCGGCGGGCGTAGTCCACCCGGACCGGGTCGTACGGGTCGTCCGGCATCTCGGCGGCGATCGCCGGGTCGAAGGAGTAGCCGACGGCGTCCAGGTCCGCGGGCGTCAGCCCGGCCTCGGCGAGGCACCAGCGCATCGCCTGCTCGGGCAGCTCCCACGCCGAGAACGGCACCGGGCGCTTGCCGTGCTTGCGGCGGGAGAAGCGCTCCTCCTCCGCTGCGGCCACCACTCTGCCGTCCACGACGAGAGCCGCCGCGGGGTCATGAAAAATCGCGTTGATGCCCAGGTAGTTCATGGATCGGAGTATGGCACAAAATCATCAGGCGGCTGATCTAGGACCCGTGTCCGCCCTGGTGCCGCCCGGTTGCCGCCGCCTGGAGCAGCTCCGGGCCGAGCTCCCGGTCGAACTCGTCGTCGGCGTCCCGGCCCGGCTCGCCGGCCAGGTCCCCGAGGAGCTCCCCGACGAGCTCGTCGAGCTGCTCGAAGCCGCTCGGGGCCATCGCCGCCCGCTCCTCGGCCGCTGCGCGCCCGGCCGGCGACAGGCACCAGCGCAGCCGGTCGTCGAGCCGCCCGGGGTCGAGCTCGTCGGCGCCGACCACGGCCGGCCAGTCCCAGGCCTGCGCCTGGGCCGTGACCTTCCCGCCGCCCGCGACGGGGTCGACGGCGAGCACGGGCACCCCGGCCCGCAGCGCCAGGACCAGTCCGTGCATGCGCATGGTCACCACGGTGTCGAGGCGGGCGATGACCGACCCGACCTGGGCGGCGGTGGCGGGCAGCCGCCAGTCCCGCGGATCCAGCCGGGTGTCCAGGGGCAGCCGGGCGGCGTCGAGCCGGCCCAGCCACTCCTCCAGCCCGGCCCGGACACCGTCGTGCCTCCGGCGGGCACCGTACTCCTGCTGGCCGGAGGTGAGGTAGACGCCCAGCACGGGCACGAGCTGGGGCGCGGCCCGCGCGGCGAGGTCCCGGCGGGCGTCGGCACCGGGGCGGTCGCGGGCGATCACGCGGTGGAACCCGGCGGTCACCGGGTCCTCGGGGTCGAGGACGCTGACCCCGACCGCGACCCGGCGGCAGTGGGCGAACTGCTCGTGCAGCTCGGCGATCGACCGTCCCGTCGCGGGCCCGCAGACGAACACCAGGTGCGTGTAGCGCGCGGGCTCGGCGTCTTCGAGCCGCAGCCCACCGGGCGGGCACATGACCGCGCTCCAGGCGACGTCGTGCGGGACGCCCCCCGTGCCGAGGGCATCGGCGACGGCGTCCATGGCGAGGACGTCACCGGCCGTCGCCTCGCCGTGCAGGACGCTGGACCAACCGACCACGAGTGTGCGCATGGCCTCGACGCTACCGGCCGGAGCGGGGCCCACGGCCGCCGCGCGGGCGCACTGTGAGCACTGTCACGTCCGGTAACGAGTCAGCACGACGGCTGGTGGCCCACGTCACAGAAGACTAGGCTCGATGGCACGGATCGAGCCGTCGGCCGTGACGTCCTGTTGTGGAAGGACCCCTCCATGAACCATCTCCTGTCCCTCGCCGCCCAGGCCCTGCGCCCGGGTCCCCGTCCGCATGCACCCACGCCCTGGAGCAGGGCGGAGCAGGGCGGGGTGGCGGCGTGAGCGGCGTCGACGTCGCCCCGCCCCCGGCGGACGCCGGTGCCGGGGGGCACCGGGACTGCGAAACGTGCCTGGGCCCGGACGCCGAATTCCCCGCGGAGCTCTCCGCACTGTCCCTCGTGGAGCTGCAGGTGCTGCACAGCAGGGTCGTGTGCCAGCTCGAGCACGAGTACCTGGTGAACCCCGACGGCCCCCACCCCGTCACCCAGGACCGCCACGAGGAGCTCTCGGCCGAGCTCGAGGCCCGTCAGGGGGCGGCCTCCGGAGCGTGAGCCGGTCCGCTCAGGCGACCGGCCCGGCGGTCCGGGCGCGGGGCCGGGCGTACCACTGGGCGAAGAGCACGACGATCAGCGCCACGTCCACGACGTCGCCGCCGTAGTACATGAGCTGCGCGCCCGTGCGGGCGTCCGACGCCCCGACCCCGTCCGGTGGGTGGCCGTACAGGTGCTTGGCGAGCGCCGAGTGGGCCGCCACGAAGCCGACCAGCACCGCCGCGCGCAGCCGGAACGAGCCCCGGTGCGGGTCCGGGTCCACCCCGACCACGGCCGCGGTGAAGACGCAGCCCGCCAGGAGCACGTGGAGGTGCACCGCCGCGTGCACGGGCGCCGAGGTGTGCATGCGACCGTACAGCTCCGTGGTGTAGAGCAGCCACAGGCCCCCGGCGTTGAGCGTCCCGGCCACCACTGGACGGGTCACCGCCCGGAGGGGCGGCGTGCGCAGGAGACGGGACAGGACCCGGGCCCGGGCCACGGGCAGCGCGCGCAGCGCCAGGGTCACGGGGGCGGCGAGCACCAGCAGCAGCGGGGCGGCCATCCCCAGCAGCAGGTGCCCGGCCATGTGGGCGGTGAAGCCGGTGCGGGCGGCCTCCGCCAGGGGACCGACCAGTGCGACTCCGGCGCACAGCAGCCCCGTGAACCACAGCACCGTGCGGTGCGCCGGCCACGGGCCGCGGTGCCGCGCCGCCCACAGCCCCGCGGCCCAGCCGGCGGCGCCCAGGCCGAGCAGGACGAGCACGGTCGCGTCGAGGAGGGCCCAGCCGGCGGCGCCGTGGTGGTGCGTCATCGCCCCGGGCGGGCGGGGCGGGCCGGGCGGGTCCGGCGCAGCAGCACCAGTCCCGCCGCGAGCGCGAGCAGGGCCGTGCCGATCCAGGTGGCGTCGTAGACCAGCAGGTCCACGTCGTAGCGGATCTGGTGGATCCTGAGCACCTTGTGCAGGACCACCCCGTCGAAGAGCTGGAACGCGCCGAGGCCCGCGAGCAGGCCCCCGGTCCAGCGGCCCCAGGACACGGCGCCCCGGCGCCGGACGTCGGCGAGAAGGAACAGGGAGCCCACGGTGACGAACCAGCCGAAGGCGTGGAAGAGCCCGTCCGAGGCGAGGGCGACGCCGGTGGTGGACAGGTCGTAGAAGTGGTGCCAGTGCAGGAGCAGGTGGAACACGGCGAGGTCCACCACGGAGGCTGCGATGCCCGCCCCCAGCAGCGCGCCGGCGAGCAGCGTCCGGCGGTCCTGGTCGGCCATGGGGTCCTCCTGGTGCGCACGGGCGGGGTTGCGGTCCAGCCTACGGTGGCACCGCCGGCTGTCGAGGGTCCGGGCGCCCCGGGCCCGGCGGGCAGAGCGGTCCGGGTGGTTCAATGGCACGGTGCGCAACGACAACCTGACCCGCCGCGAGACCGCCGACCGCTCCGAGCTCGTCGCCGTGGACAGCTACGACGTGCTGCTGGACCTGTCCGCCGCACCGGACCCGCAGACGGACACGTTCCGGTCCGTGACCACGGTGCGCTTCGGCGCCGAGGAGGGCGCCCAGACGTTCCTGGACTTCATCGGGGGCTCCGTGGAGTCGGTGACGGTCAACGGCCGGGAGCTGGAGCCCGACGACGTCGTCGAGGGCGCGCGGATCCGCCTGCCCTCCCTCGAGGCGACCAACGAGGTGTCGGTGGCCGGGCGGGGGCTGTACTCGCGCTCCGGGGAGGGGATGCACCGGTTCGTGGACCCGGCCGACGGCCGCGTCTACCTGTACACGCAGTACGAGCCGGCGGACGCCCGCCGGGTCTTCGCGAACTTCGAGCAGCCGGACCTCAAGGCGTCCTTCCGGTTCACGGTCCTGGCCCCGGAGGGCTGGCAGGTGTCCTCCAACGGGGTCCGCATGGCGGTCTCCCCCGCCCCGGAGGCCGAGCGGCCCGGGGCGGTGCGCCACGAGTTCGCCGCCACGGAGCGGATCTCCACGTACATCACCACGGTGCTGGCGGGCCCGTACCACCGGGTGACGGGCGAGTGGCGGCACTCCTTCGAGGACGGCACCCGCATGTCCGTGCCGCTGGCCCTGTACTGCCGCGCCGCGCTGGCGGAGCACCTGGACGCGGGCACCGGCGCACGGGAGCTGTTCGACCTCACCCGGCAGGGGCTGACGTTCTTCACCGAGCTGTTCGGCTACCCCTACCCCTTCGGCAAGTACGAACAGGCGTTCGTGCCCGAGTACAACCTGGGCGCCATGGAGAACCCCGGGCTGGTGACGTTCACCGAGGAATACCTGTTCCCGGACGGGGCCACCCGCGCCGAGCACCAGGGGCGGGCCAACACCCTGATGCACGAGATGTCCCACATGTGGTTCGGGGATCTCGTCACCATGGCGTGGTGGGACGACCTGTGGCTCAAGGAGTCCTTCGCGGAGTTCATGGGGGCGCACGCGTCCGTGCAGGCCACGGACTTCGAGGAGGCGTGGATCGCGTTCGCGGACCGCCGGAAGGCCTGGGCCTACCGGCAGGACCAGCTGCCCACCACGCACCCGGTGGTCGCCGACGTCCAGGACCTCGAGGCCGCCCGGCAGAACTTCGACGGCATCACCTACGCCAAGGGCGCCGCGGTGCTCAAGCAGCTCGTGGCGTTCGTGGGCTACGGCCCGTTCGTCGACGCGTGCCGCGCCTACTTCCGCCGCCACGCCTACGGGTCCACCACCCTGGAGGACTTCCTGGCCGTGCTGCAGGAGGCCTCCGGGCGGGACGTGCACGGCTGGGCGGAGTCCTGGCTGGGGACCTCCGGCGTCACCTCCCTGACCCTGGACCTCGCCCGGGACGAGGACGGCACCGTGACCTTCGCGGCGCTGCTCCAGGACCCCGGCCCCGGGGTGCTGCGCCCGCACCGGCTGCTGCTCGGCGGCTACGAGCGCGGGCCCGGCGACGTGCTGGTGCGCACCGGCACCGTCAGCGTGGACCTGCCCGCCGAGTCCTCCGTGGAGGTGCCCGAGCTCGTCGGCTCGACCGCGCCCCTGCTGGTGGTCAACGACGAGGACCTCACCTACGCCAAGACCCGCCTGGACCCGCTCTCGCTGACCACGGCGCTGAGCTCCCTGTCCTCCGTGGAGGACGACATGGCCCGCGCCCAGCTGTGGTCGGGGCTGTGGAACGCCACCCGCGACGCCGAGCTGGACCCCGGGGACTGGGTGGGCGCCGTCCTGGACCACGGCTTCGCCGAGCCGCAGACCGGGATGTTCACCACCGCCGTGGACCACGCCGTGGAGGCCGTCGAGCGGTTCAGCCCGACCGCCCGGCGGGACCGGCTGCGGGGGCGGCTGCTCGACGCCGCCGTGCGGGAGCTGCGCCGGGCCGACCCCGGCAGCGACCGGCAGCTGGCCCTCGCCCGGCTCACCGCCCGCACGGCCCGCCGCGACGGGAGCCACGCCGGCTGGCTGCGCGACCTCCTCGGCGGGCGGGACGCGCTGCCCGGGCTGCGGCTGGGCTCGGAGCTGCGCTGGGCGCTGTGGACGGCGCTCGCGGCCACCGGCCACGGCGAGGACCCCGGGCTGGACGTCGCCCTGGAGCAGGAGCGTGCCGGGGACCGGACCCGCACCGGGCAGGTCGGCTGGGCCCGCACCCGCGCCGCCCGCCCGCTGCCCCGCGCCAAGGCCGAGGCGTGGGAGGCGATCACCGGTGACGCGCTGTCCAACGACCTGCTGAGCGCCACGGTGACCGGCTTCCAGCTGGGCCCGGCGGAGCTGCTGGAGCCGTACCGCGAGAAGTACTTCGCCATGCTCGAGGAGGTGTGGGCGAGCCGTTCCATCGGGATGGCCACCCGCATCGTGCAGGGGCTCTACCCCGCCGGCGCCGACCTCGAACCCGGCCACGACCCCGAGCACCACCCGGTGCTCGCCCGCACGGAGCTGTGGCTGAGCAACCACTCCGGGGCATCCGCCGCGCTGCGGCGGATCCTGGTCGAGGAGCGGGACCACCTGCTGCGGGCCCTGCGGGCGCAGGCCGCGGCGCGTCCCTGATCGCCGGCTCGCGCGCCGGGTCCCCGGCTGACGGCCGGAGGTGCCGCGCGGGGCGGGGGCGGTGTCAGGCGGCGGGGCGCCCGGAGCGGCGCAGCACGCGGTCGACGGCGCGCTGGGCGTCCTCGTTGGACTTGAAGACCCGCCGGTCGAGGCTCTGGCCGAGCGACATCGACGAGTTGCCCAGCTGCAGCAGGTTCACCTTGGAGTCGTTGCGGTGCTCGCGGCGCGGCTGGGGCGCCTGGGGACCGGTCCGGGCGTCATAGGCCATGGTGGATCCTTTCCGTGACTACTCCAGTGTAGGAGGCCGCCGTCCCACTGAACAGGGCGCCGCCGGTCATCAGCCGTGCCGCCGTGCCCGGGACGTGTACCAGCCCCGGTCCACGGACCTCCGCACCCACCAGGTGCGCGCCACGAGCACCAGGGACAGCACGTGCAGCAGCACGAGCACCGACCAGTACGCCGCGGCGGCCCCCGGGGCGAAGGGGACCGAGGCCGCGCCGGCGAGCATCAGCATGACCAGCGCCTCCAGGTTCAGCGCGTAGCGCAGGGGCCGCATCACGCGCACGGAGATGTCGTGCTCCGGCTGCCGGTTGATCCAGGACAGCAGCACCGCCACCACGGACATCACGATCGACGCCGCCGCGGAGGGCACCTGCCAGCCCGGCCCCAGCACGTGCTCCCGCACGGTCGACACGAGCCCCACGAGCAGCAGGACCGCCGTGATGAGGCTGACCGCCACGGAGGCGAACGCCGTGATCCCCTGCCGCGCCGGCAGGATCACCATCTCGCAGAAGGCGTCGTCGAAGCGGGACGTGGGCCGCAGCGCCAGGTGGCCGCGCACCGCCCCCGGCCACCGCCGCACGGTGCGGTCCTCGGCGAGCACCCGCTCCACCGCCCGGTGCGAACCCCCCGGACCACCGGCGCGGCCCCCTTCGTGCGAGAGGACCGTGAACTCGTGCAACCGGACCTCCGCGGGCACCGTCAGCTCCAGGTGGAAGCTGCGGCAGGACGCGAGGTCGTGCAGACCGACCCGCCCCACCCAGGGCATCCAGCAGTGCCGCAGACGGTCCCGGGCGCGCGGTCTCCGGCCGGCGGCGTACTGCTCGTCCATCGAGTACTTGAGCACCAGCCGGCGTCCTGCGAACTCGGCGGGCAGCGCGAAGGTCAGCAGGAAGCCGCGGGCCAGCTGGTCGGCCACCGTGGTGAACAGGGCGAGGTCGGCGTCCCAGTGCTCGGCGTCCTCCGCCGCCAGCCGCCCCCCGTCGACGAGCCCCTGCACCACGGCGCGCAGGTGCTCGCAGTAGGCCCAGAACCCGTCGAGGGCGTCCTCCACGAGCAGCTCGGGGGCGTGCACGACGGCCGGGACGTGGTCGTCGGCCAGGACGGCCGCCTCCGCCGGGGGCAGCTGCTCCGGGATCAGCCCGCGCAGGAGCAGCACGGCGAGCGCGCCGTTGTCCTCCGTGCTGAGGACCGGGACGGGGTCGCCCTGGCAGACGGCGTCGAAGTTGCGCAGGGGCTGCTTCGCCTGGATGGTCACGGGCACCAGCAGCCGGCCCGCGGCGTCGGTCGGCCACGGGGCGCGCGCGGCGAGGTCCACGTCGAGGGAGACCTTCCGGCGGGTGACGCCGTCGGGGCTCATCAGCACGGACTCCACGCGGCGGTGGATCCAGTCGGCGGGGCTGAGGAACAGCGTGCGCAGCACGTCGACGTCCACCGCCGGGCGGTCGGGCTCGGGCGGGGGGACCTGGCCCTGGGGCATCCGCGCGCCTCCTTCACAAGTCCCGGTCCGGCCCTCGTCCCGGGGTGGTCACCGGGCCGGCCCGGTGTCCTGATCGGTCATCATTGCACCAGTCAGCGCGGACACCCTACGGGCCGGGGGGATGAACCGGGCGTCCCGGGAATCGTGAGAAGCTATTGACGACTTGATGCCCCAGCTCCATCGAGGGAGACCATGACCGACTACGCGCTCAACGACCGCGGCTCTCTGGAGATCGTCACGGAGAACTTCTACGACACCGAGATCATGCGGGTGTTCGGCGGTCTGTCCTTCGGCAAGCTGCGCACCTGGACGGGCAGCGCGGCGCTGGTCCCGGAGCCGGACAACCCCTTCGACCCCCACACCGTCTCGGTGCGGATCGGGCCCAACAAGATCGGTCATCTCGCCCAGCAGGACGCCCAGCGGTACTGGCCCTACCTCGCGCGGGTCATCGCCTCCGGCTACACCCCGGTGGCGCCGCTGAAGCTGGAGGCCACGGTCCTGCGCCAGGACGGGCAGGCGGAGGTCGACGCCTCGGCGCGGCTGTCGATCGCCGCCCCGGACCTGCTGTTCCCGCTCAACACGCCCCCGGCGCAGGCCGCGGTGCTGCCGCAGGGCCCGTCGATCAAGGTCCTGGACGAGCAGGAGTTCGCCGAGTACCTGCACAGCGTCATCCCCCCGTCCGGTGAGGGCCGTGTGATGCTGACCCTGGAGACCAACAAGGTCCGCAACCACCACGGGCAGACCCTGGACATCGTCGACGTGCTCTACGAGCGCCGCCAGGTGGGCCGGCTCTCCACCCAGATGTCCGAGCAGTTCATCCCGATCATCGACCACGCCTTCCAGCAGGACAAGCTCACCGCGGTGTGGGGCACCATCCGGGGCTCGGCCTTCGAGGTCTCGATGACGATCCAGGCCGCGCGCCCCGAGGACATCCCCGCGGAGTGGTTCGAGCAGCTGCCCAACGACGTCCCCGAGCTGCTGCCGCCCGGCGGCGGCCACGCCGTCCCGGACGCCTACGTCCCCGCCGAGGCCGACCGCTCGCGCAACGCGAAGAAGTGGCGCAAGGGCCTGGCCGTGTCCGCCGCCGAGCGGGTCCCGCACGACGACGACGTCTCCGCCCAGCGGTCGTCCGCCGGCGCGGGGACCGGCGTGCTCGGCCGGGTGCACGCGGCCGTGTGGGTGCTGCTGGCCATGACCGTGCTGCTGGGCGGGGTGGGCGTGGTCTTCCTGGGCATCGAGCCCCTGGTGAGCGCGCTGTGCTTCATCGTGGCGGTCGCGACCGGGTTCATGTCCTTCTACCTGGCCCGGATGAGCACCGGAGTGGCCCGCCGATGATCAGCCGCAGGGAGCGCTTCCTCCAGATCCTCGAGGTCCTCTCGAAGCACGGCTTCGGCTTCGCCCTCGGCGGGATCAAGGAGGAGTGGCGCGCCCCCCTGGCCCGGGTCCGGCTCATCGACCCGAACAAGCTCTACAGCCAGCCCGTGCACCTGCGTCAGGCCCTCGAGGAGCTCGGTCCCACGTTCGTGAAGCTCGGACAGGTGGTCTCCACCCGGCCGGACCTGCTGCCGGCGCGGTACGTGCAGGAGCTGACGCGGCTGCAGGACAGCTCCCCCGCGGTGCCGCCGGAGCGGATCCGGGAGATGATCGAGTCGGAGCCCGACTCCGCGGCGGAGGAGATCCTCGCCGAGATCGACCCCGTGCCCCTCGCCACCGGCTCGATCGGCCAGGCGCACGCGGCCGTGTACAAGGGGGTGGACGTGATCGTGAAGGTCCGCCGCCCCGGCGTCGTCGAG
Source organism: Kocuria aegyptia (assembly GCF_039530085.1). Classification (NCBI taxonomy): domain Bacteria; kingdom Bacillati; phylum Actinomycetota; class Actinomycetes; order Micrococcales; family Micrococcaceae; genus Kocuria; species Kocuria aegyptia. The sequence continues at coordinate 58,774 of NZ_BAAAOA010000017.1, forward strand.
GAGGTCAACCGGGACCTCGAAATCCTCTCGGAGCTGGCCAAGCTGCTGTCCACCTACTGGCCCGCGGTGGAGCACTTCGACCTCGAGGGACTCGCGGACGAGTTCGCCCAGTCCCTGCGCGACGAGCTGGACTACCTCACGGAGGCCCGCAACGCCCAGCGGATGGCCGAGAACTTCACGGGCGACCCCCGGGTGCACATCCCGAAGATCTTCTGGGAGGCCTCGACCTCCCGGATCCTCACGATGGAGCGGATCCGGGGCATCAAGATCAACGACTACCCGGCGCTCGAGAGCGCCGGGCTCGATCGGCACCTGCTGGCCGTCGACTCGACCGAGGCCATCTGCCGGATGATCTTCGAGCACGGCTTCTTCCACGCGGACCCGCACCCCGGCAACCTCTTCGTGGAGACCGGCGGGCGGATCGGCATCATCGACTTCGGGATGATGGGCACCCTCACCGACGAGTTCCGGGACCACCTGGTGACCCTGATGCTCGGCGTGGTGCAGGAGAACCCGCGCCGGGTCGCCGCGGGGCTGCTGGGGCTGACCTCGCAGGAGCAGGACGTCAACAAGAAGGAGCTCGAGCGGGACGTGGCGATCATGCTGCGCCGCTACTCGAACAAGCCCCTGCACGAGGTGCGGGTGGGCCACCTGATGGGCGACCTCATCGGGATGCTGCGCCGGTACCGGATGCACCTGCCGCGCGAGTCGGCCCTGTTCCTGCGGATGCTCGTCACGGCGGAGTCCGTGGGCACCGGGCTGGACCCGGAGTTCGACCTCGTCTCGGTCCTCACCCCGTACGCGCAGCGGTTCGTGCTGCACCGGCTCTCCCCGGAGATCCTCGCCAAGCGGCTGCGCGACATCCTGCAGGACGCGGTGCAGATGGGCGTGGAGGCCCCCGAGTACCTCCGGCGGCTCATCGTGGTGCTGGAGCGGGGCGGCTTCGACGTCCACCTGCGCGCCGACGAGATCGAGCCGCTGCTGCGGCGCGGCGAGAAGATCGGCCACCAGGTGGTGGCCGGCGCGGTGATCGCCGCGTCCATCAACGGCATGGCCCACATCCTCGCGTCCGACCCGGACCGGTGGCGGAGGTTCCACACCCCCCTCATCGCCGGTGGCGCGACCACCGTGGGGACCCTCACGGGCTACCTCGTGCTCTCCACCAACGTGCCGAAGGTCCGGCGCCTGGCCAGCACCATCCGGCTCCGCCGCCGCGCGTTCTGACCGCGCCGCTCCGGCCCACGGTGCGGCGCGGTCCCGCGTCTCAGCCGGCGGTGGGCGGCATCTCGACGTGGACGACCTTCACCTGGGTCATCTCGTCGAGGAGCTCGGGCCCGTAGCCGAAGCCCGCGCCGGAGGCCCGGCGCGGCTGCGCCGCACCCCCCGGGGCACCGCCGAAGACGTTGTTGACCTTGAGCGTGCCGACCGGCAGCTCGGCCACGGCGCGCTGGGCGTGGGCGATCCGCCCGGTGAGCACGGTGGCGGCCAGCCCGTAGCGGTCGGCGGCGGCCAGCCGGAGCCCCTCGTCGAAGCTGTCGACGACCTGCACCGGTGCCACGGGCCCGAACGTCTCCTCGGCCATCACGGTCATCCCGGGGGTGCACCCGCTCAGCACGGTGGCCGGGTAGAACGCGCCGGGGCCCTCCGGGACCTGCGCGCCCTCGAGCACGACCGCCCCGTGGGCGACGCTGTCGGCGACCTGGCGGTGGACCTCCTCGCGCATCCGCTCGTCGACCAGCGGGGCGAGCGTTCCGCCGCTGTTGCGCCGGCGCGCCTCCTCGGCGAGGGCCTCGAGGAACGGCTCGGCGACAGCCCGGTGGACGTAGATCCGCTCGACCGCCACGCAGATCTGCCCCGAGTTGGCGAACGCGCCGAGGGCGGCCTGCCCGGCGGCCCAGACGGGGTCCACGTCGTCGTCGACCACCAGGGCGTCGTTGCCGCCGTTTTCCCGGATCACGTGGGCGCCGGTGCCGACCGCGGCGCGGGCAATGGCCTCCCCGGTGGCGGTGGAGCCGACATGGGCGAGGACGTCGACGTCGGGCAGCGCGGTGAGCAGCTCGCCCACGGCGGCGCCGCCGGTGACGGTGGTGAGCACCCCGGCGGGCAGGGCCTCGGCGAGGATCTGCCCGAGGCGCGCCCCGACGTGCGGGCAGCGCTCGCTGGGCTTGTGCACCACGGTGTTGCCGGTGACGACCGCGGCGCCGAGCAGGCCTGCGGCCACGGCCACGGGGTCGTTCCAGGGGGTGAGGGCGACGACGACGCCGCGCGGCTCCGCGACGGTGTAGTCGGCCGCCAGCACGCTGCCGCGCAGGCTGTGACCCCGGTGCACAGGGCCGAGCTCCGCGTACTGGTGGAGGGTGCCGACCCCGGCCATGACTCCGCCCAGGGACTCCTCGACCGGCTTGCCGGTCTCACGGGCGTTGAGCTCGGCGAGCTCCTGGGCGTGCTCGGCGAGGCGGTCGGCGGCGGCGCGCAGAGCCTTCCCGCGCTCCTCGGGGGCGGTCCGCGCCCAGTCACGGGCGGCGCGGCGGGCGGTCGCGACCGCGGCACGCACCTCCTCGTCCGTGGCGGCGGCCACCGTGCCGACCGTGGAGCCGTCCCGGGGATCCAGCACGGTGAGCTCGGTCGTCGGGGCGGTGGCGGGTGCTGCGGTGGTCATGGAACTCCTTCTCCGTTCGGCTGGGCGTCCTCCGGCCGTGCCCGTGCGGACACCGCGGGGGGCCGTCCTGATGAGCATACTGATGAACGGCCCGGGAACGGCTACGGTAGCAGTGACCAGGCCGCCGCACCCGCGGGGCCTGCCCCTGTTCCGACCAGGAGCAGCACGCCCGCCCGCGGCTCGGCCGCGGGCGCGGCCATGTCCAGCAGAGAGGAAGTTGCATGAGTTTCCAGCCCACCAACCCCGGCCGGGTGCTGATCACCGGCGGTGCCTCCGGGCTCGGCGCCGCTGTGGCGGAGGCCGTCCGCGACAACGGGGGCACCCCCATCGTCCTGGACCGGGACATCAGCACGCTCACCGGCGTCACCGCCTACGAGGTCGACGTGGCGGACACCGCCGCGGTGACCGAGACGGTGCGCAGGGCGGTGGAGTCCGCCGGCGGCCTGGACGCGGTCGTCACCGCCGCCGGCATCGACCGCTGCGGCCGGCTCGAGGACGTGGCGAGCACCGAGTGGGAGAAGGTCGTGCAGGTCAACCTGTTCGGCACCGTGTCCACGGTGCGTGCGGCGCTGCCCGCGTTGCGGGAGTCGCGGGGCCGGGTCATCACGGTGGCCTCCACCCTGGCGCTGAAGGGCGTCTCGGACGCGACGGCCTACTGCGCGTCCAAGTTCGGGGTGCTCGGCTTCAGCCAGGCCCTCGCCGCGGAGCTCAAGGGCGAGGTCGGCGTCACCCAGCTCATCCCCGGCGGCATGAAGACGCGGTTCTTCGACGACCGGGACGAGCAGTACAAGCCCCAGGACGACTCCCAGCTCAACGATCCGGAGAACGTCGCCGACGCCGTGCTGTTCGCCCTCGCCCAGCCGCGCGGCTGCGAGATCCGCGAGCTGTTCATCGCCCACGCCGAGGAGGGCTCCTGGCCCTGATCGCAGCCCGGCCCGGGAGCGGCCGGTCCGGACGGTGCGAGCACGGTCCGGACCGGCCGTTCCCACTGGTGGGAGGCGGGTTGTCCCCATAAGCGCCGACGGGACACGCGGGGGTCGGACGATGCGCGTGCATCTATGATGAAGGTCACTCCCCCGATCCGCACAGGAAGGCCCGAAGGCACCGTGGTCACCCCCCTCGCCACTGCGGTGGCACGCGTCCCGATCGTCGTGCGCTTCCTGGACGGTCACGGCCGGCCCGTGAGCCTCTCGGCGCGCACCCTCGGCCGCGGCTCCACCGACCTGCAGGACCTGCTGCGCCGGGCCTACGCCGCGGTCCGGGGTGAGTCCCCCGCCGAGACGGTCACCGTCTCCTTCCTGGAGGAGTGCCAGGGCAAGCTGCAGCTGGAGTACCTGGTGGTCGGCCGACGGCGCCCGAGCCGCTGGCGCAAGGACCTCGAGCGACGCCGTGCGGAGGACGTCCAAGCGGCGCTGATGGAGGCGACCATCGTGGTCACCGTCGCGATCGAGGCCGTCGCCGTGGTCGCGGCCGCGAGCACGGCCCGCTGGTCGACGAGCGACTCCCCCGCCTTCGCCGACCTCCTGCTGGACGGGACGCGCACCCTCCGGCTGCCCGGTGTGGTGCGCCAGTGGCTGCACGACGACGCCGCGCTGGAACTGCTCCGGGGCACCATGTCGATGTTCCTGGAGGACGGTGTGGAGCAGATGGTCATCGGCAAGGACCCCGAGCTGCCGGGCCGCTACCAGGAGACGGTGGTGACCGGCTCTCCCGGCCTGGCGCGCTTCCTCGGGGGCGCGCCCCTGGCCGCCCTGGTCGCCGGGGGCCCGGAGCGCTCCTGACCGGCTCGCCCGGCCGGCGCGACCCGGCCGGTCCCGGTCCGACCGGCCCCGCTCCGACCGGCCCGGAACGGGGTGCCGCTCCCCGCCCGTGCGCGCCGGCGCCGCGGATGTCGGAGGCGGGCGCCATGATGGCGCCACAGACCGCCCCCGGACCGGAGGAGCAGGACGTGGGACTGATGGCGCCGTTGCAGGACAGGCTGCGCACGACGTTCGCTGGCCAGGCCGACCGCGTGCCGGAGTGGGAGCTGGCCCTGGCCGACGGCGTGGACGCCGGGTACTTCCGGCCCGGTTCGGCGGTGTGGGCGGTGCACGGGTCGATGGCGACGATTCCCGCGGGCGTGCGCGCCCTGCTGACCCAGGCCCTGCACCCGGGTGCCCTGGCCGGCGTGGTGGAGCACTCCGACTACCGGAGCGACCCGCTGGGACGCCTGGCCGGGACCATCCGGTGGATCTTCACCGTCACCTATGGTGACACCGCCGCCGCGCACCGCGCCTCGGCGCACGTCCGCCGGATCCACGACAGCGTGCGCGGCAGCTACACCGGGGCCGACGGCCTGCAGCACTCCTACTGCGCCAACGACCCGGAGCTCGCCGAGTGGGTGCACCTGGCGTTCACGGACGCGTTCCTGCGCTGCCACCAGCGGTGGGGCGGGCCGATCCCGGGCGGACCCGACGCCTACGTGCGGGAGTGGGCCGTGGCCGGGCGGCTCATGGGCGTCGAGCGGCCGCCGCACTCCGAGGCCGAGCTCGACGAGCGCCTCCGGTCCTTCGGGCCCCGTCTCGCCGGGGGCCCCCGGGTGGACGACGTCGTGGCGTTCCTGCGCCGCCCTCCCCTGGACCCGGTGCTGCTGCCGGGCTACCGGGCCCTGTTCGCCGCCGTCGTGGACTCGCTGCCCGAGGACCGGCTGGGCCTGCTCGGTCTCGGGCGTCCGCGGCTGGGCCCCGTGCCGCTGCCCGTGCGGGGCGCCGCCGCGCTCACCCTGGCGGTCGCCGGCCGGGCCCTCGGACGGACCGGGCCGAGCGAGGCGGCCGCACGCCGCCGCCTCGCGCGCCTCGGCCTGCTCCGAGACCGCACCGCGCTCAGGCCGATGCCTCCTCGGAGCCGGCCCGCCCGGTGAGGTGGTCGTAGACCTCCGCGGCGGCCGAGGCCACCCCGTGCCAGGTCCGACCCGGCACCACCCGCCGCCGGCCCTCGCCGCCCAGGCACCGGCGCACGGCGGGGCACTCGAGCATCATCCGCAGGACCGTGGCGAGGGTCTCGGGCTCCTCCGGCGGGGTGAGCATCCCGGTGATGCCGTCGGCCACGGTCTCGGCGAGCACGGGCAGGCGGGAGGCGACCACGGGAGTACCGGTCGCCAGGGCCTCCACGGACTCCGTCGGGGCCGCGGCCCGGGTGACGGGGCGGTCCTTGCGGGCGACCACGAACACGTCGAACGCCTGGTGGTACTGCACGACCTGCTCGTCGGGGACCCGCCCCGCGAAGCGGACCCGGCCGAGCATGCCGAGCTCCGCGGCCAGCACCTCGAGATCCCGTCTCGCCGGGCCGTCGCCCACGACCACCACGAGCAGTTCCGGCACGTCGGCGGCCACGAGGGCGGCGGCGCGCAGGAGGTCGTCGAGGCCCTCGTGCTCCACCAGGTCCGCGACCGCGCCCACCACCCGGGCCGTCTCCGGCAGCCCCAGGACCCGGCGCGCCTCCCGCAGGGGGCGGGGATCCGCCAGGTAGGGACCGTCCACGGCCGGGGGCGTCACGCGGACCGGCACCGGGCCGGCCGGCAGGGTCCGCGTCAGCGCCCGCACCCGCTCACCCATGGCGCTGCTGGTGGTCACGACGTCGGCGGCGTCGGCGAGGGCCTCGGCCTCGCGGGCACAGTCGAGCCGGTGGCGCTCGCTCGAGGCGGCCTCGGCGGGCCGGGAGGCCGCCCACCGGTCGGCGGGCAACTCCCGCACCTCGTAGACCCACGGGATGCCCAGGGCCTCCGCCACCGCGCGGGTCACGAGGGCGTTGCCGGGCCGGCTCGTGGTGTGCAGCACCGCGGGCCGTGCGCGCAGCGCCAGTTCGAGCAGGGCCTGAGCCTCCTGCTGCAGCCGCGCCGTGGGCAGCAGCGGTTGCCGGCCGGGCAGGATCCGGTGGTAGGAGACGCCGTCGAGGACCTCGGTGGCCGCCCCGTGCGCCCTGCCGCCGGGGGGCAGGGGGCCGGGGCGCGTCACGGCGGTCACGGTCCAGCCCTGGGCCACGGTCGCGGAGAGCAGGGAGTGGTTGCGCGGGGCGCGGCGGCCCCGGGCCCGCGGCGGCGTCTCGGCGAGCACGTGCAGCACGGACGCGGGCTCCGGGCGGTAGCCCACCACCGGGGTGAGGGCGGGCCGCCAGCCGGAGAGCAGCCGCAGCTCGTCCTCGTAGTGGCTCAGCCGGCGCCGCTCCCCGGGCGTGGCGCGCCCGGCGGCCACGGCGCGCCGCAGCTCGACCACGGCCTCCGAGATCCGGCCGACGTGGCGGTGCCGGCGCGCCCTCGTGCCGGCGAGGTCCTTGGTGCCGGGCGGCACCTGCGCCAGGAGCCGGTCCGCCTCGGCCACGCGCCCCGCCGACAGGGCGGCCTCGGCGAGTCGGCGGGCCGTGCCCGCCGCAGGACGCCCGCGGCGGGCACGGCGGAGCCGGTGCTCGAGCTGCCGCTCCGCGCGCACGTCCGGGCCCAGCGTGCGGGCCACGGCGGCACCGGCCTCGGGCCAGGGACTGCGCAGCAGGGCGCGTGCGGCGGGTCGCGCCGCTCCGGTGGGGAGGACTCGGGCCGCGGGCAGCCAGAAGGCCTCGGGCTCGTCGTCCGGACTGAAAGGGCGGGGGGTGTGCGGCATGGCCTTCTCGCGGGGGTCAAGAGGGGCCGTCCCGGTCGATCGCGGGGCGTGCTGCGGGCGGGGGAAGTCGTTCCTCGCCGGGTCGGGGGCCGGCGGGGAACTACTGATCGTCAGGGCTCAGCGTAGCAACATATCCGCCGAGATCGTCGGCCGCGACGGCCGTGCCGATCCCCTCCATCGCCTCGAGGTCGGGCAGGACGACGGACTGCCCGTCCGGGGACACGCCGAGGCCGCGGTCGGGGGCCGTGAACATCCTCAGGTCCCCGGCGGAGAGACCGACCAGGTCGGGGGCCAGTCCGGCGATCCACGCCGCGTCGAGGCCCTCGCTGACCGTCAGGTAGGGCGAGAAGTCGCTGACCACGGTGTGCAGCCGGACGGGATGGAGCAGCGTCTGCGGGCCGAGCGTCCGCTCGAGCACGGCCCGCACGTAGGTGCGCTGGTTCTGCACCCGCTGGAAGTCCCCGCGCTCGAAGGCCTTGCGCTCCCGGACGAACTCGAGCGCCCGCTCTCCGTCCATGTGCTCGGGGCCCTCCTCGAAGGTCATGCCCTCGTTGGACACGAAGTCCTGGGGCACGTCGACGGTGACCCCGCCCAGGGCGTCGGTGAGGGCCTGGAAGCCGGCGAAGTCCACCTCGGCGACCTGGTCGACCCGGGCGCCGACGAGGTCCTCGACGGTCCGGACGATCAGAGGGACGCCGCCGAGGTCGAGCGCCGCGTTGATCTTGGCCTCCCCGACCCCGGGGATGGGCACCCACATGTCCCGCAGGACGGACATGACGTAGGCCTCACCGCCGTCCTCGGGGACGTGCACCAGCATGATGGTGTCCGCCCGCTCCCCCTCCACGCCCACGTCCGCCCGGCCACCGGGCCGGCTGTCCGCACCGAGCAGCAGCACGGTGGTCCCCCGGTCCTGGGCCGAGCCGGCGGCGGGCCGGCCGCTCTCGGCCGGGAACGCGTGTGCGACGACCTGTCTGCGGGCGTCGAAGGTCCGCCCCAGGTGCCAGAGGAACGCACCGGCCGCCAGGGCGAGCACCAGCACGAGCCCCAGAAGCACGAGGAGCACGCGCCGGAACGGGTGCCGGCGGCGCGGTGCCGCCGCCACCGCGCCGCCGGCGCCTCGATCGGCGCCACGGTCGGCACCACGGGCGGATCCGCGGTCGTGGACGGACATGGAAGGCTCCCGGTTCGGTGGATCGGGCGGACACCGGTCGCGGTTCGTCCGGGCCGGTGGTTGCCGCCCATGCTAGGCCGCCGCCGCTCGGGAACCGCTCGGAGACCGCTGGGAACACGGAGACCGCTGGGAACACGAAGGACGCCCGGGACGCGGGGGCGCGGTGCGCGGGGGCGCCGGAGGGCCAGGGTCCGCTCAGGGCACCCGGGCGATCCACTCCGGGGTGGCGAACTTCGTGGTCACCAGCCGGCGGGCGGCGGCGAGCTCGGCGTCGCGGACGGCGCCCTGCACGGCCCCGTAGCGTCCCGCGAAGACCTCCATGAGCCTGTCGACGACGTCGGCGCGGGCCATGCCGGTCTGCCGGCGCAGCGGGTCCACGCGCTTCTTGGCCGAGCGGTGCCCCTTGTCCGAGAGCTTCTCCTTGCCGATGCGCAGGACCTCGGTCATCTTCCGGGCGTCGATGTCGTAGCTCATGGTCACGTGGTGGACCATCCCGCCGCCCGCGAAGCGCTTCTGCGCGGCCCCGCCGATCTTGCCGTGCTCGGTGGCGATGTCGTTGAGGGGGACGTAAAGGGCTTCCAGGCCCATCTCCCGGAACGCCTGCATGACCCACTGGTCGAGGAAGGGATAGGACTCCGAGAAGCTGAGGCCGTCCACGAGCGTCTGCGGCAGGTACAGCGAGTAGGTGATGCAGTTGCCCGCCTCCATGAACATGGCCCCGCCGCCGGAGACGCGGCGCACCACGGAGACGCCGTGCCGCCGGGCGCCCTCCGCGTCCACCTCGTTGCGCAGGGACTGGAAGGAGCCGATCACCACGGACGGCTCCTCCCAGTCCCACAGCCGCAGGGCCGGCGGGCGCCGGCCCGCCCCCACCTCGCGGGCGAGGACCTCGTCGAGCGCCAGGTTCTCCAGGGTGGGCCGGACCGTGGGCGGGATGACCTCCCACGCGTGGTCCTCCCACGTCGTGGCGTGCGCCAGGGCCCGGCGGACCGCGGTGGCGATCGCCGCCGGGGAGAAGCCGAACAGCACCACGTCCTGCGTGAGGGCCGCCTCCACGGCCTCGACGATGTCCTGGTGGGAGATGTGCTCGCTGAGCCCGGTCAGCGCCGCGTTGATGTCCTCGAGGGCCTCGTCGGGCTCGAGGAAGAAGTCCCCGCTGACGGAGACGTCGGCCAGCCGGCCCTCGACCACGACCAGGTCCGCGACCACGAGCTTGCCGCCCAGCACCTTGAACTCCCCGTGCCGCCGCTCCTGCGCCATCCGCGTCCTTCCGTCGTCCGAGCCGGTGGTCCCGGGTCAGCCTACGCCGGGGCCCGCGGGCACGGCGCAGGCCCGGACCGATGCGGTCCGGGCCTGCGGGCGATCGCGCGGGGACCCGTGAACGGGCCGAACGTCAGCTGTTGGACTTGCCGAAGTTCTTGAAGCGGGCGTTGAAGCGCTCCACGCGACCGGCGGAGTCCATGATGCGCTGCTTGCCGGTGTAGAACGGGTGGGACTCCGAGGAGATCTCGACCTCGATGATCGGGTACTCGTTGCCGTCCTCCCACGTCTCGGTCTTCTGCGAGGTGGCGGTGGAACGGGTCAGGATCGTCTTGCCGGAGGCCAGGTCGCGGAAGAGGACCGGGTGGTAGTCCGGGTGGATGTCAGTCTTCATGGGGTTCAAACCTTTTCGTTGGTGCCTGGATTTTGCCAGCCACGGTTTCGCTCGGTGGGCGGTGCGCCGTCGTCGTCCGTCCGCGCGGTTCGAGCATGGCGGGGGCATCGGGCACCAGCGGTCCATCGTACGGGATCGCCGCTGGATATTCACGTGCCGCTGTCCCACACGACGAGGGGCCCGGCGTGCGCCGGGCCCCTCGTGCAGCGGTGGTCAGGTCGCGGAACCCGTCACCACCGGTGGGCGACGTCGACGACGAGCCGCGTGTGTTTCCCCGGGCCGTCGAGGACGAAGACCCGGTACGGCAGCCGGGCGCGGACGCCGAGGCCGAGGGTGGTCTGGCCCTCGAAGCTGCCCGCCCACGCCACCTGGCGGAACGTCCGGTAGTCGCTGACGTCGAGCACTTCCTTCCGGTTCTTCGGAAGGTAGGTGGCCTTGCCGTTCTGGTAGGCCGGCGCGTGCACGATGATCTGCAGATCGGCCGCGCCCCGGAGGGGGACCTTCTTGCCCGAGCCGTCCTCGTGGACGGCCGCGACGTACTGCACTCTGTAGCCCGGCGCGTGCTTCCCGCGCAGGTCGACGACCAGGCGGTCGAAGCACGCGTGCCGACCGGATCGCACGTTGGTGATCACATCGCTCGTGTACACGTCCGAGTTCTTCGGGGTGGATCCCCAGGTGATGCCGCAGTACGGGGCCGCGGCATTCGCGCTGCTGGGGACGATGAGCCCCAGCCCCATGGCCAGCACCACTGCCGCCAGCCATGAGATCAACTTCTTCATGATGCACCTTCTCGAGGGCCCCTCGTGCCCCCCACGGGCGCGAGCGGGTGCTTCCATGATCCGCCTTTTCGAAAGCTAAGTCTCCCGGCGAAAGCGAAGTGAAGCAGCAATCGTTATGGGAGGGACCGTCGCGGCCGCGGTCCCTCCGCGGGCCGCTCGCGAGCCGACGGCCCCGCGCCGGTCACTGCGCGCCGGCCGGAGTTCTCAGCCGCGGTCGGGCCGGGTCTCCCAGAAGGCCACGGCCGAGGCGGCGGCGACGTTGAGGGAATCCACGCCGTGGGACATCGGGATGCGGACGGTGAGATCGGCGTGGTGCACGGTGGCGGGGCTCAGGCCGTCCCCCTCCGTGCCGAGGACGAGAGCGAGCTTCTCGTCCCGGCGAGCGGACAGCTGCTGGAGGGTGATCGAGTCCTCGCTCAGGGCGAGCGCCGCCGTGGTGAAGCCCGCGTCCTTGATCCGCTGCAGGTCGGCGGTCCAGTGCTGCAGCCGGGTCCACGGGACCTGGAACACGGTGCCCATGGAGACCCGGATGGCGCGCCGGTACAGGGGGTCGGCGCAGCGCGGGGTGACGAGCACGGCGTCGACGTCGAGGGCGGCCGCCGAGCGGAAGATCGCCCCCACGTTGGTGTGGTCGACGATGTCCTCGAGGACCGCCACCCGGGAGGACGACGCCAGGAGCTGCTCCAGCGCCACCGGCTCCGGGCGCTGCATGGCCGCCAGGGCACCGCGGTGCAGGTGGAAGCCGGTGATCTGCTCGAGGACCTCGTCCGGTCCCACGTACAGGGGCACCTCCGGGTGCTCCGCCAGGACGTCCGCGAGGTCCTCCAGCCACTTGTCCGCCATGAAGAAGGACCGGGGCGAGTGACCGGCCGCGAGCGCCCGGCGGAGCACCTTGGAGGACTCGGCGATGTACATGCCGCGCTCGGGCTCGAGCCGGCGGCGCAGCTTGACGTCGGTCAGGCGGGCGTAGTCGGCCACCCGGGGGTCGTCGGCGCTGTCGAGGCGGATCAGGTGGGGGAAGTCGGTCACGGGGTCTCTTCGGGTCGCGGCGGGGGCGTGGCCGGTGGGGGCCGCCACGATCGTAGCGGCTGTGGCTGCCGCCGCACCCGGCCCTCGGGCTCAGACCAGCTGTGCGACCAGGCTCACGAGGGCGAGGACGCCGAGCACCACGATGACCGCGCGCAGGACCGGCGCCGGGAGCCGTCGCCCGATCTTGGCGCCGGCCCAGGACCCGATGCTCGAGCTGACCGCGATCAGCAGCACCACCCACCAGTCGATGCGGTCGGCGGCGAACAGGATGTAGGAGACCGCCGCCACGATGTTGACCACGGCCACGAGCACCACCTTCACGGCGTTGGCGGCCTGGAGGGAGGCGAGCAGGAACACGCCGAGGATCCCCAGCAGGAGCACCCCCTGGGCGGCGACGAAGTAGCCGCCGTAGACCCCGGCCAGCAGCACGAGGACGTACAGGGACAGCGGCTGGGACGCACGGTCGGGGTCGAGGGGCGTGGGAGTCTCGCCCCGGGCTCGGGCCTCGGCCTCCGCGGCGTCGGCCTGGAGGGCCTTGCGGCGGCGGACCGCGGCCTGCAGCCTCGGCTGGAAGACGACGAAGCCGAGGGCGACGACGACCAGCACCGGGGCGGCGTAGCCGAACACGGCCTCGGGCAGGTGCAGCAGCAGTGCGGCACCGGCCACGCCGCCCAGCATGGAGAGCGGGACGAGCTTCAGCAGGGTCCGCTCGACCCCCTTGAGCTCGGCACGGTAGTGCCACGCGCCGGTGAGGTTGCCGGCGACCAGGCCCATGGCGTTGGACATGGTGGCGGTGACCGGCGGCACACCCATGGCCACGAGCACGGGGAACGTCACGAGGGTCCCGGAGCCCACGATCGTGTTGATCAGCCCGGCCCACACCCCGGCGAGCAGGATGAGCCCCACCTGCCAGGGCTCGAAGGGCATGCCGGCGAGCAGGCCGGTGACGGCATCGCTGACGGTCTCCACGAAGGCGGACTCGGGCCCGGGCGCCGGGTCAGGACCGGGCGAACGCCGCGTAGCGGTTGCCGACCTTCACGAGCTTGAGGGGCAGGCCGAAGGTCTCGGAGAGGTTCTTCTGCGTCATGACCTGCTGGACGGGCCCGGAGGCCACGACCCGTCCCTCGCGCAGCAGCAGCGCGTGGGTGAAGGCGTCGGGCACCTCCTCCAGGTGGTGGGTGACCATCACGACGGTCGGTGCGGCCTCGTCCCGGGCCAGTTCGTCCAGCCGCGCCACCAGGTCCTCCCGGCCGCCCACGTCGAGGCCGGCCGCCGGCTCGTCCAGCAGCAGCAGCTCGGGATCGGTCATCAGCGCCCGGGCGACGAGCACGCGCTTGCGCTCCCCCTCGGACAGGGACCCGAAGCGGCGCTCCGCCAGGTGGCCGATGCCCCACGCGTCCAGGAGCTCCCGCGCCTGGGCCTCGTCGGCGTCGTCGTAGTTCTCGATCCACCGCCCGGTCACGCCGTAGGCGGCCGTGACCACGCAGTTGCGCACGGTCTCGGCCTCGGGGATCTGGGCGGCGAGCACCGTGGAGCTCAGGCCGATCCGCGGGCGCAGTTCGAAGACGTCCACCGCGCCGAGGATCTCGTCGAGGATGTCCACCATGCCGCGGGTGGGGTGCAGCCGGGCGGCGGCGATGGACAGCAGCGTGGTCTTGCCGGCGCCGTTGGGGCCCAGCACCACCCACCGCTCACCCTCGTTGACGACCCAGTCCACGGACTCCAGCAGGGTCTTCTGCCCGCGGACCACACTGACGTCCACCATCTCCAGCACAGCACTCATAGGGGCCACTGTAGGGCACCGGCGGCGCCGGTCCCCGTCCCGACGCCCGGCACCGGGCGGGGCGTCCGGGGGCACGGATAGACTGGCCGCATGACCACCGACCTCGCCGTGATCGCGTTCGCCCGGAATCCGGACCCGGAGGCCCGTGAGCGCATCCTCGCCCTGGTGCAGGACGCCGGCGCCGAGGTCGAGCGCTTCTCCACCGTGCGGGTGACCGGCCCCGGCTCCGCCGGCCCGGACTCGGAGGTCCCCGGCTACAACGCCTTCACCGCCCTCGTGCACGGCTCCGAGGCGACCGCTCTGCTCGCGGCCCTGCGCCCCGACCCGCTGACCCAGATGCTGCCGGGCGTGGACGTCAACGTGGTGCCGACCACCTTGTTCGACCCGGGGCGCAAGAAGCTGCTCATCATGGACGTCGACTCCACGCTCATCCAGCAGGAGGTCGTCGAGATGCTGGCCGCCCACGCGGGGCGCGAGGCCGAGGTCGCCGCCGTGACCGAGGCGGCCATGCGCGGAGAGCTGGACTTCGCCCAGTCCCTGCACGCGCGGGTCGAGACCCTCGCGGGGCTGCCCGCGTCCGTGGTGGACGAGGTCCGGGCCGCGGTGCGGCTCTCCCCCGGCGCCGACGTGCTCGTCAGGGCCTTCTTGCGGGAGGGGCACGCCGTGGCGGCGGTCTCCGGGGGCTTCCTGGGCGTGCTCACCCCGCTCGCCGAGCAGCTGCGGCTCACCCGGCACACCGCCAACACCCTCGAGGTCGTCGACGGGAGACTCACCGGCAGGGTGCTCGGGGAGGTCGTGGACCGCACCGTCAAGGAGCGGTGCCTGCGGACCTGGGCCGAGGAGCTGGGCGTCGCCCCCGAGGACGTCATCGCCGTGGGCGACGGCGCCAACGACATCGACATGCTCACGGCCGCCGGGCTCGGCGTGGCCTACAACGCCAAGCCCGCCCTGCGCGCGGCCGCCGACGCCCAGCTGAACCTGCCGAACCTGGACGCGGTCCGCTTCTTCGCCGATCTCTGACCACCTGCCGCGCAGGGGCCGCCGCTCCGGGCGGGCTCCTGCGCAGGACCCGTGGCCGTAGAGTGGGATGCAGCACGCGCGCAGATCGAGCACGAGACCACGCCCGGCCACGAGGAGAGACAGTGACGGCACCCGGTGCGCCCCGGCAGCGCCCCGGTTTCCTGGTGCGGATGATGCTGCTGCACCTGGCGGTGGTCGCGGCCGTGGTCCTGCTCTGCGGCGGGGTCTACGGCTGGCTGACCTACGAGCGGCTGGGCCGCGACGCGGAGCAGCGGGCACTGTCCATCGCCCGGTCGGTGGCCGCCGACGACGACGTCCGCGCGGGCGTGACAGCCCTTGACGACGCCGGTCCCGGGGACCTGGACCCGGACGTGCTGGCCCGGGGTGACCTGCAGCTCGCCGCCGAGGAGGTCCGCCGCCGCACGGACTCCCTGTTCGTGGTGATCACCGACGACGCCGGGCTGCGGCTCTCCCACCCGAATCCCGAGCAGCTGGGCCGGCCCGTGAGCACGGACCCCACGGAGGCGCTGGCCGGGCAGGAGGTCACCAGCCAGGAGCGCGGCACGCTCGGGCTCTCCGCCCGCGCGAAGGTCCCCGTGTACGCCCCGGGAACGGACGCCGTGGTGGGCGCGGTGAGCGTGGGGATCTCCCGCGCGGACGTGCTCGCCACGCTGGAGGAGGACATCACCCCCGTCGCGGCCACCGCGGTCGGCGCCCTGGGCCTGGGCGCGGCCGCCTCGGCCGCGATCGCACGCCGGCTCAAGCGCCTCACCCTGGGTCTCGAGCCCGAGGAGATCGCCACGCTGGCGCAGGACCAGGAGGCAGTGCTGCGCGGGGTCGACGAAGGCGTCATCGGCGTCTCCGCAGAGGAGCGGATCACCGTGTGCAACCGCGAGGCCGGGCGCCTGCTGGGGATCGAGGACCCGGACCGGCTCGTGGGCGAGCGCCTGGGCGACACCCGTCTGCCCGGCTCCTTCTCAGCGCTGCTGGCCGCGGCCACCCCGGAGTCCCCGGCCATCGAACAGGTCATCGGCCCGCGCGTGCTGATTCTGTCCGCCCGGGCGGTGCGTCCCGCCCGGGCACCGCAGCGACGCCTGCGGGACCCGCGGCGGACAGCACCCGGGCCGGGGTCGCACGTCCCCGAACTGGGCTGGGTGGTGCTGATCCGGGACCGCACCGAGCTGCAGTCCCTGACCCGGCAGCTCGACGCGGTCGGCGCCCTCAGCACCGCGCTGCGCGCCCAGCGACACGAGTTCGCCAACCGCCTGCACACCATCTCGGGGCTGCTCGCGATCGGCGACGTCGAGGAGGCCCGCAGGTACGTCTCCGAGGTGACCGAGACCGGGCCCCTGAGCTACCCGGCCGAAGGAGCCGAACTGCTGCGGGACCCCTACCTGCAGGCGTTCCTGGGAGCCAAGAGCGTCGAGGCCGCCGAGCGCGGCGTGAGCCTGCGCATCGGTGCGGACACCCTGGTCCGCGGTCGGATCACGGACCCGCAGGACGTCACCACCGTGATCGGCAGCCTCGTGGACAACGCCGTCCGCGCCGCCGTCCAGGGCGCGGCGGAGGACCGCTGGGTCGAGGTCGAGCTGCTCGACGACTGGACCGGCGGGGAGGGCACCCTGCATCTGGTCGTGGCCGACTCCGGTGACGGGCTGCCCGTGGAGGACCCGGAGCCGATCTTCGCCCAGGGCTGGTCCACCACCGCCCCGTCCGCCGTCGTCCCCGGCCACGGCGGCGGCGCGCCGTTCGACGCCCTGCCCGACGTCCACGGGCAGGGCTTCGGCCTGTCCCTGAGCCGTGAGCTGGCCCGCCGGCGGGGCGGGGACGTGTGGGTGGCCGACCCCGGGGGCCCCGGCGGTCCGGGAGCGGTCTTCTGCGCGCGCCTGCCCGGTACCGTGGTCCGCGACCCCGGGCGCGGGGCCGACGTCCACGGCGAACGGTCCGCCGGCAGAGCAGGAGGTGCAGGATGAGCGACGACCTGGTGGTCCTCGTGGTCGACGACGACTTCCACGTGGGACGGCTGCACGCGGGCTTCGTGAACGCCGTGCCCGGCTTCACGGCGATGACCCCCGTGGGCACCGCCGAGCAGGCGATGCGCACCGTCCACGCCCACCAGCCCGACCTCGTCCTACTGGACGTCTATCTGCCCGACGCGCTCGGCCTGGACCTGCTGCGGGCCCTCGACGTGGACGTCATCATGCTCACCGCGGCGGCGGACCCGGCCTCGGTGCGCACCGCCGTGCGCCGCGGTGCACTCGCCTACCTCATCAAGCCGTTCCCGAACGAGCGGCTGGCGCGCACCCTGCGGGCCTACGCCCGGTACCGCCGGCTCCTCGCCGACCGGGACGCGCTGACGCAGGACACCGTGGACCGTGCCCTGCACGCCCTGCGCCCGGGCGAGACCGCCTCCCCCGGAGAGCGCACCCGGTCCGCGACGGAGGCCTCCGTCCTCGCGGCCCTGGAGGCCGGGGTGCCGCTCTCGGCCGCGGAGATCGCCCGCAAGGTGGGCATCTCCCGCGCCACGGCCCAGCGCTATCTCTCCGCGCTGGCCGAGGACGGGTCGGTCGAGATCCAGCTCCGCTACGGGAGCACCGGGCGCCCCGAGCACCGCTACGGGCCGGCGGCGCCCTGACGCCAAGTTCATGCACAGGAGCGGTCCCTAGACTGCTCGCCATGGCCAGCAGGGTACGACCGGAACCACAGGACCACTGTGTCTCGTGGCCGGAGGAGATCTGCGCCGATCCGGTGGCGGAGCGGGCAAGGCTCTTCGCGGTGAACCTGCGCGCGGCCGCGGGGTCCCGGACGCTGCGCGAGCTCGGGACGCTCACCGGCGTCGACCACACCGCGCTGTCCCGGATCCTGGACGGACACGTCTGGCCGGACGGGTACACGATCGCCCGCCTGGAGGTCCGGCTGGGGACCAGCCTGTGGCCGCCGTTCGAGGAGTGACCCGCCCGGCCCGCCGGGACCCGCCCGTGCCCGGCAGGTCCGTCCCGGACGGGGACGGGCTGCGGTGCGAGCCGCGGACGGGACGGCGGCTCCGGCGGCGCCCCGCCGCCCGGGCCCCCGGCCGGGCGCCGGGAGCCCGGGTGGTCACGGGCGGGTGAGGTCCAGCCAGTAGGTGTCGCGCTCCTCGTCGTGGCGCAGGAGCCCCTCGAGCGGCCCGTCGTAGGCGTCCAGGGCGCGGCCCACGAGTTCGCGCACGTCCCGGGCGGCGACGGTGACGGGGCCGCCGAGCTCGTCGTCGGCCGTCTCGCGCACCACCACGACCCGGCCCGGGTCGCCCCAGACGTACTCGCCGTCGGCGCCGCGCAGGGCGTCGACGAAGAACTCCCGGTCGCCGTCACGGGTGAGCACGTCCAGCCGGACCGCGTCGGGGTGCCGGCGGGTCAGCTCGGCGGCCACGAGGCGCAGCAGTTTCCGGGCGTAGCTGCGCCGGGCACGGTCGAGCGCCTCCTCGGCGGCCTGGAGCACGTGGTCGGGGGTCCGGGCGGTGGTGGTCATCGCCGAGAAGCATATGCCCGCGCATGCACCGGCGCGGGACGCCACCCCGTGTCGCCGCCGGGCCTCCCCCGACGGCGTCCGCGCGGAGCGCACCCGGCTCCGGCCACGACGACGGCACCGGGAACAGCCGCGGCGCCGGGCAGAATGGCACCATGATCGACGCCCACCTGCACGTGGTCGACCCGCGGTTCCCGCTGGTGCCGAACCAGGGGTACGTGCCGCCGCGCTTCACGGTCGGGGACTACCGGTGGCGGGTCCGGGGCCTGGGCGTGGTGGGCGGGGCGGTGGTGAGCGGATCGTTCCAGGGCCAGGACCAGAGCTGGTTGCGCGCCGCGCTGGCGGAGCTCGGGCCCGGATTCGCCGGTGTGACCCAGCTGCCGCCCACCGTCGCGGACGAGCAGGTGCGCGCGCTGCACGGGGCCGGGGTGCGGGCGGTGCGCTTCGCCCTCCGCCGCGGCGCGGCCTCGGACCCCGCCGGCATCGAGCGTCTCGCCCGGCGGGTGCACGACCTCGCCGGGTGGCACGCCGAGTTCTACCTCGACGCCGCGGCGCTGGAGCACCTGGCCCCCGTGCTGCGGCGGCTGCCGCGGGCCGGCGTCGACCACCTCGGCCTGAGCGCGGCCGGGCTGCCGCGGCTGCTCGAGCTCGTCGGGCACGGCGTGAAGGTCAAGGCCACGGGTTTCGGCCGCGTCGACCTCGATGTGCCGGAAGCGCTGCGGAGGATCCATGCCGTGGACCCGACCGCGCTGCTGTTCGGCACCGACCTGCCGAGCACCCGGGCGCGGCGCCCGTTCCGGGACACGGACGTCGCGCTCGTCGTCGGAACCCTGGGCGCGGACGCCGCGGCGGCCGTGCTGCACGACAACGCGGCGGCCTGGTACGGGTTGCCGCGCCCGGCGGCCGCGCCCTGACCGGACGGGTCCTGCGCGGTGGCAGGAGTCAGCTGGCCGCCGTCGGGACGATGTTGTGGTTGCCACGGAACATGTTCCCGGGGTCGAAGCGGTTCTTCAGCTCCACCAGCCGCTCGTGCTTGTCGCGCCCGTAGGCGTGCCGTGCCGCCGCCACCGGGTCGCCGCCGGTCTCCGCCCCGAGGAAGTTGACGTACTGGCCGTGCTCCGCGAACGGTTCCAGGGCCGCGTGCACCGTCCGGGCGTAGGCCGTGAGCCGGGCGTCGTCGGCCGGGTCCCGCCAGAACCCGAAGATGTTCAGCCAGAACCGTGCGGCGCGGCTGGGCCACGCCGTGGCGTCCTCGGGCACCCTGCCGAAGGCGCCCCGGAGGTAGTGCAGGTTGATGCCGCTGCCCACCCAGGTGATCCGGGCGGCCACCGACACGAGCGCGGAGACGACCTCCTCGTCCAGGCGGCTGAACGCCACGTTCTTCCAGTAACCCCGGGAGCCCGTCGGGAAGACCGGGTCCTTCGCGGTCTGCCACACGGTCCAGGGCACCGGGCCCACGGTCTCGAGGTCGGGGGGCGCCGCCGCGCGCAATCGGTCGACGAGCTCGAGTCCGGCGCCGTGCTGCGGCGAGGCCCAGGCGAGCCCGACGGTCATGAGCACCTCGGGCCCGAGCCCGTACTCCGGCGGGAGGACCACGAAGGACACGATGGTGTTCATCTCGTCCGGGAGTTCCCGCGCCCAGGCCTCGAAGGCCGCCAGCGCCTGCTCCCAACGCGGGCGGCGGTAGACCAGGCCGCCCGCCAGGACGGGGGACGCCAGCGGATGGGCCCGGCACTGGAACGAGGTCACCACGCCGAAGTTCCCGCCCCCGCCGCGCAGCCCCCAGAACAGTTCGGGGTGCTCCGCCTCGTCGACGTGCAGGTGCTCGCCCGCGGCGGTGACGACCTCCGCGGAGACCAGGTTGTCGATGGTCAGGCCGTGGGTGCGGGTCAGCCATCCGATCCCGCCGCCGAGGGTGAGTCCGGCGACGCCGGTGCCGCCGACCACGCCGAGCGGAACGGCGAGGCCGTGCGGGGCCGTGGCCCGGTCCACGTGGGCGAGGGTGGCTCCCGGCTGGGCGGTCACGAGGCGCGCCGCCGGATCGACCACGACGCCGGTGAGACCGCCGAGGTCCAGGACGAGTCCGTCGGCGACCGTGCTCTGCCCGGCGATGTTGTGCCCGCCGCCGCGCACGGCCAGCGGCAGACCGGTGCTCCGGGCGGTCGCCAGGACGAGGTCGACGTCGGCGACGGACCCCGCCCGGGCGAGAGCGCGCGGACGGACGTCGACCATGCCGTTCCAGACCCGTCGTGCGTCGTCGTAGCCGGGGTCGTGGGGGCCGATCAGTGCGCCGGTGAGGTGCGCCGCGAGGTCGCGGAGGGCCCGATCGGTCGCACGGTCACCGGCGGGGCGGTGGAGGCTCATGGCGAGGTCCTGCGACGAGGGGCGCTCGGGCCCCGGTGGAGCGGCGGAGCGGCCGCCGAGGGCGTGGCAGGAAGTGTAGTCCCCGGTTCCCGCCCCGACAACGGAGGGCGGCTACTCGGGCCACACCTGCCGGTCCGGGCCCTGCAGGACGTAGCGCAGCTCCACCGCGCCGCCCTCGAAGTGGGTGGTGCGCTGGAGCCGCAGGTCGCGCGCCGCCGCGGTCGGCAGGACGGGATGACCTCCGCCCAGGACGATCGGCATGTAGGTCAGCCACAGCTCGTCGAGCAGGCCGGCGTCGGCGAACTGGGCCGCGAGCTGTCCGCCGCCCACCACCCACAGGTTCCGCCCGCCCGCGGACGCCACCATGGCCTCGGCGTGCAGCGTGACGGCACCGCTGACGAACTGCAGGTCCGCCCCCTCCAACCGCGGCAGCTCGCGGTGGCTGAACACCCACACCGGGAGGTCGCCGTAGGCCCAGTCCCCCTGGTCGAGGACGAACTCGTACGTGCTCGCGCCCATCGCGAGCGCCCCGACCTCGGCCAGGAAGGCGTCGTAGTGCTCCTGATAGGCCTCGAAGCCGTACTGCAGCAACCAGTCGAGGTGGTTCTCCCGGTCGGCGATGTACCCGTCGGCGCTGGCCGCCACGTAGTACTGCGTTCTGCTCATGCGCACCAGGTTACGCACGCCGCCGGGGGCTTCCCAGAGGTGCTTCCCCCCGCGCCCCGGACGGCGTCATGATGGGGGCACCGACCCATCGATCCGGAGGCCCGGCCATGCCCATGCTGCTCAATCCCTACTTCTCCTTCCGGGACACCGCCGAGGAGGCGATGACGTTCTACCGCTCCGTGTTCGGCGGGGAGCTGTCGATCAGCCGGTTCAGCGAGTACGGGGCCAGCGACGACCCCGCGGAGCAGGACAAGGTCATGCACTCGATGCTCACCACCGGCACCGGCATGGTCCTGATGGCCTCCGACACCCCGAACAGCATGGACCTGGTCGTCGGGGACAACGTCTCGGTCTCGGTGAGCGGCGACGACGAGGCCGTGCTGCGCGGCTGGTGGGAGGAGCTGGTGGCGGGCGGGACCGTCACGATGCCGCTCGAGGAGGCGCCCTGGGGCGGCCTGTTCGGGATGGGCACCGACCGGTTCGGCATCCACTGGATGCTCAGCGTCGGCGACGCCGGCTCCTGACGCGCCCCCAGGCGCGGCACCG
Source organism: Kocuria aegyptia (assembly GCF_039530085.1). Lineage (NCBI taxonomy): Bacteria > Bacillati > Actinomycetota > Actinomycetes > Micrococcales > Micrococcaceae > Kocuria > Kocuria aegyptia. The sequence goes on from NZ_BAAAOA010000017.1 coordinate 80,580, forward strand.
CCGTCCGGATCGCGCGCCCGCCCCGACCCCGGGCGGCGGGCCGCCCGGCGCAGGGGGCGCGGTGCGGCCGTGGCTCGCCCCGGCGCTCTGGTGCTCCTGGGCGCGGCCGGTGCACGGGCAGGTCGCGGGACGTCCGGCCGGGGTCAGTCCCGGGCCCGGAGCTGCTCGGCGAGCGGCCGGTAGTGCCCGGACATCGCGGGGTGGTAGTCCCGGGCGAAGTCGACGGCGTCCGGGTCCCCGCCGGTCTCGGCGGCGACGAGCCGGTCCAGGTAGTACTCCCAGCCGGGCCCGACCGACTCCACCTCGTCGGGGTCGGGGTATCGGTGGGTGAGCTGCAGGACGGTCCTGCCGTCGTCCTCGTGGAGGTCGAGGTCCACGCGCCAGGCGTCGGCGGCCGTGCCCAGGGTGAGCGCCAGGTGCCGCGGCGGGTCGCAAGCGCGGATCAGCAGGGGCTCGGGCCGGTCCCAGTCCTCGGCGGTCGTCAGGACCTCCACCCGCCCGGAGGCCGGGTCCCCGCGCCACGTGCCGTACCACCGGGCGAGCCGGCCGGGGTCCGTCACCGCGGACCAGACCTCCTCGACGGGGGCGTCGAGGGCGCGGGTGAGGACGAGATGGCCCCTGGGGTCGAGCCGTCCGGTGGGCTGTGGGGTCATGGCGGCTCCTCGCTCGGCTCCGCACCGCGCGGAGGTGCTCTCGGCCCAGGCGCGGACGGCCCCGCCCCGTGTGGTCCATGACTAGCACCCGCGCCGGACGGGCGGCGTCACATTGCGGACGGTTTCGCGCCGCCCTCAGCAGCTCAGTGACCGGGCGGGCTCAGGCGCGGGCCCGCACGCCGCTCCCCCGTGCCGCCTCGACCACCTCGGCGTCGACGAATCCGTGGGCGGCCACGGCTCCTCGCACCCGCTCCAGCAGCGCGGCACGGCGCTCCGGACCCGGAGCGGGGCCGTACGCGATGAGCAGCGTTCCTCCCGGGGCGAGCGCGTCGCGCAGCACGGAGAGCTCCGGTTCCGCGGAGGTCGTCCAGAAGAGGTTGACGTCCACGCCGAAGGCGACGTCGAAGGACCCCGCGGGGACGTCGAGGTCGGCGAGCGGGACCTGACGCACGGTCAGCACTCCGGCGTCCACGGCCGCGCGGTTGCGCTCCGCGGCACGGGCCACGGCGGTGGCCGAGCGGTCGATCGCCAGCACCGACCCGCCGCAGAGCCGGTCGAGGACGAGCTGTGCCGCCGCGCCGCCGCCGCAGCCGAACTCGAGCACCCGGGACCCGGGACGGAGGCCCAGCTGCTCGACGGCCCACCGATTGCGCTCCGGCGCCGGACGCCGCGCCACGGTCACCGCGAGCTGACCGTGGCGAACCTGCGCAAGCACAGCGGCACGAAGACCGCGAGCAGCAGCAAGCTCCCCGCCACCACGGTCAGGACCGGGTGCTGCATGGGCCACACGTCCGGCACCGGGGCGGACCCGGTGTTGCCGAGCAGCTGGCGGGCGGCCTGCACGAGCGCGGAGACGGGATTCCAGTTGGCGAAGGTCTCGAGTGGTCCCGGGAGGTTCTGGGACTGCACGAACGCGTTGGAGATGAACGTCAGCGGGAACAGGATGATGAACGAGGCGTTGTTGACGGTCTCCGGACTGCGCACGCTCATGCCCACGAATGCCATGACCCAGCTGAACGCGTAGCCGAACAGCAGCAGCAGGGCGATCCCGGCGAGGAACGACCCGACCGATGTCGTGAACCGCCACCCGACGACGAAACTCGTGCCGATCATGATGATCATGGACACGCCGTTGAGCACCGGGTCGCTGTTGGTCCGACCGATCAGGACCGCCGAGGGACTCATGGGCAGGGTCCGGAAGCGGTCGACGATGCCTTCCTTGAGGTCCTGGGCCATGCCGGCCCCCGAGAACGTGGAGCCGAAGAGCACCGTCTGCCCGAAGATCCCGGCCATCAGGTACTGGGTGTAGTCGGTTCCCTGCACCTGGATCGACCCGGCGTAGACCTGGCTGAACAGCAGGACGAACATGATGGGCTGGAGCACGGCGAAGACGAGCATGTCCGGTGAGCGCCGCAGTTTGATGAGGTTGCGCTGGGTGATCGTCCAGCCGTCGGCGGCCCAGCTGCTGAGGGTGGCGCCGGGGCTGGTCGATCCGGGCAGGGCGCGGGTGCTCATCGGTGCTGTCCTCCGCCGGTCGCGCTCACGGCGTTGCCGGATGCTTTCTCGTCGCCGGCGGCCTGTGCGGTGGTGTGCCCGGTGAGCGAGAGGAACACGTCGTCGAGGGCGGGCCGGCGCATCCCGGCGTCGTGCAGGCCCACGCCCTGGGCGTCGAGATCCGCGAGGATGCGCTGGAGGGCCTGCGGGCCCTCCTGGACCGGGATGTGGAGCTCGCGCCCCTGCTCGCCGAACGTGGGGGTGCCCTCCCCGTGGCGGGCGAGCACGTCGGAGGCCCGCGCGGCGTCGGCCCCGTCCTGCAGGACGACGACGACCCGGTGACCGCCGAGGCGGGTCTTCAGCTCGTCGGGAGGGCCCGCCGCGATGACGTTCCTGTCGTCGATGACGGAGATCTCGTCGGCGAGCTGGTCGGCCTCCTCGAGGTACTGGGTCGTGAGCAGGACCGTGGTGCCGTCCTGGACGAGGGACCGGATCACGTCCCACAGACCGATGCGGCTGCGCGGGTCCAGGCCCGTGGTGGGCTCGTCCAGGAACAGGACGCGGGGCCGGATGACCAGCGCCCCGGCGAGGTCCAGGCGACGCCGCATGCCGCCCGAGTATCCTTTCACGGTGCGGTCCCCGGCCTCCTCGAGGTCGAACGGCTCCAGCAGCTCCGCGGCCCGGCGCCGGGCGGTCGCCGCGCCCAGGTGGTACAGCCGGCCGACCATCCGCAGGTTCTCGGTGCCGGTGAGGTTCTCGTCGACCGCGGCGTACTGACCGGAGGCACCGATCATCCGCCGGATCCGGGCCGGGTGGGCCACCACGTCGACCCCGTCGATCCGCGCGGTCCCGGCGTCCGGGGTGATGAGAGTGGTGAGCACCTTGACCACTGTGGTCTTGCCCGCTCCGTTGGGGCCCAATAGGCCCTTGACGATGCCCTCCGGCACGGCCAGGTCGAGGCCGGACAGGGCGTGGACCGTGCGCGAGCGGGACCGGTAGGTCTTGGTCAGCCCCTCGACCCCGATGAGTGGACCGGTCATGGTGGGGCTCCGTCCTGGGCGCGCCCGCCCCTGTTCCGGTCGGCCCCGTCCTGCCCCGGGACCCGGTCGTCCGATCGGTGACGTGAGGAGCATCTCACCGACCCCGGACAGCGCACCAGTCCCCGGCCCGCTGACGGCGCAGCGCCGCCCGGAACGTGTCCGGGCGGCGTTGCGCCGTCACCTCGTCGCACGCCGGGCAGGTCCCCGGCAGGGCTACTTCCGCCCGGCCTTCGCCAGGAAGTCGTCGGCGCCGCCGACGAGCTCGACGTGTCCGGTGGGGACGTCGGCGGTGACCATCCGGGCGATCTCCACGGCGAACTCCTGCACGGAGTAGAGCTTGCCGGCGGCCTCACGGCGCTCCTCGAGCGCGCCCGGGCGGGCCCGGTTGAGCAGGGTCGCGGTCACGGTGCCCTCGATCATGTCGCCGGAGACCACCACGAACGTGATGCCCTTCTCGGTCAGCTCCGGGATGCGGGCGGAAAGGGTGTCCTCGCCGGCGCGCTTCGACTTCGCGACCTCCACGTACTCCGGCATGGTCTCGACGTCGTTGATGAAGTGCGCCTGGTGGCTGGTCACGAAGACCACGCGCCCGCCCTCGGGCAGGTGCTCGAGAGCGGCGGTGAGCGTGTCGTTCTGCGCGTCCCGGTTGAGCTTGAGCGCGTAGTCCTCGCCGAGGTCGGTCTCCATGCCGCCGGAGGCGTTGAGCACGAGCACGTCCACCCCGCCGAAGGCCTCCACCGCGCGGGCGAACAGGGCGCGGACCTCCTCGGGCTCGGTCATGTCGGCCTGGACGGCGATGGCCTTCCCGCCGGCCGCCTCGATCTCCTTGACGACCTTGTTGGCGCGGGGCGCCTTCTGCCGGTAGTTGACGACGACGTTGGCGCCCTCTCCGGCCAGCAGCTTGGCGGTGTCGGCGCCGACGCCGCGCGAGGACCCGGTGACGACCGCGGTCTTGCCTGCAAGTGAACTCATGGTGCTCCTTCGGTGGAACGTGCGGGGATCATGGGGCGGCAGGGCTCAGTGGCCCATGCCCAGGCCGCCGTCCACGGGGATGACGGCGCCGGAGATGTACTTCGCCTCGTCGGAGGCGATCCAGCGCACCACGGCGGCGACCTCCTCCGGCTCGGCGAAGCGGCCGGCCGGGATCGAGGCGAGGTAGTTCGACTGGGTGTCCTCGGGCAGCGCCGCCGTCATCTCCGTGTTGATGAACCCGGGGGCCACGACGTTGGCGGTCACGTTGCGCCCGCCCAGCTCACGGGTGATGGAGCGGGCGATGCCGACCAGGCCGGCCTTGGACGCGGCGTAGTTGACCTGCCCGGGCGAGCCGTAGAGCCCGACCACGGAGGAGATGAGGACCACGCGGCCCCGCTTGAGGCGCATGAACCCCTTGGCGGCGCGCTGCACGACACGGAAGGCACCGGTGAGGTTGGTGTCCACGACGTCCTGGAAGTCCTGCTCCTTCATCCGCAGCAGAAGGGTGTCCCGGGTGATGCCGGCGTTGGCCACGACCACCTCGACCGGACCGAACTCGGCCTCGACCGCCTTGTACGCGGCGTCGATCGAGGCGGAGTCGGTGACGTCGGCCTGCACCGCGAAGAAGCCCTCGGGCGCCTCGCCGGAACGGTAGGTGACGGCCACGTGGTCACCGGCGTCCTGGAACGCCTGCGCGATGGCCCGTCCGATCCCGCGGTTGCCGCCGGTCACGAGGACGGTGCGGGGTGCCGGGCTGCGCTGCTCGTCTGCCATGGGGAGGGGGCCTTTCGGTCGTGGGTCGCGGAGCCCGCGGTGCGGATCGGGTGCGGGGTCCGCGGGGAAATCCCCCCAATGGTACCGGTCGGGGCCGGTGACCGGCCGGTAGTCCCCGGGCACCGCCTTCTCGATGTCGGACCCCGGTGAGACAATTGATCGTCTGTTGGGAGGACCATGACCAAGCGCTATCGCACGACCGGCGGGACCGCCGGACAGGACGACGTCCACTCCATCACCACCACGGCGGAGCCGCACACCCAGGACATGGGCCACCGGATGAAGGTCTACAGCATCCAGATGGGCCTGCGCATCGTGTGCCTCATCGTGTTCGTCGCCGTCGACAACATCTGGGTCCGTGGCGTCGCGATCCTGGGCGTGGCCATCCTGCCCTGGATGGCGGTGCTGCTGGCCAACAGCAACGACCGCTCCACCCGCACGAGCCACTACTACGAGCCGCCCGCCGCGCCGGCGCTGGCCGCCGCGCCCGAGCCGGCACCGCCGGCCGAGCCGCGGGCGATCGGCTTCGTGCTCGAGGGCGAGTTCGTCGCCGGCCACGGGGAGGACGACACCACCCCGGCGGGCTCCGGGAGCAGGGCCGCTCCCAGCGGGGACCCGGCTTCCTCCGCTACTGTCGAGGACGAGACCACCCGGCGCCGCGGCGCGGCCTGAGCCCGCCGCGGGCCGACCCGGGACCCCACCGAAGACCCTGAGGAGCACGACCGCCGTGGAGTTCGACCTGCTCGGATCGCTGTCCCCGCGAGGCGCCGGCGCTCCCCCGGCCGGGCCCGACACCCCGCAGTGCTCCCGCAAGGGCTGCCGCGCGGACGCCGCGTGGCAGATCCGCTGGAACAACCCGCGCATCCACGCCCCGGAGCGCCGCAAGACGTGGCTGGCGTGCCCGGAGCACCGCGGCGACCTCGAAGAGTTCCTCGGCGCCCGCGGCTTCTGGAAGGACACCGTCCCGCTGGCCGACCCCGCGCAGGAGCCCCGAGGATGAACGACTACCGGTTCCTGCTCAGCGGCAAGTGGCTGGGCTTCTTCCTCCTGGCCTGCGCCGCCGCCGTGGTCTCGGTGCACCTGGGCGGCTGGCAGATGGACCGCAACGACCACCTCGAGGGCGAGAACGCCAAGATCACGCGGAACTACCGCGCCGAGCCCCTGACCGGAGCGCGGGCCGCCGAGCAGTTCGCCGCCCACGACGAGAGCCTCACCTGGCACCCCGTGCAGCTGTCCGGCCGCTACCTGCCGGAGGACCAGGTGCTGGTCCGCAACCGGCCGCAGGACGGACGCGTCGGCTACGAGGTCCTGGTCCCGTTCCGCACGCAGGGCGGGGACGTCGTGGTCCTCGACCGCGGCTGGATCCCCACCGGCGAGGCCGCCAACGGGATGCCGGACGAGGTGCCCGCCCCGCCCGCCGGGGAGGTGACGGTCACCGCCCGGCTCCTGCCCGGGGAGCCGGACGTCAGCCGCGGCGCCCCCGAGGGGCAGATCGCCACGATCGACCTCGAGGAGCTGCGCGAGCGCTGGGACCGCCCGATCGGGACGGCGGCCTACGGCGAGGTCTTCGCCGAGGACCCGGCGCCCGCAGCGGCCCCCGCGCCGGCCTCGGAGCCGGAGACCGGCTCCGGGCCGCACCTGTCCTACTCGTTCCAGTGGTACGCGTTCGCGGCGCTGTTCTTCGTGGCCTACGGCTACGCCGCCCGCCAGCAGGCGCGCAACGACGTGTGGGACCGCCAGTTCGCCGAGGAGATGGAGCGCCGGCTCGGACGGTTCTACGACGAGGACGGCAACTACGTCGGTGAGGGCGACGAGGAGCTCGTCGTCCGCCAGCTGGAGATGGCCGACGACATGCCGGCCCACCTCCGGTCGCTCATGCGGCCCAAACCGCAGCGCCGGCGCTCCCGCCCCACGTGGGAGGACGAGGAGGACGCGCTGCTGGACGCCCTCGAGCGCCAGGGGCGGTAGGCCCACCGGCCCCCAGGACCGGGGACGTCGGTCTCAGAGCCCGAGCACCGCGGAGGCGATGAGGAAGTACACGACCAGTCCGGAGGCGTCGACGAACGTGGTGATGAACGGGTTGGAGAACACCGCGGGGTCCACCTTGAGGGCGCGCGCCACCAGCGGCATCACGCCGCCCACCGTCGCCGCGAGCACGCACACCGTGAGCAGCGTCAGACCGATCACCGTGCCCACCTCCCAGCCGTAGACGAGGCCCACGCCCAGGAGTCCCGCGGTGCCCAGGCAGGCGCCCAGCAACGCACCGACCCGCATCTCGCGGAAGGCGACGCGGCCGACGTCCCGCGCCCGAACGTCCCCGAGGGCCAGCGCCCGGGTGACCGTCGTCGCCGCCTGGTTGCCCGTGTTCCCGCCGGTGCCGATCAGGAGCGGGATGAAGACGCTCAGCACCACCATCTGCTCCAGCGTCGCCTCGAACACCTCCAGCACCCGCACGGTGAGCGTGGCGCCGACGGCCAGGACCAGGAGCCACACGACGCGCGAGCGGACGATCGAGCGCACGGGTGTCGACAGGTACGGCCGCCGCAGCGGTTCCGCGCCGCCGGACCGGGCGACGTCCTCCGACTCGGCCTCCTCGAGGACGTCCAGGGCGTCGTCGAAGGTGAGGATGCCCACCAGCCGGTCCGTCCCGTCGACCACGGGCAGGGCGAGGAGCTTCTCGTCCGCGCACCGGCGGGCCGCCTCCTCCGCCGGTGCGTGCGCCTCGACGGTGACCGCCTCGCGGAGGATGTCCGCGACGGGCGCGGACCCGTCCGTGGCGAGGAGGCGCCGCAGTCCCACGATCCCGCACAGCCGCCGCTGCTCGTCCAGGACCGGCAGCGCGTAGACGGTCTCGGCGTCGTCGATGCGTGCCAGCACCGCCGCCCGGGCCTGGTCCACCGACATCCGGCGGTCGAGCGCCACGAACTCGGGGCTCATCCTACGCCCCACGGAGCCGGCCGGGTATCCCATGACCAGCCCTGTCGCGTCCTGCTCCTGCGGGGAGAGGTCCACCAGCAGCGCGCGGGCCACGTCCGCCGGCAGCTCGTCGAGGAGCCTCACCCGGTCGTCCGGGTCCAGCTCCGCCACGAGGTCGTGGACCTCCCCGTTCCGCAGCGCGGTCAGCAGCTCCCCCTGCAGCGGTGTGTCGAGACGCACGAAGGCCTGGGAGGCCGTCTCGCGCGGCAGCAGCCGGTACACCACGGCACGCTCCGACGGCGGGAGGCGCTCGAGCAGGTCCACCTGCTCGGCCAGGCCCCACTGCAGGACGCGGTCACGGACCTCCTCGAGGTCGTGCTGGCGCAGTCCCGCGCGGATCCGCTCCCGCAGCGAGGTGTCCACGTCACGTCCTTCCCGGCCGGGTCGTGTCCGGTCCCTGTCGCGTCCCTGCCGGTTCCGGCCGCGCCCGCGGGGCGCGCGCCGTCAGGCGAGGGAGATGAGGTCCTGGTACTCCTGGCTCCACAGGTCCTCCGTGCCGTCGGGCAGGATCACCACGCGCTCGGGGTCCAGGGCCTCGACCGCGCCCTCGTCGTGGGACACGAGCACGACCGCGCCCTCGTAGGTCCGCAGCGCGTTGAGGATCTCCCGGCGGGAGGCCGGGTCGAGGTTGTTGGTCGGCTCGTCGAGCAGCAGCACGTTGGCGGAGGAGGCCACGAGGGTCGCCAGCGCCAGGCGGGTCTTCTCGCCGCCGGAGAGCACCCCGGCCGGCTTGGACACGTCGTCGCCCTGGAAGAGGAACGAGCCCAGGACGTTGCGGACCTCCGTGTCGGCGAGGTCGGGGGCGGCGGAGCGCATGTTCTCCAGCACCGTCCGGTCCGGGTCCAGGGTGTCGTGCTCCTGGGCGAAGTAGCCGAGCTTGAGTCCGTGGCCCGGGACCACCTCACCGGTGTCCGGCTCGGCCTCGCCCGCCAGCATCCGCAGCAGCGTGGTCTTGCCGGCACCGTTGAAGCCGAGGATGACCACCCGGGAGCCCCGGTCGATGGCCAGGTCCACGTCGTTGAAGATCTCCAGCGAGCCGTAGGACTTGGACAGGTCCCGGGCGGTCAGCGGGGTCTTGCCGCAGTCGGCGGGCTTCGGGAAGCGGATGTTCGCGACCTTGTCCGCCTGGCGCTCGCCCTCGAGGCCGTTCATGAGCCGCTCGGCGCGCTTGATCATCTGCTGGGCGGCCACGGCCTTGCTGGCCTTGGCGCGCATCTTGTTGGCCTGGTCCATCAGCGCGGTGGCCTTCTTCTCCGCGTTGGCGAACTCGCGCTTCCGGCGGTGGGCGTCCTGCTCGCGCTGCAGCAGGTAGTTCTTCCAGCCCATGTTGTACAGGTCGATGACGCAGCGGTTGGCGTCCAGGTACAGGACCTTGTTGACCACCATCTCCATCAGCTCCACGTCGTGGCTGATGACCAGCAACCCGCCCTGGAAGTTCTTCAGGAAGTCCCGCAGCCACACCACGGAGTCGGCGTCCAGGTGGTTGGTGGGCTCGTCGAGGAGCATGATGTCGGCGTCCGAGAACAGGATGCGGGCCAGCTCCACGCGGCGCCGCTGACCGCCGGAGAGCGTGCGCAGCGGCTGGCCGAGGATGCGCTCGGGCAGGTCCAGGTTGGAGGTGATCGTCGCGGCCTCGGACTCCGCCGCGTAGCCGCCACCGGCCAGGAACTCCGACTCGAGCCGGTCGTAGCCGCGCATGGCCTTGGTGCGCACGGCTTCGTCCTCGGACGCCATGTCCTGCTCGGCCTGGCGCAGGCGGGCGACGACGCCCGCGAGGTTGCGGGCGGAGAGGATGCGGTCGCGGGCCAGCTGCTCCATGTCCTCGACCTTCGGGTCCTGCGGGAGGTAGCCGATCGCCCCGGTGCGCGTGACCGTCCCGCCCGCCGGCAGGGTCTCCCCCGCGAGGACCTTGGTCATCGTCGTCTTGCCGGCGCCGTTGCGCCCGACCAGGCCGATCTTGTCCCCCTTGTCCACGCGGAAGTTGACCTCGTCCATGAGCAGCCGCGCACCGGCACGCAGTTCGAGGTTCTGGACAGTGATCACGGAGGAGACCTTTCGGAGGGAGCACGGGAGGTGTGGGCGCCCTGAGCGGGCAACCTGTCCATTCTACCGGTCCCCGTTCCCGGGCGGCACCCCGTTCAGCGGGCCGGGTCCGCGTTCTTGCTCACGTGCCGGGCGGGCATCTCGTCGGCCGATGCCGGCGAGTCGCCCGGCAGGGTGCGGGCGTTGTAGTCGGCGATCTGCCAGCCGCGGTGCGGATGCTCCTGCAGCACGGTCCAGGCGCAGTTGGCCATCCCCGCGAACATGTCCCGCAGCCGGGGCGGGACCCCCAGGAAGGCCGGCACCCCGCTGCGCAGGGCCGCGCCGTGGCCGACGAGCACGCCGGTGCGGCCCTCGTCGAGCGCCGCGGCGGCGTCGCCGAGCACGGCCGCCATCCGCTCGTCGACCTCGGAGGGCAGCTCGGCGCCGGGCACGCGGTAGTCCTCCTGGGAGAAGAACCGCGCGAAGACGTCGGGATGGCTCTCGCGGAACTCGGGGAAGGTGGTGCCCTGCCGGATGCCCACGTCGTACTCGCGCAGCCGGGGGTCCGGCCGCACCTCGAGCCCGGTCAGGGCGGCGAGCTCCTGGGCGGTGTGCCAGGCCCGCTGCAGGTCGCTCGACCACACGAACGCGGGCTCGAAGGAGGCGAGCGCCGGGGCGGCGGTCCGGGCCTGCAGGCGTCCCACCGGGTCCAGGGGGATGTCGGCCTGCCCCTGGGCGCGGTCCTCCACGTTCCACGCGGTGCGCCCGTGGCGCCACAGCACCAGGCGGCGGCGTGCCGGTCCCCGCGAGCTCGTCCGCTGGCTCATCCCTGCCTCTCGTCGGCGTGACCGCTTCCCACCCGGCCCGGCGGCCGCGACACATTGCCCCGACTGTCCTCCGCGCTCTTCTCGGGAAGCCGTGCGCTCGGTAGTGTCCGACGGCAACCGGTCAGTCGTCGTCCAGTATTCCTCATCGTCGGGAGCGAGCAGCATGCGACAGGACGTCCAGAAGTGGTTCGCCACCCGGAGCTACCACGGCAGGCAGTGGTCCGCGGAGCAGCTCTGCCGCCGGAAAGGCGCGACCACGGTCAGCGTGGTGCTGCCGGCCCGCAACGAGGCCGAGACGGTGGGGCGGATCGTCACCGCGCTGCGGCGCGACCTCATGGAGGACGTGGCGCTGATCGACGAACTGGTCGTCATCGACTCGGACTCGACGGACGGCACCGGGGCGGTCGCCGCAGCGGCCGGGGCCCGGGTCCATCGGCAGGTCGAGATCCTGCCCGCCCACGGCAACGTCCCCGGCAAGGGCGAGGCGTTGTGGAAGTCCCTGGCCGTGACCACCGGGGACGTGCTCGCGTTCGTCGACGCGGACCTGCGGGAGTTCGACACGCACTTCGCCGTGGGCCTGCTCGGCCCCCTGCTCATCGAGCCGGGGGTGCAGTTCGTCAAGAGCTGCTACGACCGCCCGCTGCACGACGGCGCCACCGTCCTGCCCGCCGGCGGCGGGCGGGTCACGGAACTCGTGGCGCGTCCGCTGCTCAACCTGTTCTGGCCGCAGCTGGCGGGCCTCGTCCAGCCGCTGGCCGGGGAGTACGCCGGGCGCCGGGAGCTGCTGGAGCAGGTGCCCTTCGTGTCCGGGTACGGGGTGGAGATCGCCATGCTCATCGACGTCCTGGAGGCCGTCGGCCTGGACGCGATGGCCCAGGTGGACCTCGGCGTGCGCTCGCACCGCAACTCCTCGGACGCGGCCCTGGCGCGGATGGCCGCCCAGATCCAGCTGACGGTCCAGGCCCGTCTGCGCTGCGAGGCCCCGGTGGCCGGTGAGAGCGGGCAGCTCACGCAGTTCCTGCGCCAGGGCGAGCGGTTCCTCGCCGAGACCCACGACGTCAGTGTCCGCGAGCGCCCGCCCATGGCGGGCATCCCCGAGTACCGTGCCCGGTTCGTCGGCCGCGTCGCATGAGCGGGCTGCGGGTGCTCGTGAACGCGGGCCCGTGGCTGCCCGTGCCCCCGTCCGGCTACGGCGGGATCGAGACGGTGGTCGCCACCCTGGTGCCGGAGCTGCGGCGGGCGGGGGTGCACGTCACGCTCGCCACGGTGGGGACCAGCAGCCTGGAGGCGGACGACTACGTGCGGCCGCTGCCGGGACCGGCGTTCCGGTCCATCGCCATGCCCTACAACCGGGTCTCCGGCATCGCCCACGCCCACATGCAGGGCCTCGTGGACGCCCTGCGGGACGGGGGCCGCTGGGACCTGGTGCACGACCACCTGGAGGTCGTGGGCCCGTCCGTGCTCGGAGCGATGGGCGCGGCCGCCCCGCCGACCCTGCAGACCCTGCACTGGGACCTGCGCAAGCACCCCGAGTTCTACTCCGTCTTCGACGGCCGCGGGCGCGTGCGCTTCGCCGCGGTCTCCGCCTCCCAGCTCGAGCGGGCCCCGGCCAACCTGCGCCGGCAGACGCTGGGGGTCGTGCCGCTGGCGGCGCCGCCACCGCTCGAGGTGGAGACGACCCCGGGCGAGCACGTCCTGGTCCTGGCGCGGATCACCGCCGACAAGGCCCAGGACGTGGCGGCGCGGATCAGCCGCCGGGCCGGGGTGCCCCTCGTCCTGGCCGGCCCGGTGGCCGGGATCGACGACCCGCAGGAGCTGGAGCGCCGGCTCGCCGACGGCGACGAGGCGCTGGGCGCCCACCCCGACGTCCGCTACTGGCTCGAGGAGGTGCGGCCCCTGGTCGACGGCACGTCGGTGACGTGGGTGGGCGGTGTGGCCGGTGAGCGCAAGGAGCGGCTGCTGCGCTCGTCCCGCGCCCTGCTGAGCCCCATCCGCTGGGCCGAGCCCGGCGCCACCGGCGTCGTCGAGGCGCTGGCCCGGGGCGTGCCCGTCGTCGGGACGCCGCGGGGGGTGCTGCCCTCGCTCGTCGAGCACGGGCGGACCGGGTTCCTGGCCGCCGAGGAGGACGACCTGGTCCGGCACCTGGGCGAGCTCGACTCCCTGGACCCGCAGGCATGCCGGGAGGCCGCCCGGCAGTGGACGCCGGCGGGCATGGCCCGGTGCTACCTGGACCTGTACCACCGGCTGCTGGAGGAGAACCCCGCATGACGCTCAGGATCGCTCTTGTCGGGGCCGGGTCCGTGGCCCGGCGCCACGTCGACGTGCTGCACCGGCTCGGCGGCGCCCGCGTGGTCAGCGTGACCGACGCGCACCCGCCCGCGGCCGAGGCCCTCGCCGCCGCGCTCGAGGTCCCCTCCTTCACCGACCCGGAGCAGGCCCTCGACGCGGTGGAGGCCGACGCCGTCTACGTGTGCGTGCCCCCGTTCGCCCACGGGCCCGCCGAGTTCGCCGCGCTCGAGCGCGGCAAGGCGCTGTTCGTGGAGAAGCCCGTGGGGCTCGGGCTGGACGCCGCTGAGCGGATCGGCCGGCGGGTCGAGGAGACCCGGGTCGTCACGGGCACCGGCTACCACTGGCGCTGCCTGGACACCGCCGTGCTGGCCCGGGACCTGCTCGCCGATGCCCCGCCGCTGCTGGCCAACGGCTACTGGCTCGACAAGCGCCCGCCCGTGCCCTGGTGGGGCCGGACGGACCGCTCCGGCGGGCAGGTGGTCGAGCAGCTGACGCACGTGCTGGACACGGCCCGGTTCCTGCTGGGCGAGGCCGTCGAGGTCTACGCCGCAGGGGTCCGCGGCACCCCGGACGGCACGGAGGCCGAGGACGGCGACGTCGACGACGCGACCGCCGCCACCGTGCGCTTCCGCTCCGGGGCGGTGGCGACCCTCGCGGCGACCTCCGCGCTGGCCGTCAAGCACCGCGCCGCGCTGCACACGGTCAGCCGGGGCCTGGTGCTCGAACTGGCCGAGGAGGGGCTCACGGCCTTCTGGCCGGCCGAGCGCACCGAGCACGCCCCGACCGAGGACCCCAGGGTGGCCGTGGACCGGGAGTTCCTGGAAGCGGTGCGGGGCGAGCGGGAGGCCACCCGGGCGCCCTACGGAGAGGCGCTGCGCACCCACCGGCTCGCCTGCGCCATCGCGCAGTCCGCCCGGACGGGCCGGGCCGTCGCCCTGGAGGAGCGCGGGTGAGCGCCCGGCGCCGCAACCTCGTGGTCCCCGCCCGGGGCCGGATCGAGATCGCCGAGGAGGAGCTCCTGGAGGTCCCGGAGGGCGGTCTGCTCCTGGAGACGCTGGTGACGGGGCTGTCGACGGGCACGGAACTGGCCTTCGTCAAGGGCGACCACCCCGGGCTGCACTCCCGGCAGGACACCGAGCTGGGCCTGTTCCGCCCCGGCGTCCCGGCGCAGGGCTACCCCGTGCGCCGGCTGGGTTACATGGAGGTCGCCAGGGTGGCCGAGTCCCGCACCCCCGCCTTCGGGGTGGGCGACGTCCTCGCCACGGCCTACGGCCACGCCACCGCCCACGTGGCCGACCCGCTGGGCGAGCACCTCGTGCCGCTGCCCGCCGCGCTCGACCCGATGCTGGGCGTCTTCGTCGCCCACTTCGGCCCCATCTGCGCCAACGGGCTGCTGCACGCGGCCGCCGACGCGGGACCGGTGCGCGGCCTGGGCGACGGCGTGGCCGGACGGCTGGTCCTCGTCACCGGGGCCGGGCCGGTGGGCCTGGTCACGGGGTTGTTCGCCAGCGCCCTGGGCGCCCGGGAGGTGGCCGTGGCCGACGCCGACCCCCGCCGGCGGGCGGTCGCGGAACGCCTGGGCTTCCTCCCCCTCGACCTCGACGACGACCCGGGCCGGGTGCTCAAGACCCGCTGGCGCCACGGCCCGGGCGAGCACGGGGCCGACGTCGTGTTCCAGTGCCGCGGCAAGCCCGGTGCCCTGCACACCGCGCTGCGGGCCGTCCGCCCCCAGGGCACCGTGATCGACCTGGCGTTCTACACCGAGGGCGCGGACGCGGTGCGGCTGGGCGAGGAGTTCCACCACAACGGGCTGAGCCTGCGCTGCGCGCAGATCGGGCGGGTGCCGCGCGGCCTCGCCCACACCTGGGACCGGGCCCGGCTCTCCGCGGAGACGATCAGGCTGCTGGGGGCCCACGCCGGGGAGTTCCGGGAGCACCTGATCAGCGACGTCGTGGGTTTCGACGACGCGCCGGCGCTCATGCACGACGTCGCGGGCCGCCGCCGGCACGTCCTGACCGCCGTGTTCGCAATGCACGGTCACGTCTGACCGGGACCGATGCGGCTCCGGCGCAGCACCGGCCGGTGGACACTCTTCCGACAGCCGCCTTATGGTTGGGGCGAGGGTCGTCGTCGCACGACCGCACCCCCTGATCGCTGCCCTCTCCGAGGAGATCCGCATGGCCACGTCGTCCCGACCGGAACAAGCCCCGCACCGCCCCGGTGGGGGGTCGTCGGCCGCCCCGCTGCACGCCGAGAGCGTTCTCGGCGGCCAGGCCGACCCCGGCACCAGCGCCGTCCCGGCCATGGGCCCCGGGGTCGAGCCCGCCGGCTTCGAGGAGGCCACCCAGGCGCTGGCCCCCGCGGTCGGCCCCTGGGCGGACTCGCTGGGCCGGGCCGGCTCGCGCGCCGCTCAGACGCTGCTCGTGGCCGCCGTGGTGGTCGGGCTGATCTGGGTCTTTCTGCAGGTCAAGGTCGTGCTGATCGCCGTGCTGGTGGCGCTGATCCTCGCCTCCGCGGTGGGCCCGGCCGTGAAGTGGCTCGAGCGCCGGGGCTGGTCCAATCTGCTGGCCACCCTCGCGGCCTTCCTCGGGATCCTGGGCCTGGTCGGCGGTGTGCTCACCGGCATCGTGCTCGCCGTGCGCAGCGAGTGGGACACGCTGACGGCCTCCGCGGTGGAGGGTTGGAACGAGCTGCAGCGCCTGGTGCAGTCCGGGCCCCTTCCCGTCGACACGGCCGCCATCGACTCGGCCGTCCAGCAGGCCGGTGACTTCGTCACCAGCGGGTCCTTCGCGGGCGGGGCGATCAGCGGTCTGGGCGCGGCCACGGAGTTCGTCACCGGCGTGGTCCTGATGATCGTCGTGCTCTTCTTCTGTCTCAAGGACGGCGAGAAGATGTGGAACTTCACGCTGCGCTGGTTCCGCGGCGAGCGCCGGGCCAAGCTGGCCGAGTCCGTGGACCGCAGCGCCCAGGTGCTCGGCGGCTACGTCCGCGGCACCGCGATGGTCGCCTCGATCGACGCCGTGTTCATCGGCGCGGCGCTGCTCATCCTGGGCGTTCCGCTGGCCCTGCCCCTCGCCGTCCTGGTGTTCGTCACCGCGTTCATCCCGGTGGTCGGGGCCACGATCGCCGGCATCATCGCCGCCCTGGTCGCCCTGGTCACCAACGGGCCGGCCGTCGCCCTGGCCGTGGTCATCGTGATCATCGTGGTCAACCAGATCGAGGGCAACATCCTGCAGCCGATCATCATGGGCCGCACCCTCAGTCTGCACGCCCTCATGGTGCTGCTCGCCCTGACCGTCGGCACCCTGGTGGGCGGCATCTTCGGCGCCATCCTGGCCGTGCCGTACACCGCGGTCGCGTGGGCCGTCATCCAGGTCTGGTCCAGCCGCTACCAGGTCGGCGACGACCCCGTGCTCGGCCCGGACCCGGTGAACCCCAAGGACCGCGTCGAGTCCAAGGCCACCATGGCCGAGCGCTGGAAGTACCAGCGGATGCGCTACCAGCAGGCCCTGGGCGGACGCTTCGGGGCCACGGAGCGCGACGCCGTCCGGCAGGACGACGACGCCGACGGCAGCGCGCAGGGCGCGGAGGACGAGCGCACGGGTTCCGCCGCCGAGGGCAGCAAGCCCTAGTCTGGGAGCCATGACCAACGTCGAACGCCGCCGCGCTATCACCGCCGAGGACCTCGCCAACATCGGCCTCTTCGCAGCCCTCACCGCCGCCCTGTCCGCGCTCCCCGGGATCCCCCTCGGCACGGCGGATGTGCCGCTGACGCTGCAGACCCTGGCCGTGTTCCTGACCGGTCTGGTCCTGGGCGGCACCCGCGGGCTCCTCGCGGTGGCGCTGTACGTCCTGGTCGGCCTGATGGGCGTCCCGGTCTTCGCGGACTTCCGCGGCGGCCCCGGCGTGCTCGCCGAGCCCTCGGCCGGTTACATCCTCGCGTTCCCCTTCGCCGCGGCCGCGGCCGGCTACGTGGCCCAGTGGCTGATCCCGGCCCGCCGAGCCAACGACGGCGGCGCCACCAACGCCCGCTACGAGCGCACCGGCACCTACACCCTGCGACTCGTGGCCGCGGCCCTGGCCGGGTTCGTGGTGATCCGGATCGGCGGCATCCTCGGCCTGGTGGCCAACACGCGCCTGCCCCTCCAGGACGCGTTCCTCGCCGACCTCGTCTTCTGGCCCGGCGACCTGGTCAAGGTAGTGCTCGCCGCGGTCATCGCCGTGGCCGTGCACAAGGCGTTCCCCCGGATCGCCGGCACGCGCTGACCCCACCCGGAGCCTCCGGGGACCCGGCCCCGACGACGGCGCGCCGCGCCGGCTCTGCTCGACCGCATGCGCATCGGCCACCGTGCAGAGCATCGCATCCGCGGCCTCGCCGGCGCGGAGCGCCGGCCGGCGGCGTTCGAGGCGGCGCCGGGCGCGGAGCCCGAGGTCCTCGTCCGCGACGAGCCCTCGCACGACCCTGCTCGACCTGCGCGACCGGGGCCGGCCCGTGGGGCTGCTCGGCGCGCTCCCGCACCGGCTGCCGATCTCCACCCACGGTCCCGGCCCGGCCGCCCGCGGCTTCGACCGACCGCTTCCCTCCGCACCACCATCAGGCGGCTTACACTTCAGCCATGAGTTTCGGCAACAGCTCCCAGCTGGACGCCTCGCGCGTGGGCAGCGGCGGGCGCGGACGCGGGGTCGCCGTGGGCGGCGGCCTGGGCGGCGGGCTGCTGCTGCTCGTCGTGGGACTGCTCTTCGGCCAGGACGGCATCGACGCGATCACCGGCGGGGGTGGCCAGGACACCGGGTCGCGGTCCTCGGTGGAGCAGGAGCGGGCCGAGCGGTGCCGGACGGGCGAGGACGCGAACCGGTACACCGACTGCCGGATGATCGCCACGGCGCAGAGCCTCGACCAGTTCTGGGCGGACTACCTGCCGCGGACCACGGGCGAGCACTACGTCATGCCCGGCGTCCAGTTGTTCGAGGGACAGACCGAGACCGGGTGCGGCGCGGCGTCGTCGGCCGTGGGGCCGTTCTACTGCCCCGCGGACGAGACCGCGTACCTCGACATCGTGTTCTTCGACGAGCTGCAGACCCAGTTCGGCGCCGAGGGCGGGCCGCTGGCCGAGGAGTACGTGCTCGCCCACGAGTTCGGCCACCACATCCAGAACCAGATCGGCACCCTCGGCTACGCCCAGCAGGACCCGCGGGGCCCGGAGTCCGGCGCCGTGCGCGTCGAGCTGCAGGCCGACTGCCTGGCCGGGCTGTGGGCCGGCGGCGCCGCCGGGGACACCTCGGGGGCCGTGGACCTGGGAGAAATCTCCCAGGAGGAGCTCGACCAGGCCCTCGACGCCGCCTCGGCCATCGGCGACGACCGGATCCAGGAGACCACCCAGGGCCGGGTCAGCCCGGAGAACTTCACCCACGGGGCCTCCGCCCAGCGGCAGCTGTGGTTCTACGCCGGCTACCGGACCGGCGACATCAACGCCTGCGACACCTTCAGCGCCCGTGACCTGGACGCCCCGCCGGCGCTCTGACCCGCCCCCCACCCCGGCCCCGCGTGCCGAGTCCCCATCCCGACCCCACCTTGGACCCCGAGTCCCCAAGGACTTCGCATCTCCCCAGGAATCCGCGTGGGGATTCGCGAGTCCCTTGGGGACTCGGCGCTGGCCGGTCAGCACGACGGTGCACACATCTCGGATTGCCGACCCAAGTGGCCCCGTCGGCAGATTGCAACGCCAGGCCTGCCCTGCCGCTATCCGCGCCGCCAGAATGGCCGACGCACAATCCGCAGGACAGGGGCCCGCTCGTAGACTTCGCCATCATCACCCTGAACTCGAGCCTCCAAGACTGCCGCCAGGAGCGTCACCCGATCTGCCGCGTCTTGATCGGGAGGAAAAGGCTTGAGGGTGACCTGCCCTTCAAAGACGTGGGCGGACATCAGATCCACGTCGGCTTTTCCCGGGGCGATACGACGCAATTGGAATGCGTCAGAACCATCCGATCGGAGCGTAAAGCCGACCTGGCGGCAAGCGTCAACCAGCTCCTCAGTCGTAATCGGCCGCGAGAGTCCCTCTGACCAGTCATCGGCTCTCGTAAGGTGCAGGTCGTAAGCCATGTTCGAAGACTAAGCGTGACGCGACTGCCGTGATGGCATTAAGACCCGCGGTGCTCTTGGGCCATGCCATGCGGATTCAGTGAGTCGAGACGGTGTCTTGTCGACCAGCGTGCCTGGTGACATGGGGGCACCGTCGGCGTTCACCGGCGGCGGCTGTCCCGCACCTGCACGCCAGGGTTCTGCCGCCGGACGTCGAAGAGACCCGTGGCCTCGATGAGGTCGCTGAGCTTGCGGTACCCGTAGTTGCGGGAGTCGAAGGACGCCTGGTTGCCGATCTGCTGACCGACCGCGCCGAGGTGAGCCCAGCCGTCGTCGCCGCTGGCGGCGTCCACCGCGCTCCGCAGCATCCTGACCAGCCGGGCGTCCCCGCGCAGAATCTGCTGAGGTGTCGCCACGGGCGCCTCGCCCGGAGCCTCGGCGGCGGGTTCCCCCAGACTTTCCACGTAGGTGAACTGGGAGCAGGCGTTGATGAAGGGTTCCGGCGTCTGCCGCTGGCCGAAGCCGTAGACCTTGTGCCCGTCGGTGAGGATCCGCATCACCAGGGGCGTGAAGTCCGCGTCGCTGGAGACGATCGCGAATCCGTCCACCGATCCGGCGTAGAGCAGGTCCATGGCGTCGATCACCATGGCCATGTCCGAGGCGTTCTTGCCGGTGCTGTAGGCGAACTGCTGGATCGGTCGGATCGCGTAGGCGTGCAGCACCGCCTCCCACTGCTGGAGGCGCGGACTCTTCCAGTCGCCGTAGGCGCGGCGCACGTTCGCGGCCCCGTGGCGGGCCACCTCGGCCAGGACCACGTCGATCTTGGACGCCGGCGCGTTGTCGGCGTCGATGAGCAGGGCGATGCGTTTCTCGTCGGTGTTCACCACCCGAGCATGCGGGTCCACCCGCCGAGGGTCAATCGGCGCGCCGGGACCTCGGCGACCTCCCCGTCTTGCCGCTGCCCTTTGGGGCAGGCCGCCGTGCCCCCGGGGAAGGCTCCCCGCGACCGGCGCCTCAGCGACGGGTCGGCGATCCTCGAAACATGACCGGCGCACACCGGGTGGCCGAGGCCCAGCAGGCCGCGGTCGGCGACGCCCTGACGGCGGGCCGACACCGAGCCGGCGGCGCGAACGCCCGTCCCGTCGTCGGGCCCCCCGCCGTCCTGGCCCTCCAGCGCCAGGCGGGCAACTCCGCCGTCGGTGCCCTGATGGCCGCCCGGGCTCGCTTCCCGGGTGAGCAGGCGGTCGCCGACATCGACGCCGCGCTGCGGGAGGTCCGCCGGGACGAGCCGGCCGTGGACACGGTCGAGAAGGGCCTGAAGGCGGCCCAGGCCGCCGGGGTGCCCGTCGAGCTCGAGGGCCCCAAACCCCCGGCGTCCGCCCTCGCCGTGACCAGGACCGGATTCGGGCCGGGATCCGTGGCTCCGAAGAAGCCGGTGCCACCACCCAAACAGGTTCCGGCAGTCAGCCCGCTCGGCAAGGCCGCTGCCAAGGCCGGCGGCCCGGCCAAGGGCCCCCCGGGCAGGGCCCCGACCGCGCCCCCGGCGGCAGGGCCCGCCCCCGCGCCCACGACGGCGCCCGCTCCCCTGCCCGCCGACAAGCTCCTCCAGCCGCCCGTGGCTCCGACAGCCGTCCGGCCCGAGGAGGATCCCGCCTTCGCCCAGGTGACGCGCAACGTCAAGGGCTTCGCTGCGGCGAAGAAGGCGCACCCGCCCGCCGCGGCGAAGGCCAAGGAGGCGCAGGGCGCCGCGATGGCCCCGACCGACGACCTGGGCGCGCAGGCGAAGGCGGCCAAGGTCGACACGATGGACGCCCAGCCGGCAGGCAGCTTCGACAAGAAGGCGTTCATCGCCGCCGTGAAGGCGGCGATCGAGGCGAAGTCGCCGAAGACCCTCAAGGAGGCCGACGAGTACAAGGAATCCGGTCAGGCCGGGCAGGTCAAGGGAGAGGTCAAGGGACTGGTCACCCAGGGCAAGGAGGGACAGGCCAAGGACATCGAGGCGGCCACCGAAGCCCCGCCGGACCCGGCCAAGGCCGTCCCCAAGCCCGTCACCCCGCTGGCTCCGGAGGACCCGGGCCAGGCCGTGCCGATTCCGGCCGCCGGGGCCGTGCCCAAGCCGGCACCGCCCGAGCAGACCAACCTCGCCGCCGGCAAACACGAGGCCGACCGGGAGATGGCCGACGCCGGGGTCTCGGAGGCGCAGCTCGCCCAGTCCAACGAACCGGAGTTCCAGCAGGCCGTGGTCGACAAGAAGGCCGTCGCCGAGCACGCGGACACGGCACCCGCCGAGTACCGGCAGCAGGAGCAGCAGGCCATCCAGCAGGACCGGGCCGAGGCCGCCGCGGTGACGACGGCGGGCGTCACCGGCATGCAAGGGGCCAAGGGCGCGGCGCTGGCCCAGCTGGTCGCCGACAAGGGGAAGACCAAGTCCAAGGACGAGACCCGGCGGGCCGAGGTCACGGCCAAAGTGCAGGGCATCTTCGCCGCCACCGAGGCCGACGTGAAGAAGATCCTCGACGGCATAGACCCAAAGGTGGACGCCGCCTTCGAGCAGGGCGAGGCCACCGCCCGGGCCGCGTTCGAGAACTACGTCGAGGCGAAGATGTCGGCGTACAAGAAAGACCGGTACAGCGGCTGGCTGGGCGGGTACCGCTGGTTGCGGGACAAGATCCGCGGGATGCCCGCGAAGGTCAACGAGTTCTACGAAGCCGGCCGCGAGCTCTACCTGAAACAGATGGACGGTGTCATCTCC
The DNA here is from genome assembly GCF_039530085.1 of Kocuria aegyptia. Taxonomy (NCBI): domain Bacteria; kingdom Bacillati; phylum Actinomycetota; class Actinomycetes; order Micrococcales; family Micrococcaceae; genus Kocuria; species Kocuria aegyptia. The sequence goes on from NZ_BAAAOA010000017.1 coordinate 102,461, forward strand.
GGGGTCGCCAAAATCGTGGGCGACGATCTGACGCAGGCCAAGCAACGGATCGCAAAGGGCCGGACCGAGATCGCGACCTATGTCGGGAGCCTCCCCAAGGACCTGCAGAAGGTCGGCTCGGAGGCTGCGAAGGAGATCGGGGACAGGTTCGCCCAGCTCGAGAGCGACGTCGACGCCAAGCAGGAGTCCGTGGTGGATGCCCTCGCCACGAAATACGTGGAGTCCCGGAAGGGACTCGACGAGCGGATCGAGGCGCTCCAGGCGGAGAACCGCGGGCTGGTGGACAAGGCCATCGGCGCGATCAAGGCCGTCATCAACACGATCCGCGAGCTCGCCTCCATGCTCAAGAACGTGCTCTCCCGGGCCGCGGGGGTGGTGGGCGACATCATTAAGAACCCGATCGGTTTCCTCGGCCACCTCATCGCCGGCGTGAAGGGCGGCATCCTCAGGTTCAAGGACAACATCCTCGACCACCTGCGCAAGGGACTGATGGGCTGGCTGTTCGGGGCACTGGCCGAGGGCGGGGTCGAGCTGCCGGACACCTTCGACCTCAAGGGCGTCGTCAAGCTGCTCGCCTCACTGTTCGGCCTCACGTGGACCAACATCCGCAACCGGCTCGTCAAGCAGATCGGCGAGCCGGCGATGGCCGCGGTGGAAAAGGGCGTGGAGATCTTCCAGCTCATCGCCACCCAGGGAGTCGGCGGGCTGTGGCAGCTGCTCGTGGAAAAGGTCGGCAACATCAAGGACATGATCCTGGAGAAGGTCCAGGACTTCGTCGTCACGAAGGTGATCACCGCCGGCATCACGTGGCTGATCAGCCTACTCAACCCCGCGGCCGCGTTCATCAAGGCCTGCAAGCTCATCTACGACGTGGTCATGTTCTTCGTGAACAACGCCGCCCGGCTGGCGCAGTTCGTCGACACGATCATCGACTCGGTCGCGGACATCGTGCGCGGCAACGTGGGCGGCGTGGTCGCCAAGATCGAGAACGTGCTCGGCCAGATCGTGCCGATCCTCATCGGATTCCTCGCCAGCGTGCTCGGCCTCGGTGGCATCGGTCAGAAGATCCGCGAGATCGTCACGGCGCTGCAGAAGCCGGTGAAGCAGGCCCTCGACTTCGTCATCAAGACCGGCCTCAAGCTCGCTGGCCCCATTATTCGCGGCCTCACCAAGCTGGGCGGCAAGGTCAAGGGGAAGATCGCTGCCGGAAAGGCATTTGTGAAGGGGAAGGTCGCCGCAGGTAAATCATACGTCAAGGGCAAGGTCAAGGCGGGCAACGAATGGATGAAGCGGAAAAGCGGAAAGGATCGCAGTCCACGTTCTTCCGCGGATGCCGGTACTAGCATACCTGCGATTAACATCTCCAAACCGTTCGACATGTCCGGCACGCATCACACCATTTTCGCGAAGACCGTCCACGGCAAACTAAACGTTGAAATGGCCTCGCGCCGTGAACTGTTGGCAACGTTGCTCTCCTTCGCCGAGGATGAAGCCACAGAACTCGAACAGTCAAAATCTCCGAAAAAGGGGCTCCGAAAGGCGCTCAACAAAGTATATGTCCCACTTGGACGGGCCTCCGCGCTGCACGACTCCACATACCAAGGTACAAAAATGACTGCAGCCCTGGAAAAGCGGATCAATGAACTCGTGGTAGACGCGGCAGCTCTACTGGGCGACGTGGGGCGAACTTTCGGGCTGAAGAGCCTGCGTCACTTGGGGCACCCGTCGGAGTGGATCACCGTGGAGGGAGAACTCAAGAACGAGTACCGGGGGAAGTCCTTCCGCCCTAGGGTTTACGGAAGCTGGGACAAAGACAACCGGACAAACGGCTCACACCGAAACTCCGAATTCGCCCGTCTGCGCGCAATGATCCCGGCTACTTCTTCGGACCGGAAAAACCCTGACGCATATCACTGCCCGGTGTGCCGGCTGACCAAAATAGACGAGGTCGACACGAAGGGCGAATTGACATTCGACCACAACCCTTCCGTCGCCTCCCACTGGAAGTCCACAGGTAACGATTGCAGCTACCAGGAACGCAATGAATGGTTCAACGGCAAAGGCAGCAACGGAGCAATTCTCGTTACGATGTGCAGGAGTTGCAATTCCGGCAAGGGTAGCGGTGAAAAAGAACCGACCTCCTATAAGGTGGGACGCCGGTTTCGTGGACGGAACGAAGGCAAGGCATCATGACCATGCGCATGCGTCGTTCGAGTTCTTGAGCTTCTACGAGAAGTGCGATGATAATCGAAGATCTCAAGCCAGCGACAGCGCGAAGGACAGCGCGAAGCCGGCCGTGGTGCTCACCGCCACCGCCGGGCCGCCGTGCTCGTAGGCCTCCGGCATCAGGGTGTCGGCCAGGGAGGCGATCACCGCGCCGGCGGCGAAGGCCAGCGGCAGGGAGATCGTCTCGGGGTCGCTGCCGGCCAGCGGACCGGCGCCGATCAGCACGGCCACCACCAGGAGCACGCCACAGACCGTCCAGAGCAGGACGGCCTTGCCCTTCGACATGCCCTGCTCACGCATCGAGGCCGCGCCCACCAGGGACTCGGGCAGGTTGGACACGAAGATCGCCGCGAGCAGGGCGAGGCCGCCGGTGCCCTCCGTGAGCGAGACGCCGAGCGCCACGTTCTCGGGCACACCGTCGAGGGTGACGGCGGCCAGCAGGGCGAGACCGGCGGCACCACCGGTGGAGGCGGACGTCGGCGCCTTCTCGTCCGCCGCGGCGTCCGTGTCCAGCTTGGCGCTGCCCTGTTGCTTCTCGGCGTCCCCGGAAGGGGCTCCCGGCTGCGCCCAGCGGTCCAGGAGGGCGCTGAGGGCCGTGAAGACCACGGCACCGGCGAACAGCCCGATCACGGCCAGCGGTAGACCCCCGCGCTCGTACGCGTCCTCGAACAGCTCGAAGGCCAGTGCGGTGATGAGCGCGCCGGCGGCGAAGGAGAGCAGGATGGCGAGCACGCGCTTCGGGAGCTCGAAGCGGACGCCGACCAGCGCCCCGATGACGAGGGCGCTCGAGGCGACGATCCCGAAGAGCAACGTCTGGCCCATGACGGCAGTGTAGGAGCGGGCGGGGCGTTCGCGCCCACAATCCGGAAGGTTTCTCCGTGAAAGGCGGATCGGCACGACGACGGCGGCCCACCCACCTCCGTCGGAGGTGGGCGGGCCGCCGCAGGCGTGCCGGGAGGGAGGATCAGATGTTGAAGCCCAGGGCCCGCATCTGGTCGCGGCCGTCCTCGGTGATCCGGTCGGGTCCCCACGGCGGCATCCAGACCCAGTTCACGCGCCACTCGTCCACCATGGGGTCGAGGTTCGCCGCGCACTGGTCCTCGATGACGTCCTGCAGCGGGCACGCGGCCGTGGTCAGGGTCATGTCGAGGACCAGGGCGCCGTCCTCGGCCCACTTGGAGCCGTAGAGCAGGCCCAGGTCCACGATGTTCACGCCGAGCTCGGGGTCGATGACGTTCTTGAGCGCCTCCTCGACCTCTTCGGCGGAGGGCCGGCCCGCGGCCGCGGGATCGGCGGTGGTCTCAGCAGGGGTGTCGGCCATCGCTGGCCTCCTTTCGGGGCTGGTGGGGTCGAAGCCTACTTGGCCGGGGCCAGGTAGCGGTCGTAGCCCTCGTTCTCGAGCCGCTCGGCGAGCTCGGGCCCGCCCTCGTCGACCACGCGGCCGTCGTGGAACACGTGCACGAACTGCGGCTTGATGTAGCGCAGGATGCGCGTGTAGTGGGTGATGAGCATGACGCCCATGTCGTTGGTCTCCAGGGCGCGGTTGACGCCCTCGGAGACGACCTTGAGCGCGTCCACGTCGAGGCCGGAGTCGGTCTCGTCCAGCAGGGCGATCTTCGGCTTGAGCAGCTCGAGCTGGAGGATCTCGTGGCGCTTCTTCTCGCCGCCGGAGAAGCCCTCGTTGACGTTGCGCTGGATCATGTCGGGGCTGATCTTCAGCTGCTCCATGGCGGCCTTGACGTCCTTGGTCCACGTGCGCAGCGAGGGGGCCTCGCCGTCGATCGCGGTCTTCGCGGTGCGCAGGAAGTTGGAGGTCGTCACGCCGGGGATCTCCACGGGGTACTGCATGGCCAGGAAGAGCCCGGCGCGGGCGCGCTCGTCCACGGACATCTCCAGGACGTTCTCCCCGTCCAGCAGGACCTCGCCGGAGTCGACGACGTACTTGGGGTGGCCGGCCACGGTGGAGGCCAGCGTGGACTTGCCGGAGCCGTTGGGGCCCATGATCGCGTGGACCTCACCGGAGTTGATGGTCAGGTTCACGCCCTTGAGGATCGGCTTGGTGGTCTCGTCGTCGAGCACGACGGACGCGTGCAGGTCCTTGATCTCGAGAGTTGCCATGGATGGTTCTCCTGTGGTCGAAAAAGTCTGTGGTCGGAAGAGTGCGTGCCGGAAGAGGCTCAGTAGTTGGCGGAGGCGAGCTCGTCCTGGACGGCCTCGCGCAGCCGCTCCTCGATGTCCGGGACACCGATCTGCTGGATGATCTCGAAGAGGAATCCGCGGACCACGAGCCGGCGCGCCTCGTCCTCGGGGATGCCCCGGGACATGAGGTAGTACAGGTGCTCGTCGTCCAGCTGGCCCGTGGTGGAGGCGTGGCCGGCACCGGCGATGAGGCCGGTCTCGATCTCCAGGTTCGGCACGGAGTCCATCCGCGGACCGTCGTTGAGGATGAGGTTCCGGTTGAGCTCGTAGGTGTCGGTGCCCTCCGCGATGGCGCGGATGAGGACGTCGCCGACCCACACACCGTGGGCGTTCTCGCCCTGCAGCGCGGACTTGTAGGTCACCCGGGAGGTGCACTTCGGCTGGGAATGGTCCACGAACAGCCGGGACTCCAGGTGCTGGCCGGCGTCCACGAACGTCAGCCCGTACAGCTCCACGGAGCCGCCCGGGGCGTCGAAGCGGGTGGACGGGGTGACGCGCACGAGGTCGCCGCCCAAGGAGACGAGCACGTGCTTGAACGTGGCCGCCTTGCCGAGGCGCGCCTGCTGGGAGGAGGCGTGCACGGCGTCGTCGTCCCACTCCTGGAGGGTCACCACGGTCAGGTTCGCGGAGTCGGCGACCCGGAACTCGACGTTCTGCGAGAGCACGGCGCTGCCGTGGTGGCGCAGGACCACGAGGGCCTTGGAGAAGGGCTGGGCGTCGATCACGAGGTGCTGGGCGGCCGGGGTCGCGTCGGTGCCGTGGATGTCGACGACGACCGGCTCGGTCACCTCGGCCTCCTGCGGCACCGTGATCACGGTGGCCTCGGTGACACTGCTCCACGCGTTGGCGGAGAGCCGGTCCTCGGGGATGCCGGCGCTGCCGATGCGGGCGTCGTCGCGGCCCACGGTCTCGACGCGCACGGCGTCCGAGTCGACGGTCAGCGCGGGCGCCGGGCCGGTGAGGGCGTCGGCGTGCAGGCCCTTGAGGCGCTTCAGCGGGGTGAACCGGAAGTCCTCCTCGCGGCCCGTGAGCTTCGGGAAGTCGGCGACGTCGTAGGACGTGCGGCGCCCCGCGCGGGAGGAGTCGGGCACACCGGAGATGTCGCCATGGGCGGTGTGCCGCACGAGGGTGTCGTTCTCGACCTTGTCCCGGGCCAGCCGCTCCCCCTCCTGGTCCATGCCCGGGATGGCGATGCGGCCGTCCCCGGTGGGCACCCCGTCGACCTTCTCGCCGAGGTTGTCGTAGGCGTCCCTGGCCGCGCCGACGGCCTTGTCGGCCACCGCGGTGGCCGCGGAGGCGGCGGCCTCCGTGGCATTGCGAATCGTTTCGTTCAGCTTGGACATGTCAGCCAACGGATCCTTCCATCTGCAGTTCGATGAGGCGGTTGAGTTCGAGCGCGTACTCCATGGGCAGTTCGCGGGCGATCGGCTCCACGAAGCCGCGCACGATCATCGCCATGGCCTCGTCCTCGGCCATCCCGCGCTGCATGAGGTAGAACAGCTGCTCCTCGGAGACGCGCGAGACGGTCGCCTCGTGGCCCATGGTGACGTCGTCCTCACGGATGTCGACGTACGGGTACGTGTCGGAGCGGGAGATCGTGTCCACCAGCAGGGCGTCGCAGACCACGTTGGACTTCGAGCCCTTCGCGCCCTCGCGGACCTGCACGAGACCCCGGTACGCGGCGCGGCCGCCGTTGCGGGCCACGGACTTCGAGACGATCGACGACGACGTGTTCGGGGCGATGTGCACCATCTTGGAACCGGTGTCCTGGTGCTGTCCCTCGCCGGCGAACGCGATCGAGAGGGTCTCGCCGCGGGCGTGCTCGCCGGTCATGTAGACCGCCGGGTACTTCTGGGTGACCTTCGAGCCGATGTTGCCGTCGATCCACTCCATCGTGGCGCCCTCGTGGGCGATCGCGCGCTTGGTCACGAGGTTGTACACGTTGTTCGACCAGTTCTGGATGGTCGTGTAGCGCACGCGGGCGTTCTTCTTGACGATGATCTCCACGACGGCGGAGTGCAACGAGTCGGTCTTGTAGATCGGCGCGGTGCAGCCCTCGATGTAGTGGACGTAGGAGTCCTCGTCCGCGATGATCAGCGTCCGCTCGAACTGGCCCATGTTCTCGGTGTTGATGCGGAAGTAGGCCTGCAGCGGGATTTCCACGTGCACGCCCTTCGGGACGTAGACGAAGGAACCGCCGGACCACACGGCCGTGTTCAGGGACGCGAACTTGTTGTCGCCCACGGGGATCACGGTGCCGAAGTACTCCGCGAACAGCTCCGGGTGCTCCTTGAGCGCGGTGTCGGTGTCGAGGAAGATGACGCCCTGCTCCTCCAGGTCCTCGCGGATCTGGTGGTAGACGACCTCGGACTCGTACTGGGCGGCGACACCGGACACGAGCCGTCCGCGCTCGGCCTCGGGGATGCCGAGCTTCTCGTAGGTGTTGCGGATGTCCTCGGGCAGGTCCTCCCAGGTGGCGGCCTGCTTCTCCGTGGAGCGCACGAAGTACTTGATGTTGTCGAAGTCGATCCCGGACAGGTCCGCACCCCACGTGGGCATGGGCTTGCGGTCGAAGAACTTCAGGCCCTTTAGCCGCAGGTCGGTCATCCACTGCGGTTCGCTCTTCTTCGCGGAGATGTCCCGGACGACGTCCTCGTCGACACCGCGGCGCGCGGAGGCGCCGGCCACGTCGGAGTCGGCCCAGCCGTACTCGTAGGTGCCGATGCCCTCGAGCTCGGGGTTCTTCTCCAGGATGTCGGCGATGACAGTGTCGTTGCCGCTGGCGATCTGGTCAGTCATGACGGCCTTCCTCTGTTGTCTGGTCTGTGACGCGGCCCGCGGTGCGGTCCACGGAAGTCGGTGCGGCGGCGGGTCCCGGCCGCGTGAGGGGCACGTGCGTGGTGCACACGTGCGCGCCGGCGGCCTGCGTGGAGAGCCGGCGGACGTCGGTGCCGAGCAGCCGGGCGATGAGCTCGGTCTCCAGCTCGCAGAACTGCGGGTAGCGGGCGGCGAGCTCGCGCACGGGGCAGTGCCCCTGGCACAGCTGCGCCGAGACGATGGTGCGGGACTCCCCGCGGCCGACGGCCACCTCGTTGGTGGAGGCGGCGAACCCGTCGCGGCTGAGCAGCCGCACCAGGACGGGCAGGCGGTCGGCGACGTCGTCCCCGGCGGCCTCGACCTCCGGGCGGTAGGACGCCTCGAGTCGGTCCACGCGCTCCTGGATGAAGGACTGCACGGCGTCGGGACCGGCGATGCGCCGGATGGACTCGAGCGCGTCGGTCGCGATCTCGAGGTAGTCGTCGCCCAGCTTGGCGTGGCCCTCCGGGGCGACGACGTAGCGCCGCGCCGGGCGGCCGGCGCCCCCGCTGCGGCGGCGGACCATGGTGACCTCGACGAAGTGCTGCTGCTCGAGGGCGTCCAGGTGGCGGCGCACGGCGGCGGGGGTCAACTCGAGCATCTCGCCGAGGTCGGCGGCCGAGACCGGGCCGTGCTCGAGGACGGCGCCGAGCACGCGCGAGCGGGTGTTCTCCTCCTGCTCCGCCCGCGGGCCGGAGCGGGACCTGCTCCGGGCGTCCGTGGTCTGAGTCATGGATGAACCGCTCGCTTCCTGGTCGGGGTGGAGGTTCTCGTGGTGCAGGGTGCGACCCGTCAGGGCCGCTCTCAATACACAACCGGAGTATGTCGTAATTCATTCCGGCCTCACCAGTAAGTGGAGCCTTACCGGGCCGCTGCGTTTAAATCACGACCTACTCATAATAACCCCCGGACGCGGGGCGGCCAAGGGGGGCCGGGCCGCGGGCGCGCCGCACTACACTGGTCCGGTGCCCGCCCAGAGTCCCCCCGCGCCCTCGCCCGCACTCTCGATCGAGCGCCTCGTGAAGGAGTTCCCCGTCCGCCGGCGCCGCTCCCGGCGTCCGGACGGTCCGGGCGCCACGCGCGCCGACGTGGTGCACGCCGTCAACGGGCTGTCCCTCACCGCGCGGCACGGCGAGATCACGGCGCTGCTCGGGCCCAACGGCGCGGGCAAGACGACCACCCTGGAGTGCGCCCAGGGACTGCAGCGGCCCTCGGCCGGCACGGTCCGCCTCCTGGGCCAGGACCCGTGGCGGGCCAGCCCGGCCCTGCGCGCCCGCGTGGGCGTCATGCTCCAGGACGGCGGGCTCCCGCAGGCCGTGCGCCCGCTGGAGCTGCTCCGGCACGTGGCGTCCCTCTACCGCAGCCCCCGGGACATGGACGAGCTCGTGGAGCGGCTCGGCATCAGCAGCTTCGACCGCACCGTGGTCCGCCGGCTCTCCGGCGGCCAGCGCCAGCGCGTGGCCCTGGCGGCGGCCCTGGCCGGCAGCCCGGAGGTGCTCTTCCTCGACGAGCCCTCGGCCGGGATGGACCCGCAGTCCCGCAACATCGTCTTCGACCTCGTCCAGCAGCTGCGCCGCGAGGGGGTGTGCATCATCCTCACCACGCACCTGCTCGACGACGCCCAGCGCCTCGCCGACCAGGTCTACATCGTCGACCACGGCCGGGTCATGGCCCAGGGGTCCGTGGCGGAGCTGGTGGCGCCCGGCGCCGACGCCCCCGCCGTGCTGGTGCTGACGCTGGCCCCCGAGCAGCTGCGTGCGGGACCGTTCCCGTGGGACGGTCCCGGCTTCGAGGACGTCCGCACCGACTGCGCCGACCGCACCGTGACGCTCACCGGTGCCCTCACTCCCCCGATGCTCGAGGCCGTGACCCGGTGGTTCACCGCGACCGGCACGATGCCCGAGTCCCTGTCCCTCCAACCGCGCACCCTCGAGGACGTCTTCCTCGACATCTCCGGACGGGAGATCCGATGACCGCACCCGCCCAGTCCCGCTCCGTGCCCCCGCGCTCGGACCCCGCTCCCCTGGCCCGCCGGGTGGCCGCGCAGGCCCGCTACGAGGCGCTGACCATGCTGCGCAACGGGGAACAGCTGCTGCTGCTGGTGATCCTGCCGCTCATGGCCCTCGTGGCCCTGACGCTCACCGACCTGCTGGACGCCACCGTCCCGGCGGGCGCCTCCCGCGTGGACGTGGCCGTGCCGGGCGCCCTGGCGCTGTGCGTGCTCTCCAACGCCTTCTCGGGGCAGGGCATCCAGACCGGCTTCGACCGCCGCTACGGGGTCCTGCGCTTCCTCTCCACCACCCCCCTGGGCCGCGGCGGGCTGATCGCCGGCAAGCTGCTCGCGATCGTCGCGGTGCTCGTGGTGCAGTACGTCCTGGTCGCCGCGCTCGGCGCGGCGCTCGGCTGGCGCCCCGAGGCGGCCGCGGTGCTCGTGTCCGTGCCGGTGCTGCTGCTCGGCGCCGCGGCGTTCACGGGGCTGGGGCTGCTGCTCGCCGGGACGGTGCGCGCCGAGGCGACCCTCGCAGTGACCAACCTCGTGTGGGTGCTGCTCGCCGCCGTCGGCGGCACGCTGTTCCCCTCGAGCACGCTGCCGGCCGGGCTCACCTGGCTGGTGGACGTGCTGCCCTCCGGTGCGCTGGGCACCGCCTTGCGCGAGACCTTCCTCACCGGCACGCCCACGCTCCTGCCTGTGCTGGTGCTCGCCGTCTGGGCCGCCGCCGCCTGGGCCGGAGCCGTGCGCTGGTTCCGCTGGAGCTGAGCCGCCGCCCCAGGGTGAGCCCAAGGGCGGGAACCGGGGTCCGCGGAGCCGGATAAACTGGGCGGGCAGACCCCACCGCACCGATCCCGTCCGGAAGTGAACCCATGAACCGCGCCAGCGACCCCATCGACGTCGACGTCCGGGAGAACGACAGCGTCCTGCTGCCGACCCGGATCACCCGGTGGGTGCGGTGGCTCGCCGTCGCGTCGCTGTTGGCGAACTCCGTGCTGATCCTCACCGGCGGGCTCGTGCGGCTGACGGGCTCGGGTCTGGGCTGCCCCACCTGGCCGCGGTGCACGGACGAGTCCTGGACCAACACCCCCGAGATGGGCATGCACGGGGTCATCGAGTTCGGCAACCGGTTGCTGACCTTCCTGCTCGCCGCGGTGGCGGTGCTGACGTTCCTCGCCGTGCTGCGGCTGCGCCACGAGCACCGCGACCTCTTCCGGATCGCCCTGCTGCTGGGTCTCGGCATCCCGCTGCAGGCCGTGGTCGGCGGGATCACCGTGCTCACCGGGCTCAACCCCTGGATCGTGGGCATCCACTACCTCATCTCCGGGGCGATGATCGCCCTGGCCACGGTGCTGGTCAACCGCACCCGGCGGCGCTCCCTGCCCGCCGTGCGGGACGCGGAGCGCCCCGGCCAGGCCTACGGGCAGCGCCGGACCGTGCGGCGGCTCATGGTGGGCCTGGCGGTGCTCACCGCGCTGATCCTGTACCTGGGCACCCTCGTCACGGGCACCGGCCCGCACGCGGGGGACGAATCCACCGCCAGGCACGCCTTCGACGCCTACCTCATCACCCGCGCGCACGCCGTCCCGGTGTACCTGATCGTCGTGGCCGTGGTCCTCGGCCTGTTCCTCGCCCGCCGGCACCGGTGGCCCGTCCCGCTGGCCTCGAGCCTCAACGTCATGCTGGCCGTGCTGGTCCTGCAGGCGCTCATCGGCTACTACCAGTACTTCAACGGCGTGCCGATCGTCGCGGTCGCCCTGCACCTGGTGGGTTCCGCGCTGCTGATCTGGGCCACCGCCCGCACCGTGGAGAAGGGCTTCGCGGTCACCCGCACCCCGGACCCCGTGTTGCGGGGCGCCGACCGTGCGCCGTCGGCCGAGGCCCCGGCCCGCGGCTGAGTCCCTCAGGCCCGCTCGTCGGGCGCCTCGTCGAGCAGCTCCTCGACGGCCTGCGCCAGGCGCTGCCGGCTGCCCGAGGGGATCGGCAGCAGCGGGCGCCGCGGCGGGGCCGTGCTGACGCCGCACACCTCGGCGAGGGCGTACAGGGAGCTCAGGGGCCGCTCCTGGCGCAGGATCTCCATCAGCGGGGCCAGCGCCGCCTGCCACGTGCGCACCGCATGGTCGTCGCCCGCGACGACCGCGGCGCGGAAGGCGGCGTACTGGCGAGGGAGCACCGCGGCGATCCCGGAGTGCCAGGCCGCGGCGTCCGGAGCGGCCTCGTGCAGCAGCCGCTCCCCGCTCACCCCGTGGGCCGTGCCCGGCTCCGCGAGCTCGGCGAACCGGCTCCGCCGTGCGGCGAGGTCCTGCGGGGAGTCCGCAGTGTCCTTGAACGCGCTGACGTTCTCCAGCCAGGAGAGCTCGGCGGCGAGCTCCACCGGGTACGTGAAACCGGTCGTCGTCGGGTTGTTGTAGATGCACAGCGGCAGGGACACGGCCGCCGCGACCGTCTCCACCTGGTCCGCGATCTCCTGGGAGACGAGCGGGATGTAGGACAGCGGGTTGAGCACGAGCCCGTCCGCCCCGCCGTTCTCGGCGGCGTAGGCCATCTCCAGGACCTCGCGGGTGGTCATCGCGGAGATCCCCGCCCCCACCGGCACCCCGGAGCCGCGGGCGGCCTCCACGGCGGCGCGCACGACCTCGGCCCGCTCCTCCCCGGAGAGGTACGCGAAGCTGCCCGAGCTGCCCAGCACCACCAGGGCGTCGACCCCCGAGCGGACCAGGCGGCCGACATGGCGCCCGAAGGACTCCAGGTCCAGGCGGCCACCTTGCTGGAACGGCGTGATCGGGTAGGCGACGAGCCCGGTGAAGGTCATGCTGAGCATGCGACCATCCTAGGTCCGGCCGATCGCCCGGCCGGACCGGGACACCGCGGGGGCCGCCGCCCCCGGCGGGCTCAGAGGACGGGACCGCCCACGAACGGGTCCACGGCCAGGGCGAGGAAGACGAAGGTGATGTAGGCGATCGAGCCGTGGAAGACGTACATCGCCTGCTTGTCCGTGGGCCGGCCGGCCACCGCGAGGGCGTGCAGCTTGTGGCTGTGGCCCACGAACCAGGCGCCCGAGGCCAGCGCGGTCACCGCGTAGACCCAGCCGGCGCCGCCGACAGGGACGAGCAGCAGCGAGCACACCACCGTGGCCCAGGCGTAGAGCACGACCTGGCTGCCCACGGTGCGGGCCCCGGCCACGGCGCCGAGCATGGGGACCCCGGCGCGGGAGTAGTCGTCGGCGTACTTCATGGACAGCGGCCAGTAGTGCGGCGGGGTCCACAGGAAGATGAACAGGAACAGCACGAGCGCGGGCCAGTCCAGACCGCCCGTCACGGCGGCCCACCCGATCAGCACCGGCATGCACCCGGCGACCCCGCCCCAGACGATGTTCTGGGCCGTACGGCGCTTGAGCACGATCGAGTAGAAGACCGCGTAGAGGAAGATGGCCGCCGCGCCCAGGGCGCCGGCGAGCACGTTGACCCCGAGCGTGAGCCAGGCGACGGACACGGCCGTGAGCGCCCACGCGAAGACGAGGGCCTCGCGGTCGGTGACCTCTCCGGTGACGAGCGGGCGCTTGGCCGTGCGCTTCATGACCCGGTCCTCGTCCCGGTCGATGTAGCAGTTGAAGGCACCGGCCGCGCCGGCCGCGAGCGTGCCGCCCACGAGCGTGTTGAGGATGAGCCAGAGGTTCGGCATGCCCTGCTGGGCGAAGATCATGGTCGGCACGGTCGCCACGAGCAGCAGCTCGATGATCCGCGGCTTCATCAGGGCCACGTAGGCCCGCAGCTTCCGGGTGGCCGTCATCCGTCCCTCGCGTCCGGTGTCCGCCGCAACACCCGTGTGCCCGGTGCCGAGGACGGCTCGTCCTGCGGGTCCCGACGTCTCGAGTGAGTTCACAGAATCATTGCTCCCGGTTGCGGTGGTTCTCCCCCGGCTCCGTGCGCGAGGACGGCCCGGAGACGGTCCGTCGCCGGCACGCAGCAGGAGCGGTCGGCGCGGTGGTCGCGGGCGCGGAAGAAGGTCCTATACAGCATAGCGTGTGGCGGCGCCCGGTCCCGCTCCGGACATGACGGGAAAGGGGTCCGGAGCCGCCCGGAGCGGTGCCGTCGGTCACACGGCCGAAATGTGCGTGACCTAAGCTGGACCCAAACCGCCGGTCGGCGACCGGCACCCGCTGCGCACGGCAGCGGATCCCGAGGGAAAGGGCCCCGAATCTTGACGACCGAACTCGATCAGAAACTGACCTGGACCGAACTGGACCGGCGCGCCGTGGACACGGTGCGGGTGCTGGCCGCGGACGCGGTGGAGAAGGTGGGCAACGGCCACCCGGGCACCGCGATGAGCCTGGCCCCGGCGGCGTACTTGCTGTTCCAGAAGGTGATGCGCCACGACCCGCGTGATGACCGGTGGACGGGCCGGGACCGGTTCGTCCTCTCCCCCGGGCACACCTCCCTGACCCTGTACCTGCAGCTGTTCCTGTCCGGCTACGGCATGGAGCTGGAGGACATCGAGTCCCTGCGCACCTGGGGCTCGAAGACCCCGGGGCACCCGGAGTACCGGCACACCACCGGGGTGGAGATCACCACGGGGCCGTTGGGCCAGGGCCTGGCCTCGGCCGTCGGGTTCGCCTACGCCCAGCGCTACACCCGCGGCCTGTTCGACCCCGACGCGGCCCCCGGCACCTCCGTCTTCGACCACACGGTCTACGTGATCGCCTCCGACGGGGACCTCCAGGAGGGCGTGACCTCCGAGGCGTCCTCGCTGGCCGGGGTGCAGGAGCTGGGCAACCTCGTGGTGATCTACGACCAGAACCACATCTCCATCGAGGACGACACCGACGTGGCGTTCACCGAGGACGTCCTCAAGCGCTACGAGGCCTACGGCTGGGACGTGGCCCGGGTCGACTGGACGAAGACCGGGGACTACGTCGAGGACGTGGAGGAGCTCCACGCGGCGATCCTGGCCGCCAAGGCCGAGACCACCAAGCCCTCGCTGATCGCCCTGCGCACGATCATCGGCTGGCCGGCCCCGGGCAAGCAGAACACCGGGGCCATCCACGGCTCCAAGCTCGGGGCCGAGGAGGTTGCCGCCACCAAGGAGATCCTCGGCTTCGACCCCGAGCAGTCCTTCCAGGTCGAGGACGAGGTCTTCGCCCACACCCGCGGGATCCAGGACCGGATGAAGGCCGTTCGCGAGGAGTGGGAGCAGGACTTCGCCGCGTGGCGGGAGGCGAACCCGGAGCGGGCGCGCCTCTACGACCGGATCCGGGCCGAGGAGCTGCCCGAGGACTATGCCGAGGCGTTCCCGGTCTTCGAAGCCGGCAAGGACGTGGCCACCCGGTCGGCCTCGGGCAAGGTGATCAACGCGATCGCCGAGACCTTCCCGGAGCTGTGGGGCGGGTCGGCCGACCTGGCCGGGTCGAACAACACCACCATCGAGTCCGCGGCCTCCTTCATCCCCGAGGCCCGCTCCACGAACAAGTGGACCGGCAACCCCTACGGGCGGGTGCTGCACTTCGGGATCCGCGAGCACGCCGCGGCCGCGATCGTCAACGGCATCACCATGTCTTCCCAGACGAGGGCGTTCTCCGGCACGTTCCTGATCTTCTCCGACTACCAGCGCCCGGCCGTGCGCCTGGGCGCGCTGATGAAGGTCCCCTCGATCTACGTCTGGACCCACGACTCCATCGGCCTCGGCGAGGACGGGCCCACCCACCAGCCGGTAGAGCAGCTGTCCTCGCTGCGGGCGATCCCGGGCCTGGACGTGGTACGCCCGGCCGATGCCAACGAGACCGCGATCGCGTGGCGGACGATGCTGGAGAACCGGCACGGCCCGGCCGGGATCGCCCTGACCCGCCAGAACGTGCCCACCTTCGCCCGGGTGGACCTGCACCCGGACGCCGACGGCGAGAAGTTCGCCTCCGCCGAGGGGGTCGCCCGCGGCGGCTACGTCCTCGCCGACGCGCCCGAGGGCAAGGACCCGGACGTGATCCTGATCGGCACCGGCTCGGAGGTCTCCCTCGCCGTGGCGGCCCGGGCGCAGCTGGCGGAGCAGGGGGTGGCCGCGCGCGTGGTGTCCATGCCGTGCCGGGAGTGGTTCGACGCCCAGGACGCCGAGTACCGCGAGTCCGTGCTGCCGGCGGCCGTGCGGGCGCGGGTGTCCGTGGAGGCCGGGATCGCGATGTCCTGGCGGGACCTGCTCGGCGACGCCGGGCGGGCCGTGTCCCTGGAGCACTTCGGGGAGTCCGCCGACTACGAGACCCTCTACCGCGAGTTCGGCATCACGGCCGAGGCCGTCACCGCCGCCGCCCGGGAATCCCTCAGCGCCGCGCAGGCCGCCGCCTCCGTGAGCCGCTGAGCCACGGTGCGCACCGACCGACCACTTTCCCCCGAGCACGAGGACTGACACGAACATGACCACCCCCACCAAGAAGCTCTCCGACGCCGGCGTCTCGATCTGGCTCGACGACCTCTCCCGCGAACGCCTGAGCTCCGGCGGGCTGCAGCGGCTGATCGACGAGAAGGACGTCGTGGGCGTGACCACGAACCCGACGATCTTCGCCGCCGCGCTGGCCGCCCACGACGCCTACGAGGAGCAGGTCAAGGAGCTGGCCGCGGCCGGCACGGACGTGGACGAGGCCGTGCTGGCCATCACCACCGACGACGTGCGCGAGGCCTGCGACCTGTTCGCCCCCATCGCCGAGGCGACCCAGGGCGTGGACGGGCGGGTGTCCATCGAGGTGGACCCGCGCCTGGCCCAGGACGCGGACGCCACCGCGGCCATGGCCCAGCGTCTGTCCCGGACCATCGACCGGGACAACGCGCTGATCAAGATCCCCGCCACCGAGGCGGGCCTGCCCTCGATCACCGCGACCATCGCCGAGGGGATCTCCGTCAACGTGACGCTGATCTTCTCCCTCGAGCGCTACCGCGCGGTCATCAACGCCTACCTGCTGGGCCTGGAACAGGCCCTGGAGAACGGCAAGGACCTGGCCGGCATCCACTCCGTGGCCTCCTTCTTCGTCTCCCGGGTGGACTCCGAGGTCGACAAGCGCCTGGACGCGATCGGCACGGACGAGGCCAAGGAGCTGAAGAGCCAGGCCGGCCTGGCCAACGCCCGGCTCGCCTACCAGATCCACGAGGACTCCCTGACCACCGAGCGCTGGGAGCGGCTGGCAGCGGCCGGGGCGAACCCGCAGCGCCCGCTGTGGGCCTCCACCGGGGTGAAGGACCCGGCCCTGCCGGACACCCTGTACGTCACCGGACTGGTCGCCCCGAACACCGTCAACACCATGCCGGAGAAGACCCTCGAGGCCACGTTCGACCACGCCGAGGTCACCGGGGACACCGTCACGGGCACCTACGCGGAGTCCAACGAGCTCCTGGACCGGATCGCCGGCGTGGGGATCTCCTACGACGAGGTCGTGGAGAAGCTCGAGGCGGAGGGCCTCACCAAGTTCGAGGACTCCTGGGCGGAGCTGCTGGACACCGTGCGCGCCGCCCTCGACAACGCCCGCTGAGCCCGTCCCGACCCGAGTTCCGTCCGTGCTGCCCGACCCGAAGGAGAACCCATGAGCTCCCTGTCCGTCCAGACCTCCGGCGCGGCCCGCGAGGCCGTCGACCGGCACGTGCCCGCGCTGGTGGGTGACAGGTTCGCCTCGAAGCTCTTCGCCCAGGAGCCCACCCTGTGGGGGCCCGCGGCCGAGGAGGAGTCCGCCAAGCGGCTGGGCTGGGTCGAGGCCGCCGAGGTCTCCCGCCCGCTCGTCGCCGAGATCACCGCCCTGCGCGAGGAGTTCGCGGCCGAGGGCGTGGACCGGTTCGTGCTCGCGGGCATGGGCGGGTCCTCCCTCGCCCCCGAGGTGATCACCCGGACCGCCGGGGTCGAGCTGTTCGTGCTCGACTCCACGGACCCGGAGATGGTGGGCGCGGCCCTCGCCGACCGCCTCGAGCACACCGCGATCGTGGTCTCCTCGAAGTCCGGCTCCACCGTGGAGACCGACTCGGCGCGCCGGGTCTTTGCCCGGGCCTTCGAGGACGCGGGCATCGACGCCGCCTCGCGCATCGTGGTGGTCACCGACCCCGGCTCCCCCATGGAGGCGTCCGCGCGGGAGGCCGGCTACCGCCGGGTCTTCACCGCCGACCCGACCGTCGGCGGGCGCTTCTCCGCGCTGACCGCCTTCGGTCTGGTCCCCTCCGGCCTGGCCGGGGTGGACGTCGGGGCCCTGCTCGACGACGCCGACGAAGCCGGCGAGGTGCTGCGCGAGGACGCCGAGGACAACCCCGGCCTGCACCTGGGCGCGGCGCTCGGCGGGACGCAGCCGCTGCGGAACAAGCTCGTCTTCCGGGACCTGGGCTCGGGGATCGCGGGGTTCGCCGACTGGGCGGAGCAGCTGATCGCGGAGTCCACCGGCAAGGAGGGCAAGGGCGTGCTGCCCGTCGTCGTCGGCGCCGGTGACGCCCCGGAGGCCTCCTCGGGAGCGGCCGACGTCCTCGTCGTGGAGCTCGTCGGCGTGGACGAGGAGCAGGCCCCCGAGGGCGACGTCGTGCGGGTCTCCGGCTCCCTGGGCGCCCAGCTCATGCTGTGGGAGGTCGCCACCGCGGCCGCCGGGCGGCTGCTCGGCATCAACCCGTACGACCAGCCCGACGTGGAGTCCGCCAAGAACGCCACCCGCGCCCTGCTCGAGGACAAGCCGCAGCCCACGGCCGCGGACGTGGTGGACGGTCCCGTGGAGATCCGCGGGGCGCAGGAGCTGCTCGACGGGGCGCAGACGGTCGAGGACGCGCTGGGCAGGCTGCTCGCGCAGCTGCCGGAGACCGGGTACCTGTCCGTGCAGGCGTACTTCGACCGGCTCGCGTGGGCGGAGCTGGAGAGCGTCCGCCCGGTCCTCGCCCGCGCCACCGGCCGGCCCGTGACCTTCGGGTGGGGGCCGCGGTTCCTGCACTCCACCGGCCAGTACCACAAGGGCGGACCGGCGGAGGGCGTGTACCTGCAGATCACCGCCGCCTCGGAGACGGACCTCGACATCCCCGACAGCCCGTTCAGCTTCGGCGAGCTCATCTCGGCCCAGGCCGACGGCGACGCCCAGGTCCTCGCCGACCACGGGCGGCCGGTGCTGCGGCTGCGGCTCGCGGACCGCGCCGAGGGCGTGGCCCGGCTGCGGCAGGCCGTCGACGCCCTCGGCGGCTGACCCGGTCGGCGCGACCGGACCGCTGACCTAGAATGGGAGCACGCCACGGTCGGCGCGGGACTTCCCGCGCCGACCGTTGCGTGTGCAGGACCGTGGGCGCCTCGGCCCCGCAGAGACGTGAAGGAGTTCCGTTGCCAGACAACAACGCCCGCAATCCCCTGCGGGACCCGAGGGACAGGCGGCTCGTCCGGGTCGCCGCCCCGTCGGCGCTCGTGCTCTTCGGCGTGACGGGAGACCTCGCGAAGAAGAAGCTGCTGCCGGCGATGTACGACCTCGTCAACCGGGGGCTGCTGCCGCCGTCCTTCGCGCTCGTCGGCTTCGGCCGCCGCGACTGGTCGCACGAGCAGTTCCGGGAGGTGGTGCGCGAGTCCGTCGAGGCCCACGCCCGCACCCCGTTCCAGGAGGACGTGTGGCGCCAGTTCGCCTCCGGCGTCCGGTTCGTGCGCGGGGAGTTCGACGAGGACAAGGCCTACGAGGCGCTCAAGTCGACCCTCAAGGAGCTCGACGTGCACTCCGGGACGCGCGGCAACCACGCGTTCTACCTCTCGATCCCGCCCAAGGCGTTCGAGACGGTCTGCCAGCAGCTCGCCGACCACGGCCTGGCCCAGCACGAGAACGCCTCGGGGTGGCGCCGCGTGGTCATCGAGAAGCCCTTCGGCCACGACCTCGACTCCGCGGCGGAGCTCAACGCCATCGTCGAGCGGGTGTTCCCGGCGGACTCGGTGTTCCGGATCGACCACTACCTGGGCAAGGAGACGGTGCAGAACATCCTGGCGCTGCGCTTCGCGAACCAGATGTTCGAGCCGCTGTGGAACGCGCAGTTCGTGGACCACGTGCAGATCACCATGGCGGAGGACATCGGCATCGGCTCCCGCGCCGGCTACTACGACGGCGTGGGCGCGGCCCGCGACGTCATCCAGAACCACCTGCTGCAGCTGCTGGCCCTCACCGCCATGGAGGAGCCGCTGTCCTTCCAGGCCCACCACATGCGCGCGGAGAAGGCGAAGGTGCTGGCCTCCGTCGTCGTCCCCGAGGACCTGGCGGCGCACTCGGCGCTGGGCCAGTACGAGTCCGGGCTGCAGGGCGGTGAGCGCGTACGGGCCTTCCTCGAGGAGCAGGACATCCCCGCCGACTCCCGGACCGAGACCTACGCGGCGCTGCGCGTGGACATCAACAACCGCCGGTGGGCGGGCGTGCCGTTCTACCTGCGGGCGGGCAAGCGCCTGGGCCGGCGGGTGACCGAGATCGCGGTGCAGTTCAAGAACTCGCCCAACCTGCTGTTCGGGGACAACGGCCACGAGGACCTGGGACAGAACGTCATCGTGATCCGGATCCAGCCCGACGAGGGCGTCACCATCCGGCTCGGCTCCAAGGTGCCCGGGACGCAGTCGGAGATCCGGGACGTGACCATGGACTTCGGCTACGGCCACTCGTTCACCGAGTCCAGCCCGGAGGCCTACGAGCGCCTGATCCTCGACGTGCTGCTCGGGGAACCACCGCTGTTCCCGGACCACGAGGAGGTCGAGCTGTCCTGGCGCATCCTCGACCCCTTCGAGGAGTGCTGGGCGGAGCAGGAGATCATGCCGGAGCCGTACGCGCCGGGGTCCTGGGGACCCGCCGCCGCCGACGAGCTGCTGGCCCGCGACGGACGCGTCTGGAGGCGACCGTGATCGTTTCGATGGAGAACACCACCACCTCGGCCATCGACAAGAAGCTGAACCAGCTGAGGGACCAGCACGGCGTCGTGACGCTGGGCCGGGTCCTCACGCTCGTGATCATCGCGCAGGCCGGGCACTCCGAGGCCGCCCTGGAGGCCGCGAACTTCGCGAGCCACGAGCACCCGTGCCGGATCATCGTGCACGTGGCGCACTCCCAGGCCGAGAGCACCCGGCTCGACGCGCAGCTGCGCATGGGCGGTGACGCGGGTGCCTCCGAGGTCATCGTGCTGCACGGCTACGGGGAACTGGCCGAGCCCACCGAGACCCTGTTCTCGGCGCTGCTGCTGCCCGACGCACCGATCGTCGCCTGGTGGGCGCACACGGTGCCGCCGCCCTCGATCCACACGTCGTCGATCGCCGGGATCGCCCACCGGCGGATCACGGACTCCGCGCGCAGCGACGACGCCTTCGAGGCGCTCGCGGAGCTCAGCTCCCGGTACGTGCCCGGCGACACGGACCTCGCGTGGACACGGGTGACCAACTGGCGCATCCAGCTGGCCGCGGTCCTGGACCAGGCGGAGCCCGCGCCCGTGCGCGAGGTCGTCGTCGAGGGCTGCGGCCGCTCTCCCAGCGTGGTGCTGCTGGGCACGTGGCTGGGCACCCGGTTCGACGCCGAGGTGACGCTGGTCAACAACCCCGGGCCCCGCCGCCTGGACAAGGTGACCCTCGTCCGGGACGACGGCGAGATCGTGCTCGAGCGCCCGGGCCGGTCCGTGGCAATGCTGCGGCAGCCGGGCCAGCCCGACCAGCAGATCGCGATGCCCGTGCGGGACCTCAACGCCTGCATCGCCGAGGAGCTCCGGCGGCTGGACCCGGACGAGGTCTACGGCGAGGTCATCACGACCGGCCTGCGGGACGTGCGGGTCGCGCAGATCGTGGACACCACCGGCGAGCTCACCTTCGGCGCCGCACGGTTCCTGGCCGAGCACGGCAGGGGCCGCCCGGACCCGGAGCCCCCGGCGTCCGACGCCGCCCCGGACCCGGCCGCCGGGCCCCCGGAGCTGCAGACCGCCGAGACCCCGGCCGCCGGAGCGGCCGTCCCGACCCCCGGAGAGGACCACGCATGAGCGCCGAGCTGGAGACCGTCGCCCATCCGGACAAGGAGTCGCTCGCCGCGGAGTCCGCGGAGCGGGTCCTCGACGTGGTCGTGGCGGCGCAGGACGAGCGCGGGGAGGCGAGCGTCGTGCTGACCGGCGGGAGCATGGGCACCGCGGTGCTCGCGGCCGTGGCCGCCTCCCCCCGCCGGGACGAGGTCGACTGGTCGCGGGTCGACGTGTGGTGGTCGGACGAGCGCTTCGTGGCCGGCGACAGCGCCGAGCGCAACTGCGTCCAGGCCGCCGAGGCCGTGGACGGGGCCCTGGTCCTGAACCCGGACCGGGTGCACTGCATGGGCAGCGCCGACGACTTCGGCACCGCCGAGGACGCCGCGTTCGACTACCGGCGCGAGCTCGCCGCGGCCGCCGACGCGGAGCACCGGGCGGCGGCCTTCCCCCGGTTCGACCTCGCGCTGCTGGGCCTGGGGCCCGACGGCCACGTGGCCTCCCTGTTCCCGGGGCGCCCGCACGTGCACGAGGATGACGCCACCGTGCTCGGGGTGCAGGACTCCCCCAAGCCCCCGCCGGTGCGGGTGACCATGACGCTGCCGATGATCAACAGCGCGCGGCGGGTCTGGTTCCTCGTGGCCGGGGCGGACAAGGCCGGGGCGGTCGCGGCCGTGCGCGCCGGCGCCCCGCTCGAGCGCACGCCCGGCGCCGGGGTGCGCGGGACCGAGGAGACACTGCTGCTCGTGACGGACGACTGCCTGCCCGGCTGAGGGCCCGGCCGCGCGGTCGCCCCCCGGCGACACGCGGCGCCGACGCGGACGACCCCGGGTTCCCGGCCGGCCACGGGACGTCGTGGCCGGCCTGGGAACCCGGGGTCGTCCGGGGAGCGGTCGGCTCAGACGGCCGCCGCGGCGAAGCGCATGGTCAGCGCGTAGGCCGCAATGGAGAGGGCCCACACCACGGCCGTGGCGGTGGTGAGCCGGATCAGATTCTTCTGCGCCACACCCGAGGTGTTGAGGGACTGGGTCATGCCGCCGCCGAACATGTCGGAGAGGCCTCCGCCCTTGCCCTTGTTGAGGAGCACGAGCAGGACGGCCAGAAGGCTCGTGAGCACGATGATCGCCAGGAGCACGTTCTGCAGAATATCCACTGGGGCCTTCCCTCGGGGTGTCCGTCGAGCAGCCGCGCCCGGACGGCGCGGACGGTCAGGGGGTCGTGATCAGTCGGTCACGAGGTGCTGCTCGAACCTGGCAATGCTAGCAAACTCCTCGGCGTCCAGGCTCGCGCCGCCGACGAGGACCCCGTCCACGTCCTTGCCCTTGAGGATGGAGCCCGCGTTGGCGGCCTTCGCGGACCCGCCGTAGAGGATGCGGGTCCTGGCCGCGGTCTCGGCGTCGTAGAGCCCGGCGAGCTCGGCGCGGATGGCCGCGGCCATCTCCTGGGCGTCCTCCGGGCCGGCGACCTCGCCGGTGCCGATCGCCCAGACGGGCTCGTAGGCCACCACGAGCTCGGCCACCCGGTCCGCCTCGAGACCGGCGATGGAGCCGCGCAGCTGCTCGAGGGTGAAGGCGACGTGCTCGCCGGCCTGCCGGACCTCGAGGCCCTCGCCGACGCACAGCACCGGGACCAGGCCGTGCCGGTGGGCAGCGGCGATCTTGGCGTTGCACAGCTCGTCGGACTCGCCGTGGATGGTGCGGCGCTCGGAGTGGCCCACGAGCACGTAGGTGCAGCCGAGCTTGGCGAGGAACTGGCCGGAGATGTCGCCGGTGTAGGCGCCGGAATCCTGGTCGGAGAGGTCCTGGGCGCCGTAGACGACGCGCAGGTCGTCGCCGTCCACGAGGCTCTGGACGGAGCGGAGGTCGGTGAACGGCGGGAAGACGGCCACCTCGGCGCGGGAGTAGTCGTGCTTGGCGTCGTCCAGGGTCCACGCGAGCTTCTGCAGCAGGGTGATCGCCTGGGTGTGGTCCATGTTCATCTTCCAGTTGCCGGCGATCAGCGGCGTGCGGTCGAACTGTCCGTTGGTCTGGGATGTCATCGGTGACTCCTGTCCGCGGCGGGGCGCCGCTCGTCGTGCGTTTCGGCAGTGGTGCGCTGGGGGCCGGAAGGGCGCCCCGGGGCGTGCGGCTCCGGGGCGCCTTCCGCGGTGGTGGATCGTGCAGCTCAGGCGCCCAGGGCGACGACCCCGGGCAGCTCCTTGCCCTCGATGAACTCCAGCGACGCGCCGCCGCCGGTGGAGATGTGCCCGAACTGGTCGTCCCGGAAACCCAGGTTGCGCACGGCCGAGGCGGAGTCGCCGCCGCCGATCACGCTCATGGCGTCCGAGGCGACGATGGCCTCGGCCACCGCCTGGGTGCCCGCGGCGAACGCGTCCATCTCGAAGACCCCCATGGGCCCGTTCCAGAACACGGTGCGCGCGGCCCTGATCCGCTCGGCGAACAGCGCCGCCGAGGCCGGGCCGATGTCCAGGCCGAGACCGGAGGCGCCGATCTCGCCGCCCACGATGTCCTCCACCGGGCGGGTCTCGTGCGGCGCGTCCGCGGCGAAGGCCTTCGCGTAGACGACGTCGACGGGCAGCACGATCTCCGTGCCCGCCTCGGCGGCCTGCTCCAGGTAGCCCTTGACGGTCTCGATCTGGTCCTCCTCCAGCAGGGACCCGCCCACGCGGTGGCCCTGGGCCGCGAGGAACGTGAAGACCATGCCGCCGCCGATGAGCAGGGAGTCGGCCTTGCCGATGAGGTTCGCGATCACCGCGAGCTTGTCGGAGACCTTGGACCCGCCCATGACCACCACGAAGGGCCGCTCGGGGTCCTGGACGACCTTGGTCAGGACGTCCAGCTCCCGCTTCACCAGGTCGCCCTGGTAGGCCGGCAACCGCAGGGCGATGTCGTAGACGGACGCGTGCTTGCGGTGCACCGCGCCGAAGGCGTCGTCGACGTAGGCCCCGTTCTCGCCCGTCAGGGCCACGAGCTCGTCCGCGAGGGCGCCGCGTTCGGCGTCGTCCTTCGAGGTCTCGCGGGGGTCGAAGCGCACGTTCTCGAGCACGAGCACCTCTCCGTCGGCCAGGGCCGCGGCCTTGTCCCGGGCGTCCTGCCCGACGACGTCGGTGGCGATCCGGACCGGAACTCCGGCCAGGTCGGCGAGGCGCTGCCCGGCGGGGGCGATCGAGTACTTCGGGTCGACCTGCCCCTTGGGCCGGCCGAGGTGCGCCATCACGATGACGCGGGCCCCGGCGTGGGCGAGCCTCTCGATGACCGGCAGGGACGCGCGGACGCGTCCGTCGTCGGTCACCGCGAAGCCGTCCAGCGGGACGTTGAGGTCGGAGCGGACCAGGACGCAGCGCCCGGTGACGCCGTCGGCGATCAGTTCGTCAAGTGCATGAGCCATGCCACTCACCCTACCCCGGCCGCGCTGCCCGGCCGGGGTGTCAGAGCTGGTCGCCGACGTGGGAGACGACGTTGAGCAGGCGGGAGGTGTAACCCCACTCGTTGTCGTACCAGGCGATGACCTTGACCTGGTTGCCGATGACCTTCGTCAGCGGGGCGTCGAAGATCGTGGAGATGCTGTCGCCTTGGATGTCGGAGGAGACGATGGGGTCCTCGGTGTACTTGACGATGCCCTTCATCGGGCCCTCGGCGGCCTCCTTCATGGCGGCGTTGACCGATTCGACGGAGACCTCCTGCTGGGCGTCGAAGGTCAGGTCCACGACCGAGCCGGTGGGCACGGGGACGCGCACGGCGAAGCCGTCCAGCTTGCCCTTGAGCTCGGGCAGCACGAGACCCACGGCGGCGGCGGCACCGGTGGTGGTCGGCACCATGTTCAGGGCCGCGGCACGGGCACGGCGCAGGTCGCCGTGCGGGCCGTCCTGCAGGTTCTGGTCCGCGGTGTAGGCGTGGATGGTGGTCATCAGACCGCGCTCGATGCCGAACGCGTCGTTGAGGACCTTCGCCATGGGGGCGAGGCAGTTCGTGGTGCAGGAGGCGGCGGAGACGATGTTCATCGACGCGGCGTCGTAGGTGTCGAGGTTGACGCCGGGCACGAACGTGCCGTCGATCTCCTTGCCGGGGGCGGACAGGACCACCTTCTTGGCTCCGCCGTCCAGGTGGGCCTTGGCCTTGGAGCCGTTGGTGAAGCGGCCGGTCGACTCGACGACGACGTCCACGCCGAGCTCGCCCCACGGCAGCTTGGCGGGGTCGGGCTCGGCCAGGAACCTGACCTCGTGGCCGTCGACGCGCATGGTCTCGCCGTCGAGGGTCACCTCGCCGGGGTACCGGCCCATGACGGAGTCGTACTTGAAGAGGTGGACCAGGGCCTCCGGGTCCGTGAGGTCGTTCACGGCGACGACCTCGATGTTCTCGCCCTGCGCGAGCGCCGCGCGGAGGAAGTTGCGTCCGATGCGTCCGAAACCGTTGATGCCCACTCGAATGGTCACTGGGTGCTCCTGTGTTGGTCGGGGTCTGGATCGTTGAACCAGCTCCCATTCTACGTGGTTATCCCTGGGATGTCTTGGGGTCATGAAAGATTCACCCTGGATTCATCGCTAAAACCACATAAAACCACATCGGAGGACGGGGAGCCCCGGAAACCCACGCGGCAAGGTCGGGGACTCCTCCGGCGGACCCCGGAGGGCCGCGCCGGAGGGCCGGCCCCGCAGAGACCGCGCCGGCGCGGCCTCGCTCAGGAGGGCAGGGTCTCCGCGGTGACACCGGCGTCGGTGCCGGGGAGGTTCAGCTCCTCCGCCCGGCGGTCGGCCATGGCCAGCAGCCGGCGGATCCGGCCCGCTACGGCGTCCTTGGTGAGCGGGGGGTCCGCGAGCCGGCCGAGCTCGTCGAGGCTGGCCTGCTTGTTGGACAGCCGCAGCTCCCCCGCCTGCCGCAGGTGCTCCGGGACCTCGTCCCCGAGGATCTCCAGGGCGCGCTCGACCCGGGCGCCGGCGGCCACGGCGGCCTGCGCGGAGCGGCGGAGGTTGGCGTCGTCGAAGTTGGCGAGGCGGTTGGCCGTGGCGCGCACCTCCTTGCGCATCCGCCGGTCCTCCCACTGGAGGAGCGTCTGGTGGGCGCCCATCCGGGTGAGCAGTGCGGCGATCGCGTCCCCGTCCCGCACGACCACCCGGTCCACGCCGCGCACCTCGCGGGCCTTCGCGAGCACGCCGAGCCGGCGGGCCGCGCCCACGAGCGCGAGGGCCGCCTCGGGGCCGGGGCAGGTGAACTCCATCGCGGCGGAGCGGCCGGGCTCCGTGAGGGAGCCGTGGGCGAGGAACGCCCCGCGTAGCACCGCCTCGGCATCGGCCACGGCCCCGTTGACCACGGCGGGCGGGAGCCCGCGCACGGGGCGCCCGCGCGGGTCGAGCAGCCCGGTCTGGCGGGCGAGGGCCTCGCCGTCCTCGACGACGCGCACCACGTAGGAGCTGCCGCGCCGCAGTCCCCCGCCGGAGACGACCACGATCTCGCTGTCGTGGCCGAAGACCTCGTGGACGGCGCGGCGCACCCGGCGCGCGGTGGCGCCGAGGTCCACCTCCGCCTCGACGACGATGCGTCCCGAGACGATGTGGAGCCCGCCCGCGAAGCGCAGCAGGGCGGAGAGCTCGGCGCGCCGCTCCGAGGACCTCTTGATCTCGAGCCGGGACAGTTCTTCCTTCACCGATGACGTCAGGGCCACGCGGTTCCTTTCCTGGGGATGCTGGGGGTGTGTGGGGGTCTGTGGGGTGGCGCGGGCGGGGGCTCAGCGGTGGCGCTCGAAGATCTCCTGGTAGGCGGCCGCGAGACGGAGCGTGTTGTGCACGGCGGTACCGGGGTGGGCCCGGACGTCGGCGTAGAAGACCTCGGCGCCGAGGCCGTGGGCGACCTCCTCGAGGTCGGCGCCGTCCTCGGTCGCCGAGGGATCGGCGAGGACGACGTCGAGGGTCAGCTCGGGGCAGTAGGAGTGCAGGACCCGCAGGTGGTCGGCGGCCGTCTTGCCGCGCGTCTCGGTGTCCGGGGAGAGGTTCAGGGTGACGCAGCGGCGCGCGCGGGAGCCGCAGATCGCCTCGCGCAGCTCGGGCAGCAGCAGGTGCGGCAGCACGGAGGTGTGCCACGAGCCCGGTCCCATGATCACCCAGTCGGCGAGCCCGACCGCCTCGACCGCCTGCGGGCAGGCGGGGGCGTCCGCGGGCACGAGCCGCACGTTGCAGACGTCGGCCTGCTTGGCCAGGACGGCCTGACCGGTGACGGTGCGCACCGGGCCGGGTGCTCCCGGGCCCTCCGGGGCGCCGGGGACGTCACCGGCGATGACCAGCGGCTGCGTGGACATCGGCAGCACCCGGCCGCGGGCGCCCAGCAGGGCGCCCGCCCACTCGAGCCCCGCGACCGGGTCCCCCAGCAGCTCCCACAGCGTGACGATGAGCAGATTGCCCAGGGCGTGGTTGTCGAGGGTCGTGGGGCGGCCCTCCGAGGAGCTGAACCGGTGCTGCATGACGTCGCGCCACGTCCGGCCCCACACGGAGTCGTCGCACAGGGCGGCGAGCGCCATCCGCAGGTCCCCCGGGGGCAGGACCCCGAGCTCGTCGCGCAGCCGGCCGGAGGAGCCGCCGTCGTCGGCCACCGTGACGACCGCCGTGAGCACCGGGGTGATCCGGCGGAGGGCGGCGAGGTTGGCAGAGAGCCCGTGCCCGCCGCCGAGGGCGACCACGGACGGGCTGGCGGCGCCGGGCCGCCGGGCGGAGGGGTCCGGCGAGTGGTGGGGGTCGGCATCGGCGCCGCTGCTGAGGGGCAGCCGGGGGAAGGCACCGGTGGGAGGAAAGGTCATCGGGGGTCCAATTGCGGTGAGGGCGAGCCGGTCACTCCCGGCCCATGTCCCGGTGCTGGATGTTGACGGTCACGAGCGGAAGCTTGGCGAGCCTGCGGGCCACCTCCTCGCTCACGGCCACGGAGCGGTGCTTCCCGCCCGTGCAGCCGATCGCGATGGTGGCGTAGTGCTTGTTCTCCGTACGGTAACCCGTGAAGACCGGTTCGAGCATGGCGACGAACCGGTCCACGAACTGCCGGGGGCCCTCGTCCTGGAAGACGTAGTCGCGGACCTCGTCGTCCTTGCCGGTGCGGGGGCGCAGCGACGGGACCCAGTGCGGGTTGGGGATGAAGCGGACGTCGGCCACGTAGTTCGCGTCCGCGGGGACCCCGTACTTGAAGCCGAAGCTGAGCACGGTCAGGCGCAGCACCACGGGCCCGTTCGTGGAGAACAGGTCGGCCACGGCCCGGGACAGCGCGTGCACGTTGAACCCGGAGGTGTCCAGGACCACGTCGGCCGACTCCCGCAGGTCCGTCAGCAGGGCGCGCTCGGCGCGGATGCCGTCGAGGATCCGCCCGCCGGCCTGCAGCGGGTGGGGCCGGCGCTGGTGCTCGTAGCGGGAGACCAGGACCTCGTCGGCGGCGTCCAGGAAGAGCACCGAGAAGTCGACGTCGGAGGCCTCGAGGGCGGCGAGCGTCTCCTTCATGTCGCTGAACAGGGCCTTGCCGCGCACGTCGATGACCACCGCCAGCTTGGGCAGGGCCTGCGGGGTGCGGGAGACGAGGTCGGCGAGGGTGTGCAGCATCTGCGGCGGCAGGTTGTCGACCACGTACCAGCCGAGGTCCTCGAGGGCGTTCGCGGCCGTGCTGCGCCCGGCCCCGGACATGCCCGTCACGACGAGCAGCTCCGAGCTGGTGGGCTTCGCGTGGTCCGTGCCGTCCGCCGTCCCGACGTCCGCTCCGGCGGTGTGCTCGCTCATGTCCGCTCCGTCTCCCGTCGTGCTGCCCTGCGCCTGGTGGTCCGTCCGTGCCCGCTGCTGTGCTGCCGCCGAGCCCGGTGCCCCGGTCTCGGCCGGGCCCGCGCGGCGGTCCCGCCCCAGCCTAACGAAGTCGGCGGGGAGCCGCGGCGATCCCGGCGGCGCGCCCGCGCTCAGGAAAGGACCTCTCCGGTGGTCATGTTGACCGCCGGGGCGGCGTCGGCGTCGGAGGCCTGCAGCGCCGCGGCCACCTTCTCGGCCAGGGTCCGCCCGAAACCGGGGACCTGCTCGATCTCCTCCACCCGGGCCGCCCGGAGCCTCTTGACGGAGCCGAAGTGCTTCAGCAGCGCCTTCTGCTTGGCGGGGCCCACCCCGGGCAGCTCGTCGAGCACGGAGACCGTCATCGCGGAGGAGCGCTTCTTGCGGTGGAAGGTGATGGCGAAGCGGTGGGCCTCGTCGCGGATCCGCTGCAGCAGGTACAGGCCCTGGCTCGCGCGCGGCAGGATCACGGGGAACTCGTCGTCCGGCACCCAGACCTCCTCCAGCCGCTTGGCCAGGCCGACCACGTGGACGTCGTCGATCCCGAGGTCGCTCAGCGCCCGCGCGGCGGCGGCGACCTGCGGGGGGCCGCCGTCGACCACCACGAGGCTGGGCGGATAGGCGAAGCGGGCCCGTTCGGGGGCCTCGGACCCCGCGTCCACCTGTCCGGTGCGCGGCCCGGCGGCCTCCCGCTCGGCCTGCTCCTCCAGGTGCCGGCGGAAGCGCCGGGAGATGACGTCGTACATGGAGGCGGTGTCGTCCCGGGCGGCCTCGCCGGTGACCGAGAACTTACGGTAGTCCGACTTCTTGGGCAGCCCGTCCTCGAAGACGACCATGGAGGCGACGACGTTGGTCCCCTGCACGTGCGAGATGTCGTAGCACTCGATGCGCATCAGCGGCACGGGGATGCCGAGCGCGTCCTGCAGTTCCTGCAGGGACGCGGAGCGGGTCGTGATGTCGCCGGCCCGGCGGGACTTGTGCAGCTTCAGGGCCTGCCGGGCGTTCTCCTGCACCGTCTCCATGAGGTGGGCCTTCTCCCCGCGCTGCGGGACGGCGATCGAGACCCGGGACCCACGCAGGCCCGAGAGCCACTCCTCGAGCCGGTCGGTGCTGTCGGCGGGCTCGGAGAGCAGCACCGTGCGGGGGATGGCGTCCTCCCGGTAGGCGAGCTCCGCGGAGGGCCGGTGCTTGGACCCGCCCGAGGACGGGGGCGCGGCCGCGTGGGCGCTCTCGGCGGCCTCCGCGGCGGTGTCACCGTAGACCTGCTCGAGCAGCTGCTCGAGCAGCCGCCCGCCGTCGGCCTCCTCCACCTTCTCGGTGACCCACCCGCGCTGGCCGCGGATCCGCCCGCCCCGGACGTGGAAGACCTGCACGGCGGCCTCGAGCTCGTCCTCGGCCAGGGCGAAGAAGTCGGCGTCGGTGCTGTCGGAGAGGACCACGGCGTTGCGCTCGAAGGCCTTCTCCAGGGCGGCGATGTCGTCCCGGCGCGCGGCGGCGGTCTCGAAGTCCATGGCCGCGGCGGCCTCCTGCATCTGCCGCTGCAGCTCCTTGATGAACGGGGTCGCGTGCCCGGCCATGAACCGGCACAGGTCCTCCGCGAGGGCGTAGTGGTCCTCCTCGGAGATCCGCCCCACGCACGGGGCCGAGCACTTGTCGATGTAGCCCAGCAGGCACGGGCGCCCGGACTGCTCGGCCCGCCGGTAGACGCCCTTGGAGCAGGTCCGGACGGGGAAGACACGCAGCAGGGCGTCGAGGGTCTCGCGGATCGCCCAGGCCTGGGAGTAGGGGCCGAAGTAGCGGTTGCCCTTCTTCTTCTCTCCCCGCACCACCTGGGCGCGGGGCACGGACTCGGCCATCGTCACGGCCAGGTAGGGGTAGGACTTGTCGTCTCGGTAGGCGATGTTGAACCGGGGCTTGAACTCCTTGATCCACGTGTACTCGAGCTGCAGGGACTCCAGCTCGCTGCCCACCACGGTCCACTCGACGCCGGCAGCGGTGGTGACCATGGCCCGGGTCTTGGGGCTCAGGGTGTGCGGGGGCGCGAAGTAGGAGCTGAGCCGGTTGCGCAGGTTCTTGGCCTTGCCCACGTAGACCACACGCCCGTACTCGTCCCGGAACCGGTACACCCCGGGGGCGGTGGGGATGTCCTGGCGGGCGGGGCGGTAGCTCTCCGGGTCGGCCACGGTCCGGTCCCCTAGCGGCCGGTGGGGGCGGGGGCGGTGTACCGGGCCAGCAGCTCCCCCAGCTCGGCGGCGTCCCGGGCCACGGCGGCGAAGCCGGTCCCCAGCTCGCCCTCGTCGGCGAAGCCCCAGGCGACGCCCAGGCAGTCGATCCCATGGGCGAGGGCGCCCTCGGCGTCGTAGCGGCGGTCCCCGATCATCACCGTGCGCGCGGGGTCCGGGGCGTCCACGCCCAGCCGCCGCAGCGCCTCGGCGATGATCGCGGGCTTGTCGTGAGCGAGTCCGTCGCGTGGGGCGGCAGCGGCGTCGTCGGCGGCCCCCGAGACCGTCTCGAACCACCGGCCGAGCCCGAACTTCTCGACCGCGAGCTCGGCCGTGGGCTCGGGCTTCTGGGTGGCCACGGCCATCCGCACGCCGGCGTGGTGCAGGCGCTCCAGGAGCTCCTCCACCCCGGGGTAGACGCGGGTCTGCGCGAGCCCCTCGGTGCGGTAGCGCGCCCGGTAGGAGGCGACCACGCGCGGGATCTCCTCCTCCGGGACGTCGGTGAAGGTCCGCAGGGAGAAGCCCACGGGCGGGCCCACGAACCGGCGCAGGTCCTCCGGCACGGCGTGGCCGTGCTCGGCCAGGGCCCGGGCGATGCCGCCGGTGATGGCCCCGGCCGGGTCGAGGAGGGTGCCGTCGAGGTCCCAGAGCACCACGGGAGCCGTCATCGGGCCGCCTCCGCGGTGGCGTGCCCGCCGAGGACCTCGGCGAGGAACCGGCCGGTGTGGCTGTCCGTGTTCCGGGCCACCTGCTCCGGGGTGCCCTCGGCCACCACCTGGCCGCCGCCGGAGCCGCCGTCCGGGCCGAGGTCCACGATCCAGTCGGCGGACTTGATGACGTCCAGGTTGTGCTCGATGGTCATCACGGTGTTGCCCTTGTCCACGAGCCCCTGCAGCACGAGCAGCAGCTTGCGGATGTCCTCGAAGTGCAGGCCGGTGGTGGGCTCGTCCAGTACGTAGATGGAGCGGCCGTTGGAGCGCTTCTGCAGCTCCGCGCCCAGCTTCACGCGCTGGGCCTCACCGCCGGACAGGGTGGTGGCGGGCTGGCCCAGCCGGACGTAGCCCAGACCGACGTCCACGAGGGTGTTGAGGTGCCGGGCGATCGGGCCGAACGCCTTGAAGAACTCGGCGGCCTCCTCGATGGGCATTTCCAGGACCTCGGCGATCGTCTTCCCCTTGTAGTGCACCTCAAGGGTCTCCCGGTTGTACCGGGCCCCCTTGCACACCTCGCACGGGACGTAGACGTCGGGCAGGAAGTTCATCTCGATCTTGATCGTGCCGTCACCGGAACACGCCTCGCAGCGCCCGCCCTTGACGTTGAAGGAGAAGCGGCCGGCCTGGTAGCCGCGCACCTTGGCCTCCGGGGTCTCGGCGAAGAGCTTGCGGATGTGGTCGAACACGCCCGTGTACGTGGCGGGGTTGGAGCGCGGGGTCCGGCCGATCGGGCTCTGGTCCACGTGGACCACTTTGTCCAGGTGGTCCACGCCGTCGATCCGCTTGTGCCGGCCGGGGACCTGCTTGGCCCCGTTGAGCTTGTTGGCCAGCGCCGTGTAGAGGATGTCGTTGACCAGCGTGGACTTCCCGGACCCGGACACCCCGGTCACGGCGGTCAGCACCCCCAGCGGGAAGGAGACGTCGATGCCGCGCAGGTTGTTCTCCCGCGCCCCGACGACCTTGAGCATCCGCTTGCGGTCGATCGCCCGCCGCTGCGCGGGCACCCGGATGGCCCGGCGGCCGGAGAGGTAGTCCGCCGTGATGGACCCTTCGTTGGCCAGCAGCTCCTCGTAGGTCCCCGAGTGCACCACGCGCCCACCGCGCTCGCCGGCGCCGGGGCCGACGTCCACGACCCAGTCGGCCTCGCGGATGGTGTCCTCGTCGTGCTCGACCACGATCAGGGTGTTGCCCATGTCCCGCAGCTTGGTGAGAGTGCCGATGAGCCGGCGGTTGTCCCGCTGGTGCAGCCCGATCGAGGGCTCGTCCAGGACGTAGAGCACGCCCACGAGCCCGGCCCCGATCTGGGTGGCCAGGCGGATGCGCTGGGCCTCGCCGCCGGACAGGGTCGCGGCGGCGCGCTCGAGGTTGAGGTAGTCCAGGCCCACGTCCACGAGGAAGGTCAGACGGGCCTGGATCTCCTTGAGCACCTGCTCGCCGATCCGCGCCTCGCGGGTGCTGAGCTCCAGGTCCCGGAAGAACGCGTGGGCCTCCCGCATGGGCATGCGGGTGGTCTCGGCGATGTTCTTCCCGCCCACGGTCACGGCCAGCATGGTCGGGTTCAGCCGGGCGCCGTCGCAGGCCGGGCAGGCGACCTGGCGCATGTACTGCTCGTAGCGGTCCTTGGCGTTGTCGGACTCCGTCTCCGCGTGCTTGCGCTTGATGTAGCCGATCACGCCCTCGAAGCCCTGGGTGTAGCGGCGCTCCCGGCCGAACCGGTTCCGGTAGGCCACGGTGACCTGGTAGTCCTTGCCCTCGAGGATCGCCTTGCGCGCCTTGGCGGGCAGCTTCCGCCACGGGGTCACCAGGTCGAAGCCGAGCTCCTGGCCCAGCCCGGCGAGCAGGCGGTTCCAGTACTCGCTGGTGGCCTTGCCGAGCGACCACGGGGCGATCGCGCCCTCCACGAGGGACAGGTCCGGGTTGGGGACCACGAGCTCCTCGTCGACCTCGAGGCGCGAGCCGATGCCGTCGCACTCCGGGCACGCGCCGAAGGGGGCGTTGAAGGAGAAGGACCGGGGCTCGATCTCGTCGGCCTGCAGGGGGTGCTCGTTGGGGCAGGCGAGGTTCTCGGAGAACGGGCGGCGCAGCTCCAGCGGGTGGGCGATCTCCTCGTCCGTGCGGGGCACGAGCTCGACGACGACGCGGCCCTCGGCGAGGCCGAGCGCTGTCTCGACGGAGTCGGTCAGGCGCTGGCGGATGCCCTCCTTGACCACGAGCCGGTCCACGACCACCTCGATGGTGTGCTTGAACTGCTTCTTGAGCTTGGGCGGGTCCGAGAGCTGGACCGTCTCGCCGTCCACGGTGGCGCGGGAGAAGCCCTTGGCGGAGAGCTCCTGGAAGAGGTCCACGAACTCGCCCTTGCGCTCGCGCACCACGGGCGCGAGGACCTGGAAGCGGGTCTTCTCCGGCATCTCGAGGAGCTGGTCCACGATCTGCTGCGGGGTCTGCTTCTCGATCGCCTCGCCGCACTCGGGGCAGTGTGGGTGGCCGACGCGCGCCCACAGCAGGCGCATGTAGTCGTAGATCTCGGTGATCGTGCCCACCGTGGAGCGCGGGTTGCGGGAGGTGGACTTCTGGTCGATGGACACCGCCGGGGACAGGCCCTCGATGAAGTCGACGTCCGGCTTGTCCACCCGGCCCAGGAACATCCGGGCGTAGGAGGACAGGGACTCGACGTAGCGGCGCTGGCCCTCGGCGAAGATCGTGTCGAAGGCCAGCGACGACTTCCCGGAGCCGGACAGCCCCGTGAACACGACCATGGCGTCCCGCGGCACGGTCAGCGAGACGTTGTCGAGGTTGTGCTCGCGAGCGCCCTGCACCACGATCTCGGTGAGGTCGGACCTGCGCGCGGCCCGGGCGCCGGCGGCGGTCACCGGCCCGTCGAGGGCTTCGGAGGGCTCGGTCGACGGGCTCAGGACCAGGGTGGACGTGGGGATCGGCTCAGACACGCCCTCCACTCTAGTACCGGGCCCGGACATCGGGCCCGGGTCCGTGGGCGGGTTCACACCCGGTCCACGGGGCCGGTGGAGGTGTCCTCGCGGACCCGCTCACGGGCTGAGCCGCCGGCGGAGGAGCCGGCCCGGCCGCCGGCGGCGCCGTCCGCGTGCGGACTGGCCGCCGCGGGGTCCGCGCCGGCCGCCGCCTGCTGTCGGCGGGCCTCGCGGGCGTCGACGGTGCGGGTGACGACCTTGAGCCGGCCCGTGGCGGGGTCCACCTCGACGATGTCGACGGTGCGGCGCAGCGGGACCTCCTTGATGAGCAGCACGGCGAGCAGGGTCACCAGGGACGCGAGGGCCGCGACGAGGAAGACGAGACCGGTGCCCGTGCCGTAGGCCTCGCGCACCACGCCCTCGACGGAGGCGGGCAGGGACTCCAGGTCCATCGTGGAGCTGTCCACGGCGGCGGGGTCCCCGCCCCGGGCCCGGGTGCTCTCGGCCAGCTCCCGGGCGAGGTGGGAGCTCATGAGGGCGCCGAACACGGCGACCGCCACCGCGCCGCCCATGGTGCGGAAGAACGCGACCGAGGAGGACGCCGCGCCCATGTCCTTGAGCCCCACGGTGTTCTGCACGGCCAGGACCAGGTTCTGGTTCAGCGCGCCGATGCCCAGACCCACGAGGAAGATGAAGACGCTCACGGCCCACAGCGCGGTGTCGTGCGTGAGCGTCGCGGCGAGGAACAGGCCCGTGGACATGAGCACGGCCGCGACCACCAGGATGATCTTCCAGCGCCCGTAGCGGGTGATCAGCTGTCCGGCGACCGTGGCGCCCACGAGGGAGCCGAACACCTGCGGGAGCATGAGCACCCCGGCCATGGTGGGGCTGTAGCCCTGACCCAGCTGGAAGTACTGGCCCAGGTAGGTGGTCGAGGCGAACATGGCCCCGCCGGTGGCGATGGCCGCGAGGATGGCCAGCGCGGTGGTGCGCTCGGTGACCACCCGGATGGGCAGCACCGGCTCGGCGGCGCGCTGCTCCACGAGCACGAACAGCACGGTGCCCACGAGCGCGGTGGCGACGAGGGCCGCCGAGGCCGGCGAGACCCACTCGAACATCCCGGGCTGGCCGGCCAGGGACACCCACAGCAGCAGCGCGGAGGCGGAGACGACCAGCAGCGCGATGCCAAGCCAGTCGATGCTCACCTTCCGAGGTGCCTGCGGCGGGATGTGCAGGGTGCGGTGGACGAGCACCGCCGCCAGGACCGCCAGCGGGGCGGGGATGAGGAACACCCAGCGCCAGCCGAAGAGGTCCACGATGAGCCCGCCGAGCAACGGGCCGGCGGAGGTGGCCACGGCCATCACGGCGCCCATGTAGCCGGCGTAGCGGCCGCGCTCCCGGGGCGGGATGATCGTGCCCATGATGGTCATGGCCAGGGCCATGATCCCGCCCATGGCCACGCCCTGGACCACGCGGGCCAGGATGAGGAACTCGATGGTCGGCGCCAGCCCGGCCATGGCCGAGCCGAGCACGAAGATCACGATGGACAGCTGGAGCAGCTTCTTCTTGTCGAAGAGGTCGGCGAGCTTGCCCCACACGGGCGTGGTCGCGGCGTTGGCGAGCAGGGTGCCGGTGACCGTCCAGGACAGCGACGTCTGGTCCCCGCCGAGGTCGGCCATGATCACGGGCAGGGCCGTGCCGATGATCGTGAGGGTGACCATCGCCATGAAGAACACGGAGAGGATCCCGGTGAGTGCGCGCAGCACCTCCTGGTGGGAGGCGCCGGTCCCCCCGCCCGGTGCGGTGGTCGGTTGCTGATGCGTCATCTCGCGATCTCCCCCTCGTGCTCTCGGTCGGCGTCCTGCCGGCGGGCGTTCTTTCGGTCGGCGTTCATTCGATCCGCCGCCCTGCGGTTGGTGGCCGATCCGGGGGGCCTGTCTCCGCCATCGCAGCCCTCGGGCTCCCCGGGACCGCGGCATGACGTGGTGCGCTCCACCCCGAGGGACCTCAGGAAGACGGTGGTGATCTCGTTGATGGCTCCCCGGCTGGCGCGGGCCTGGTCCTCGTCCCAGCCCTCGAGCCGCGCGGCGAGACGCTGGGCGTCCTCCTCCAGCACGGTCCGGACCTGTTCCCGGCCCCGTTCCGTGATGGCCACGAGCGCGGCGCGCCCGTCGTCGGGGTCGGGAGTGCGCTCCACGTGGCCCTCCTCCTCGAGGACGGCCAGCTGGCGGCTCAGCCCCGAGGGCCCCAGCCCGGTCTCGGCGGCCATCACGGTGGCCCGGCGCGGCCCGTTGCTGTCGAGGTAGTAGAGCAGGGCGATCGCCGTGGGGTTGAGCCGGCGCGGGCCGGCGTCGGTCTTGGTCACGCGCTTCATGACGCGCTGCAGTTCCAGCAGGTCGCGCACCAGCTCCACGGCGGTGTCGTGGGAGACGGGCAATGGGGGCCTCCGGGATCGGGGATGTTAGGGGCGACAACGACGAAGGGGCACCCGGTCCGCACACCCCGCTCCTCGCGGGGTCCCGCGTCGACGACGACGCAGGCGTGGTGCCACTGGATGCCCTGATAAATGATTGCCGCACGCAACTATACCCTCACCCTGCCGGGTCGGCAACCATGACCCCTCCCGCAACAATCGCGCAATTTGGCACAGCGAAGTCCGACCGGAATTCGCCACCCGCACGCTGCAGACCAACCTCAGGGAAAACGCGGACGTCAGGTGCCTATTTCAGGTCGCGGACAGTCCCTTGCCACAACAACCATGTGTACTTTCGAACTGATGCAATGGGCTGATTTGTTGACCGTGGAGTAGTAACGACCTACGTTGATGTGACTTGCACCACTATTAAGGGAGCTTGTCATGAACCCCGTTCGCAAGTCAGTTGCCACCGTCGCCGCCGCCGGAGTGCTACTCGGTGGAGGCATGGCTATGCCTGCCTATGCGGCGCAGCAGGACGGTCTGATCAACGTAGTCGTCATCGATGACAACAATGAGATCCTCTCCAACAACAACGTCGCCATCGGTGTGGCGGCTCAAATCGCAGCCAACGTCTGCGGTGTAAAGGTCGGGCCCCTGGCCGTCCTCGGCAGGGCAGTTGATCGTTCCGGTCAGACGGACGTCATCTGCGAGGCAACTCCCGAGCAGGATGGAGTCGTGTTCAACCAGAATCAATAAGCATCGACATCCGAGGGCGCCCCGTCCGAGGCCGGAGGGGCGCCCTCGGCGTCCGCGGACTACTCTTCGTCGGTCCCATCCGAGCAGCTAGAAGTTACCGGAGCCCGCGATTGGCCAGTGCCGGGACACGGGAGTACCTTCGTCCTCATGATCGCAACGAAGACGGAGGTCACCGACCTCGCCGAGGTCACGATCCGCCGGATCTCCGTGAGCGAGATGGACAACAACGTCTACCTGCTCACTTCCAAGGACGAGGGCACGCAGGTCCTCATCGACGCGGCCGACGACGCCCGGGCCATCGCCGGTCTCGTGGGCGCCGGCAACGGCGACTGCTCCCAGGCCTACGGCAATCTCCAGCTCATCATCACCACCCACTCGCACTGGGACCACGTCCGTGCCCTCGAGGAGGTCCGCTCCCGGTCCGAGGCCATGACGGCGTGCGGCGCCGACGACGAGCCCGACATCGCCGTGCCTATGGACCTGACCTTCGAGGACGGCGACACGGCCGAGTTCGACGGCTTCGACCTCGAGGTCATCGGGCTGCGGGGGCACACCCCGGGCTCGATCGCCCTGGTCTACCGCGATCCGGAGGGCCCGGCGCACATCTTCTCGGGCGACTCCCTCTTCCCCGGAGGCGTGGGCAGGACGAACAGCCCCGAGGACTTCCGGCAGCTGATCGACGACGTCACCGAGCGCGTCTTCGAGCGCTTCGACGACGACACCGTGGTCCACCCCGGCCACGGCAGGCCCACCACGCTGGGGGCGGAGCGTCCGCACCTCGAGGAGTGGCGGGCCCGCGGGTGGTGAACACCGGCCCCACCACCGCGACCGGGACCGCGGCCCCCGACCGCAGCGCCTACACCGCCGTCCTGCTCTTCCCCGTGCTCGTCCTCGCGGGCGGGCTCGTGGGGTTCCTGGCCCCCGGTGCCGTGAGCGGGCTGTCGGGATGGATCAACCCCCTGCTCGGAGTGGTCATGTTCGGCATGGGCCTGACCCTGCGTCTCGTGGACTTCGCACTCGTGGCGAAGCGGCCCCTGCCGGTGCTGCTCGGCGTCGCGGCGCAGTACGTGATCATGCCTCTCGTGGCGCTGCTCGTGGTGTTCCTGCTGCGGCTGCCGCCGGAACTCGCCGCGGGCGTGATCCTGGTGGGCTGCGCACCCGGCGGCACGGCCTCCAACGTGGTCGCCTACCTCGCCCGCGGTGACGTGGCCCTGTCGGTCACGATGACCTCGATCTCCACCCTGCTGGCGCCGCTGCTCACACCCCTGCTGACCCTGTGGCTGGCCGGGCAGTACCTGCCGGTGGACGGCGGGGCCATGGCGTGGTCGATCACCAAGATCGTGCTCCTGCCCGTCGTCGCGGGCCTGGCCGTGCGCCTGCTCGTCCCCCGGCTGGTCGAGCGCGCCCTGCCCGTGCTGCCGTGGGTGTCGGTCGCGGCCATCGCCCTGATCGTGGCCATCGTGGTCTCGGGCAGCGCCGACCGGATCGTCGAGGCGGGCCTGCTCGTGCTCGCGGCCGTGGTCCTGCACAACGTGCTCGGCCTGGCCCTGGGGCACCTCGTGGGCGCGGTGACGCGGCAGCCGATCGCCGTGCGCCGCACCACCGCCGTGGAGGTGGGCATGCAGAACTCCGGACTGGCCGCCGGGCTCGCCGCCCAGTACATGAACCCCCTGGCGGCGCTGCCCGCCGCAGTCTTCTCGGTCTGGCACAACCTGTCGGGCGCCCTGTTCGCCGTGCTCTGCCGGCGCGCCGACGCCCGCCGCGCCCGCCCTTGAGCAGCCGCCGGCGGGACCGCCCGGTGACCGGCCGCCCCTGTCGCGCGCGATGAGCCCTCCGGCAGGTGCGGACGCGGCGTCCGCCGCTCCTCCCCTGCACGTCACGCCCGTGCTGTCCCCGCAGCCGCTGGCGGACGCGGTCGCGGGGCAGGAACCGGCCTTCGGCCGCACCCTCCGGCTCGCCCTGGCCATGCGCGGGGGCGTGAGCCTGGCGGTGTGGATCGGCGGCGCGGTGGCGGAGCTGGACCTCCTGCGGCGGATCCGGATCCACCGGGACGGCCGCGGAGCGCTGCACGCCTATCTCCTGCACCCGTCCACGACCGCTGATCCCCTGGTCGAGGAGCGCGCGGCGGTGTACGCGCGACTGCTCGCGGACGCCGGCTACGACCGGGTGGAGCTCGATCTCCTCGCCGGGGCCAGCGCCGGCGGGCTCAACGGCGTGGTGCACGCCGTGGCCCAGCGCGCGGGCTCCGGCATGGACGCCCTCGGCCGGATCTGGGCGGAGCACGGCGCGCTCGACCGGCTGCTGCGCCCGCTCGGACGGCGGCCGGTGGACTCCCTGCTGCGCGGCGACGACTACCTGTGGACGCGGCTGCTGGAGGCGCTCGAGGCGCTCCGGGGCAGCGCGGAGCACCACCCGGACCTGGCGGCCGAGCACGTGACGGTCGAGCTCTCCGCCACGGTCCTGGACAGCGACCCCTCCCCCTACAGCGCGTCGGCGCAGGGACGCAGCGACTTCCACTTCACGTCCCCGGAGCCCGGCTCTCCCGCCCCGCCGCTGGACAACGGCATCCCCGGGCGCAGCACCGCCCCGGCGGAGGCCGCGGCCGCCCTGTCCCGGCTGGCCTACGCGGCCCGGGCGACGGCCTCCTTCCCCGGGGCCTTCGAGCCGGCCTCGGTGTGGTCCGCCCCGACCCCGGGCCCGCTGGGCGCGCCGGGACCGGGGGCCGGGCGCCCGGACCTGAGCCATGCCTTCGGCGCGCACCGCGACCCCGCGGAACTCCCCTACCACGTGGTCGACGGCGGTGTGTTCGACAACATCCCCATCGACCGGGCGCTGCAGGCCGCGCGCACCCGGACGTCCCTGCGGCACGCCGACCGGGGCCTGCTGTACCTCGACCCGGACCCGCCCCAGCGCGAGCGGGCCGTGCCCTTCGAGCGGGATCTGCCGCGGCTCGTGGGCACGCTGGCCGCCACGGTCGCCCGTCTGCCCCGGCGGGAGTCGGACGACGACGAGGTGCTGGCCCTGTCCGACTACCTCGACGCCCAGCTCGTGGCCCGCGGTCGCCTGCACCCGCTGGCCGCCCTGATCGGGTGCTGGGACGAGGTCTCGCTCGAGGAGCGCCGCCGGGCCTATCTGCGCTACCGGGGCCGGGCCGACGCCGAGCTGCTCGCGCGCCTGCTGACCCGCCCGGCGGAGTGGCAGCTCACCTCGACCCTGGCCCGGCGCGACGCCCTGCGGGCGCGGCCGCCCCGGGCGCTCGAGCCGTTGCGGACACAGCTGCTGGGACGCTACGACGCCCTCTCCCGGGGCCCGCTCGACGACCCTGCCGCCGCGGCGGTGCTGCGGGGAGCGCAGGCGCTGTTCGACGCCGCGTCCTGCGTGCTCTCCTGGGTGCGGGTCCTGGAGGAGCTGGGCCTCGACGGGCCGGACGCTCCGGGCGGCGGCTTCGACAGGGCCCTCGCCCGCGAGCGCGCCTACCGGGTGCTGACGGTCGCCCGCCACGAGCGCGACCGGCGGTTCCAGGCCGTGCTGGCCGCCGGAGCGGATCCGGCGGCACCGCTCACGGACGTCATCGACCCCTGGCTGGGCGCGGACGGCCCGGAGCACCGGCCGACGGCCGCCTCCTGGGCCGAGCTGGACGCGGTCGTCGACGGGCTGCGGAGCCTGCACGCCGCGGTGGACGGGCACCTGGACGCCGACCGTCCCGGCACGGCGGCGCGGCGTGCGGCCTGGGAGGCGTCCCCCTGGTCGAGGATCCCCGCCGGGGACACCGCGCCGACCGCCGTGGACCTGCCTCCGTTGCTGGCCGCGGCCGGGATGCCCACCGCGGTGTCCCGGGTGGCCTACGGAGAGATCCGCGGGGACCAGGCGCCCGCGGCGCCGGCCGCGTTCCCCGCCCTCCGGGCCTCGCTCGCCCGTGACCGCCTCCAGCAGGCGCTCGACGCGCCGGACGCCGGGATCAAGGAGCTCGCCCGGCTGCTCGGCGGCGACCGGGTGCCGGCGAGCGCCAAGCTGGCCGGCGCCGGGCTGCTGAACTTCCGGGGCTTCCTGGCCGGGGACTGGCGGGCCAACGACTGGTGGTGGGGCCGTCTCGACGCGGCGGCCGGCGTCGCCGGGTTCCTGCGCGCACTGCCGGCGCCACCGGCGGCGGCCTCGTCCGGCCCGGCCGGTGCTGCCCCGGCCGGCGCCGCCCCGGCCGGGAGCACCACGACCGACGATCCCGCCGTCGCGGCCCTGCAGGACGCCCTGCTGCGGGACGTCGGCCACGGCTCGGCCGGGAGCGGCCGGGCGGCGGTCGGTGCGAGCGCCGACGGCCTGGACCGCCTGGCCCCGGGCCACCGCCTCTCGCTGGCCTCGCGCGGGGTGCGGGTGCTGGGACGGGCCCTGGCGGGCACCCCGGACCTGCCCCGCCCCGTCTGGGAGCTGGTGCTGCTGGTGCTCCAGCCCGCGCTCGTGCTGGCGCCCGCCGTGGTGACCCCCGTGCGCGCCGCCCTCGTCGCCGTCGCGCTGGCGGCCGGGCTGTGGGCGGCCACGGGTCCGCTCGGCCCGGACGGTCGGGCCTGGTCGTGGCCCGGTGCTGCGCTGCTCGCGGCCGGTTCCGCCG
Source organism: Kocuria aegyptia (assembly GCF_039530085.1). Taxonomy (NCBI): domain Bacteria; kingdom Bacillati; phylum Actinomycetota; class Actinomycetes; order Micrococcales; family Micrococcaceae; genus Kocuria; species Kocuria aegyptia. The sequence goes on from NZ_BAAAOA010000017.1 coordinate 145,076, forward strand.
CGCTGGTGCTGTCCCTCCTGCGGACGGGGCGGCGGGCGCTGCTGCGGTGGGCGGCCGTCCGTGACGCCGCCGGGATCCGGCCGCCGCCCGGGACCGGTTCCTCGTCCGCGGCCTCCGCTCTTCCGCGGGTCACCGCGGAAGAGGTCGCCGCCGCCCGCCGCGGCGCGCTGCGGCGGGCCGCCCTGGCGGGGGCGGCGGCGCTGTCCCTGCTGCTCCCGCTCTGCTCCGCCGTGCCGTCCGGGCGCGGCGCCGCGGCCCTGCTGCTGGTGCTCGCGGCGCTCGTGCTGGAGCGCCTGGCCGGGACCGTGGCGCTGCGCGCGCCGCGCAGGGGTCCCGACGAGGTCGCCCGTGCTGCCCTCGTGGTGGTGGCGGCGGTGGCGGTCTGGTCCGGGGCCGCCCTGGCGGGGCTGCCGGGCCTCGTGCCGGACGGCGCCGCAGCGCGGGCCGCCGCGCTGGCCCTGGCGCTGCTCCTGGCCGGTGTCCTGCTCCTGGCGGGATGGGTGCGGCCCGCCTGGGCCCTCGTCGTCGCGGTGGCCGCGGCGGCGCTCGGGGGCGCCGCGGCCTGGGTGCTGTGGACCTGGACGGGCGGTCCCGGGTGGCTTTGGGCCGACCTGCCGGCCGTGGCCGGGGCGGCCTACGGCTGGGCGGCCGTCCTGTGGTGGGCGCCCTCGGAGACCATGCTGCGGCGGTACGGGCCCGGTGAGGAGCTGCTGGGCCGCCGGTGAGCCGGCGGCCCGTGCGCCCGGGAGAGGCGTGGGGCGAAGGAGGCGTGGGCCGGAGGGGCGTGGGCCGGAGGGGCCGTGGGCCGGAGACGTCCTGCGCCGGGCGGAGCCAGCGCCGGAGAAGGGCGCGTGTCAGAACAGGCCGGTGACGCGCCCGTCGTCGTCGACGCCGATCCGCTCGGCCGCCGGGGAGGTGCCCAGCCCCGGCATGGTGCGCATCGTCCCGCAGATCGCGTAGAGGTAACCGGCGCCCACGGCGGCGCGCAGCTCGCGGACCGGCAGGGACCACCCGGTGGGCGCGCCCTTGCGGGCGGGGTCCGCGGTGGTGGACAGGTGTGTCTTGGCGATGACGACCGGCAGCCCTCCGTAGCCCAGTTCCTCGTAGCGGGCCAGCTGGTGCTCCGCGGCCGGGGTGATCTCGAGGCCGTCCGCGCCGTAGACGCGGGTGGCGACCGCGGTGAGCTTGTCCTCGAGGGACTCGGTGAGCCCGTAGGTCGGGGTGTACCCGGCCGGGTGCTCGCACGCCGCGGCCACGGCGTCGGCGAGCTCGGCCGCCCCGGCGCCGCCCTCGGACACCGCCGTGCACACGGCCACCTCGGCCCCGGTCGCCCGGGCGATCCGGCGGATCGCCTCGTGCTCCGAGGGGTGGTCGCCGGGGAACGCGTTGATCGCCACCACCGGGGAGATCCCGAAGGACCGGGCGATCGCCAGGTGGTGGAGCAGGTTGGCCGCCCCCGCCTCCACGTCCCCGGGGTTCTCCTGGAGCATCTCCGCCGGCAGCGCCTTGCCCGGGCGCACGGTGTAGCGGCCGGAGTGGGTCTTCAGCGCCCGCACCGTGGTCACGAGCACCGCCGCGTCCGGGGTCAGGCCCGAGGCCCTGGCCTTGACGTTGACCAGCCGCTCGAGACCCATGTCCGCGCCGAACCCCGCCTCGGTGATGACGTAGTCGGCGTGGGCCATGGCCACGTAGTCGGCGACCACGGAGGAGTTGCCGGTCGCGATGTTGCCGAACGGCCCGGCGTGGACCAGCGCCGGGGTCGCCTCCAGGGTCTGCAGCAGGTTCGGCTGGAAGGCGTCCTGCAGGAGCACCGCCATGGACCCGGCGGACCTGAGGTCCTCGGCGGAGACGGGTTCGCCGTCGTACGTGGAACCGACCACGATCCGGCCCAGGCGGCGGCGCAGGTCGGCGAAGGACGTGGCGAGCGAGAGGATCACCATCACCTCGGACGCGGCGGTGATGTCGAAGCCCGTCTGGCGGGGCACGCCGTCCTGGTGGTCGCCGAGGCCCACCACCACGGTGCGCAGCGCCCGGTCGTTGACGTCGAGGACCCGCCGCCAGGTGATCGAGCGGACGTCCAGGCCCAGGGTGTTGCCGTGGTGCAGGTGGTTGTCGATCATGGCCGCCAGCAGGTTGTGGGCGGCCGTCACGGCGTGGAAGTCCCCGGTCAGGTGCAGGTTCAGCTTGTCCATCGGCAGCAGCTGGGCGTAGCCCGCGCCCGCGGCGCCGCCCTTGATGCCGAACGTGGGGCCCATGGAGGGCTGGCGCAGCGTCAGGGCGGCGGAGCGGCCGGTGGCGGCCATGCCTTGGGCCAGGCCCACCGCCGTGGCCGTCTTCCCCTCGCCGAGCGGCGTGGGGGTCAGCGCCGTGACCACCACGTACCGCACGCCCCGGGCGTGCTTGCGCTCGGTGGCCTCCTCGGGGGTGGACACCTCGTCCGGGCGCGGGTCGACCTTCGCGACGAACCGCCCGTAGGGCTCCAGGCGGTCGGCGGCGATCCCGGCCGCGGCCGCGATCTCGGTCACGGGGCGCGGCCGGGCGGCCTGGGCGATCGCCAGGTCCGAGGGCAGCGGGGCGGTGCCGTGCGTCATGCGCCCAGTCTGCTGGACCCGGGGCCGTCCCGGCGAGTGCCCCGCCGCAGTGGCCCGGTCCCGGGCCCCCGTGACCCGGGACCGGCACGGACCGGGGCGCGCCTCCCCGATACAGTGGAGGACGATGAAACTTCTCGAAGCCCTGTCCCCCGAGCTCGGCACTCCGGGCCACCCGTACTACCGCGGCGACTACGCCACCAACGCCCTGTCCGGGGACGAGGTCTACGAGGGGTTCCTCGGCTGGATCGCCTCCCGGGACATGGAGCTCTACCCGGCCCAGGACGAGGCCGTGCTGGAGTTCGCGAGCGGGTCCAACGTGATCCTCGCGACCCCCACCGGGTCCGGGAAGTCCACGGTGGCGGTCGCGGCGCACTTCGCGGGCCTCGCCGCAGGGCAGCGCTCGTACTACACCGCCCCGATCAAGGCGCTCGTGTCCGAGAAGTTCTTCTCGCTCGTGGAGATCTTCGGCGCGGAGAACGTCGGCATGGTCACCGGCGACTCAGCGGTCAACGCCGCCGCCCCCATCATCTGCTGCACCGCGGAGATCCTCGCCAACGTCGCCCTGCGCGAGGGCCGGGACGCGGACGTGGGGCCCGTGGTGATGGACGAGTTCCACTTCTACTCCGACCCCCAGCGCGGCTGGGCCTGGCAGGTGCCGCTGCTGGAGCTGCCCCAGGCGCAGTTCCTGCTCATGAGCGCCACCCTGGGGGACGTCTCCCGTTTCGAGGAGGGCATCACCGAGCTCACGGGCCGCCCGACGACGACGGTCTCCTCGGCGGAGCGGCCCATCCCGCTGCACCACTACTGGTCCGAGGACCCCATCCACGAGGCCCTCGAGGAGCTGCTCGCCACGAACCAGGCGCCGGTGTACGTGGTGCACTTCTCCCAGCTGCAGGCCATGGACCAGGCGCAGAACCTGATGTCCGTCAACGTGCTGACCAAGGAGGAGAAGGAGCGCATCGGGGAGCTGATCGGCGGGTTCCGCTTCGCGGCCGGCTTCGGCAAGACCCTCAACCGGCTGGTCCGCCACGGCATCGGCGTCCACCACGCCGGGATGCTGCCCAAGTACCGCCGGCTCGTGGAGCAGCTCGCCCAGACGGGACTGCTCAAGGTCATCTGCGGCACCGACACCCTGGGGGTGGGCATCAACGTGCCCATCCGCACCGTGGTCATCACGGCGCTGTCCAAGTTCGACGGCGAGCGCACCCGCCGGCTCAACGCCCGCGAGTTCCACCAGATCGCGGGCCGGGCCGGGCGGGCCGGCTACGACACCGCGGGCACCGTGGTGGTCCAGGCCCCCGAGCACGTCATCGAGAACAACAAGGCCATGAAGAAGGCCCACGCCAAGTTCGGCGACGACCAGAAGAAGCTGCGGCAGGTGGTGAAGAAGAAGCCGCCGCAGGGCTTCGTGTCCTGGGGGAAGCCGACGTTCGAGACCCTGGTCGCCTCCGAGCCCGAGCCGCTGACGTCGTCCTTCACGGTGACCCACTCGATGCTGCTCAACCTCCTGCAGCGGCCCGGGGACCCGGTGCTGGCGGCGTGGCACCTGCTGACCCACAACCACGAGCCGCGGCAGCGGCAGCGCGCCCTCCTCAGGCAGGCCATCGGCATCCTCAAGGAGCTGCGCGCCGCCGGCGTGGTCGAGAAGCTCGACGAGCCCGACGAGGAGGGCCGCACCTGGCGGCTGACCGTGGAGCTGCAGGAGAACTTCGCCCTCAACCAGCCGCTGTCCCCGTTCGCCCTGGCCGCCCTGACCCTGCTGGACCGGGAGGACCCCGGCTACGCGCTGGACGTGGTCTCCGTCATCGAGGCGACCCTGGAGAAGCCGCGCCAGGTGCTGAACATGCAGGAGAAGAAGGCCCGCGGGGAGGCCGTGGCGTCGATGAAGGCGGAGGGCCTCGACTACGACGAGCGGATGAAGGAGCTCGAGGACGTCAGCTACGCCAAGCCGCTGGAGGAGCTGCTGACCCAGGCGTTCGAGACCTACCGCACCGGGGCCCCGTGGGTGGCCCAGTTCGAGCTGACGCCCAAGTCCGTGGTGCGGGACATGTACGAGCGCGCCATGACGTTCGGCGACTACGTGCAGTTCTACGGCCTCGCCCGGTCCGAGGGCATCCTGCTGCGCTACCTCTCCGACGCCTACAAGGCGCTGCGCCAGACCGTGCCGCTGGAGCTGCTGCGGGAGGACCTCGAGGACCTCGTGGAGTGGCTGGGCGAGCTCATCCGGCAGACCGACAACTCACTGCTCGACGAGTGGGAGAAGCTGGCCGCCGGGGAGGAGTCCCCCATGGGCACCTCCGCGGACACCCTGGAGGAGCTCATCGACGAGCAGCCCCCCGCGATCACGTCGAACCCGCGGGCGTTCCGGGTCATGGTCCGCAACGCCCTGTTCCAGCGCGTGGAGCTGTTCGCGGACGAGAAGGACAAGGTCCTGGGCGCCCTGGACGGCGAGCACGGCTGGGACCGGGACCGGTGGGCGGACGCCATGGACGCCTACTTCGCCGAGCACGAGGACATCTACACGGACCCCCAGTCGAGGGGCCCGGGGCTGATCCGGATCGACGAGCGGCCCGAGGGGCTGCCGGGCTACTGGACCGTGGTGCAGGTCTTCGACGACCCGGACGGCCACCACGACTGGGGCATCAACGCCCGCGTCGACCTGCGGGCCTCGGACGAGGACGGCTTCCCCGCTGTGGTCGTGGACAACGTCGGGCCCGTCACCGAGACCGGCCGCTGAGCCGGGCCCGCCACCCCGGCGGTCCCGCGACGACGGAGCCCCCGGCCCGCACCTGCTCGG